>CAYXZO010000023.1:0-35340 GCA_964469505.1 uncultured Lentisphaeria bacterium | reverse complement strand
TGAATTGATATACAACGACTTAGATTGCTAGTTGTAATAAACCGCTTATCGTTACAAAAAACGAATAGTGCATTTTCAATAAATTCAAAAATTGAAAAAACGCTGCTTGCAAATGGTTGCCTAAACAGGGGCTTCGCTTTATATTCGCCGCGCTTTCTGAAAAGTGCCGGGTGGTGTAATGGCAACACTGCGGACTCTGGATCCGTCTATGGGGGTTCGAATCCTCCCCCGGCAGCAGGGCGCGTTCGTCTAGCGGTTAGGACGCCGGCCTCTCACGCCGGTAGCAGGGGTTCGATTCCCCTACGCGCTGCAAGTTTTTTGGCAGTTTCTGCGATACCGGTGCGAGAGCGTCGGTTTTAATATGCACCCGTAGCTCAACTGGATAGAGCGTCTGGCTACGGACCAGAAGGTTCCGGGTTCGAGTCCTGGCGGGTGTACCCTGAACCCCTGTCCGAATGGCAGGGGTTCTTTGTCTTATGAAAAAATGCTGCCTGAGAAATATTTTACACTATTCTAAACTGGGTGTGAGATGGTTAAGATCTATCTACACACGTGACCATGTGAAAGCTGAGAAGGGAACTCTATGGCTATTTCTTTAGAAGAAGATCGACATCATCGGAGAGCAGTAATCTTTCTGTTAGCTGCTGCCGTTCACCGTATTTACCAAGATCAGCTGACGCTGGTTGTTGAACACTCTTTTGGAGATGGCTACTACTGTCATTTTGCAGAAGTCACTCCTCCTAGTACGGAAATGCTCCAGAAAATCCAAAAAGCTATGGAAGAGCTGCGGCGCCAGAAACCAGCCCTGGCCTATCTCAAAGCCACTCCCAAACATTGGCGTCATCTTAACGCCCCTCGGCAGTACGATCAACGTCCGCCTCTAATTAAGCTGGGGGATTTTATCTCACCATCATATGAGTTTACCACTTTGGATCTGAAAAAGGTGCCGACTTTCGAACTCAGACCGTATGACCAGGGCTTTCTGCTACGTATAGGAACAGAACCCAACGCTCCCCTCCCACCTTTTCAGGATTACCCCAAGCTTTTTCAAATGATGAAACAACACGAGCAATGGGGCCGAATCCTGGGCGTCTCCACTGTGGCTGAATTGAATGAGAAAGTTAGAGGCGATGGATTTAAAGAAATGATTTGGGTGGCTGAAGGCTTGCATGAGAAACGCATAGCCGCCCTGGCCGACGAAATCTCCGATCGGAAAGACGTGCGCTTCATTTTTGTAGCAGGGCCCTCTTCATCGGGAAAAACGACCTTCACCAAGCGGTTAAAAATCCAATTGAAAGTCAATGGCTACAATGCCATCCAAATCTCCATGGACGACTATTTCCTCAATCGGTCAGAGATGACCCCTTTACCAGATGGTACTTTGGATTTCGAACGGCTGGAAGCACTGGATATTGAAGCTTTACAACGGGATTTGAACACCCTTTATTCCGGACAACCTATCAGAGAACGTAATTACGACTTCCATAGCGGCCGCTGGTATGTCACCAGCCGGCGAATTGTTTTGAATCATAATGACAAAGTAATTATCGAAGGTATCCATGCCTTGAATCCGGTTATTACCCAGGGCTTAGCCAAAGAGGGATACTTTAAGATCTACATCAGCGCACTGACACAGCTTAACATCGATAATCACCACCCCGTATCCACCTCTGATAGTCGCTTGATCAGACGCTTGGTCCGGGACCATCAATTCCGGGGCTACTCCGCAGAGGAAACCTTAAACCGTTGGCAATCAGTTCGCTATGGGGAAATGCATAACATCTTCCCCTTTCAGGAAAGCGCAGATGCCATGTTTAATTCCTCCCTGGTTTACGAACACGCAGTACTTAAATCCTTCGCCCTCCCTTTGCTTAAAGAGGCTCCTCGCTCGACGCTCCGCGATCGGTTGATTAATCTGCTCTCGATCTTCCACGGAATCCCGAAAAAGTACGTCCCGGGAACCTCTATATTGCGCGAATTCATCGGAGAAAGCTATTTCCACTATTGAGCGGTACCCAAAATAAGCATTTAATACTGGTCTTAAATGGTGCTCCTCCCGTGCCAGGCTTATTGCAATTCTTTTGCTCTCGAACATCCTGGATAATTGCGGCTGACGGCGCATATACCGCTCTGAAAGCGGCTGGGCTTGAACCCACTGCCATAGTGGGCGATCTGGATTCATTGCCTAATTCCGTTTTTACCCCATCAGGAGTCGAGACGGTTCAATACGAGGACCAGGATTCCACTGATTTTGAGAAATGCCTTAGATATCTATCAGAAAGAGGGCAAACGCCTCAAAGAATTAGCATCCTGGGTGGCTTCGGCGCTCGTACAGATCATTGGCTGTCAAACCTTATTGTCGCTAGCAAGATTGCTCCTGAAATAAAAGTCGCATTTTTCACTGAGTCTGAGCAGTGTCACCGTGTGACACCATCCGCCGCTTTGTCCCTTGACGTACCGCAGGGTACCACGGTGAGCCTCTTCCCTTTTCCCACGGCGGGAGGATTATGCACCCAAAGCTTGAAATGGGACTTGCCAGCGGAGGATTTAACCCTCCAAAACCATTTTAGTCAAAGTAATGAAGTCGTTATAACACCCTGTAACATAGCAATATCCACCGGATGCCTTTATGTGATAGTTGAATATCCCGTGTATGCTGGATAAGTCGCTTCTATTAATCTATTTAACTGTATTACTGATTCTGGGCTTATCCCGGAAAACCACTGCTGCCAGCGATAGCTATTTGCTCATGGGGCGGCGACTTACGCTGCCCTTTTTTGTTGCTACCTTGGTATCAACCTGGTACGGTGGGATTTTTGGAATCGGCGAGTTCACTTATAAATATGGTCTGAGCAATTGGGTAGTTTTCGGCTTACCGTACTACTTTTTTGCCTTCATTTTCGCCAGTTTTTTTATCCACAGGGCGCGGGCCAAGCCATACCGTTCCATTCCTGACATTTTGCGTGAGGCCTACGGCCATAAATCCGCGACTGTCGGAGCGCTGTTCGTGTTATTGTTAACATCACCGGCCCCCTATGTTTTAGCAGTGGGCCTAGCCCTTCATGCCTTCACTCCTCTGTCACTGACGGTTTCTATAGTTGTGGGGACCTTACTGGCTTCAGTTTACCTGTTTACCGGTGGAATGGCAGCGGTGGTGTATACCGATGTATTCCAATTCATTTTAATGTTCCTGGGGTTTGCAGTTATGTTGGGAGGAGCCATTATCGAAGCCGGGCCACCCTCGGTACTTTTTTCCCAATTGCCTTCCTCCCATTTGAACCCCACTGGTGGATTGCCTTTTGGGGTTTTGTTGGTGTGGTTTTTTATTGCTTCCTGGACCCTGGTGGATCCCGGCTTTTACCAGCGGGTGCACGCCGCAAAAGATGCCCGTACTGCCAAGCGGGGTATATATTTGTCAATTTTCTTCTGGTTCGTTTTCGATCTGATAACCACTACCGTGGGTCTGTACGCCGTATTGCTACTTCCTGACCAGTCGCAACCGGGACAGATTTATCTGACATTGGGAGAAAGAATATTACCTGTGGGGCTCAAAGGACTGTTTTACATCAGTTTACTAGCCACGATCATGTCCACTCTGGATAGCAACGCCTTTTTGTCCGCGATGACCATCGGGTATGATTTGTTTCGTACAATACCTGGTCTGAAAGAAATGGATGTTCGAAAACGAAGTCGAATCGGACTGGTAATAACATTGGTGTTCTCCCTTTGGTTAGCCCTAAGTTTGCGAAGTATTGTCAAGCTATGGTACACCCTGGGAACTCTGGCCCTACCGGCTTTGCTATTACCAGTGATTTCGGCTCTATTCCCCTCCCTACGAATTCCTCGTAATTGGATTCCTATACACATACCGGCAGCATTTTTGGTATCCCTAACCTGGCTCCTGGTTGCAAAAGAACCTGGAGGTGGCTATCTGTGGGGGTTGGAGCCTTTTTACCCGGGAATGATTTTCAGCCTGCTTTTTTGGACGGTGGGAATACTAAAAAATAGAAAGGATTTGCCCTATGAAACTGTTGGCTGATAAAACGGCTTTGATAACGGGTGCCAGCGCTGGTATAGGGGGTGCCTGTGCCCGCTTGTTAGCCAAAGAAGGATGTCGTCTAGTTCTTTTGGCCCGGCGCCGGGATCGGTTAGCCAAGTTGGCCTCGGAGCTGGAAGAGGAGTATGGTACCGAAATCTATTTCGAAGCCCTGGACGTACGTGATCACCAGGCAATAAATACCTTACCCCAGCGGATACCTGAGAAACTGCGGGAGGTGGATATCCTGATAAACAACGCTGGGCTGGCACTTGGGCTGGAAAAGGCCTACGCCTATTCTGCCTCCGATATTGACGTAATGATCGACACTAACATAAAGGGAGTGCTGAATTTCTTGCGGGTCTTTGTGCCGCCTATGGTGGAACGTGGGCAGGGGCATATCGTGAATATCTCCTCCATCGCCGGTTTGGAGGCGTATCCCGGTGGCGGCATTTACTGCGGTACCAAGCATTTTGTTACTGCACTCACCAAGAGCTTACGGATGGATTTGGTGAATACTCCTCTCCGCGTTACTACTATCTCACCAGGATTAGTGAAAACCGAGTTCAGTATCGTGCGCTTCAATGGCGATCGTGAACAGGCCGCCAAGGTTTACCAGGGTTTGGAGCCACTGTACGCCGAGGATATTGCTGAAGCGGTGCTTTTTGCCCTCAGCCGCCCCCCTCATGTACAGATTGCCGATATGGTCATTTTCCCCACCAGTCAAGCTTCGGCCTATCACGTACACCGGGAGTGATTCCCCGGCCGGTACGCTTTCATCGCCGACTTGACATAAAAAAGCTCCCCCAATTCAGGAGGAGCTCCCAATAGCAGATAAACAACCGGCGAGGCGTTTAATCTGCTTTGTTGGCTTGTTTCTTAGAGCTGGCAGACTTAGAGCTGTTTTGTTTCTTCTCTTCCGGCCGGAAATCCTTGTAGGTCTTGTTTAAACGGTCCACCCGCGCTTTGGAGAATTCAAAAACCTTGGATTTGCCTTTAACAACGGCTTGATAAACGCTTTGCTTGTTATCCAACTTATAGAACGCAATTTCCTGAGTATTGTCGTCAGCCAGGGTTATGAGGATTTCTTCCACCGGCTTACGCGTGGAATCGAATGGATCCGTGCTGAAATTGGATGCACGATAATGGCTAATCTCGCTTAACAAGCGAACCACCTTAGCTGAATCCGCCGGCTGACCGTTGAATTTCCAACCTTCGGGTGTATTAGTAAGCACGTAGTTGAACTTACCATTGAATTCAGCCTTGGAGACGTTCTGGGGATCAAACTGTAACATGGTCTTGTCCCAGAAATAGCTTTTTTTCACGCTTTCGTAACGCACCAGGTTAGTGGGAACGGCTACCACATGGAGACTATTTTCAGGGCGCACGAAAGTTTCCCGGTAGGTAGCTCCCCGCTTACCCAGTCGCAGCGCCAGTAGTTCGTTACCCTCTTTATCCAAAAGGCGTAGCAAAGTGGCTGAGGAATCAACTCCGTACTTCGGATAACGAGCGGGATTGGAAGAAACCAGTCGGTCTGCTTGCAAGGAAGTGATGGTTTTTAGAAAGTTCTCGAAGGTGAACTTCTCCAGGGGATAATCTTCCAGCAGCCAGGTTTTCTCATCTTGACGCTTGAAATGCAAGGTGTCCTTCTGATTCTCCAGGACTATCTGGTACAGCTTATCCTGGTCGATGGCGAGGTTCACCTCCACTTTGGATTTCCGTACTTCCCGGCTGCCATGAAATAACAGATAGGCCCCTAGTAAAACGATCAGAACCCCAAGCAGAATATACAACTGTTTGTTTTTCATGCCGCCAGCCCTCCTACCAGTTTTTTAGCCCGGCGCCTGATGACCCACCGAATGATACCAAAAGTGATCAGAATGATGGGAGCGAGCAGAATGTTAAGCCATTTGATCAGCGCTCGTGTGGCCGGGGTTGTTTCTTCCAGTTGAGGTGGATTGATATTCTTGGAGCGGATGGAAATCAAGCCGTGTTCATCATAAAGCCAGTCAATGCTATTCAGGAAGAAAGTAAGCGCGGAAGGTACCCGAAACTGAGCTTCGAGGAAGTTACCGTTACCCACGGCCACGATTTCCACCGGCGCCTGGGATGTACTCAAGTGGGGATCCGGATAGTTGATCGATTCGGGACGTTTGTCTCCGAAGTAAGATTTGAAATTACCCTTGATGAGGGCCGCCACAGTTTTGGGACCCTCCCGGAAAAAGTTGATTCCGTACTTCTTTCCCGGGTTGATGTCCACCGAATGGGTGCGTGGATCGGCTTTAGCGTAAGCCGTGTGAGGCGACGTCTTGATCAACGGAATAAACTCGATACTGTCAGTTTTTGTCGTATCGACAGCAGCATTCACTTGACTAACAAAGAAAAAGCCTACTTCATCCAGGCGATTCACAATGGGACTTTCCCGGTTGAGATCGGTCATGCGGGGGGCGAAGGGGTAATCCACCAACACTTTCATTTGGATGAAGCCCAGATTTTGTAGGGCTTGCACCTGGTAGGCCTGGGCATCCATCAGCAGACGATTGTCTATTTCGAAACCGAAATGCTTGAAAAAGGGATCCAAATTGGTGTGTACGGTTTGCACCGGAACGAATTGATTGGTCAGATCAATCTTCTTATGATTGAAGAAGACCCCCAGGTGTCCGCCCCGCATGAGGAATTGATCCAGCTTGTACAGCTCCTCGGTCTTAAAACTGTCGGTGGGGTTGACCATTAGGAGCACGTTTATGTCGTCAGGTACTTTTTCCGAGGCCGTGAGATTAACGGCCTGGAGAGTGTAATTTTTGCGAATCTCAGCCAATGGGCGGGAAATACCCTGATTACCCCATAATTCGGGTTCCCCATGGCCCGTGAGCCAGCCTATCTTGGGGGGATTCTCGGAAATCAGCTTCTTGATGGCCCCCGTCATATCGTATTCCAATTGATCCAACTGGTTGGCGAAAGGAATGACCTCCTTCTTATCGCCGTACAGAAATACCAGGCCCAGAAAGATCCGTTGGACCTTGATTTGATCGCTCTCCGTGATATTGGCCTGCACCGGTTGGACCCCATAACCTAGAGCTTCCTGTTCCTTCTCGCGGTCCTCACCGGAGATTTCGATGAATTCATAGTCCAATCCACCGTGAGCGTAAGCCCGATATTCCTCCAGCATGTCCATTACATACTGCTTAACTGCCACTAACTGGCGGGGGAATTTCTCTGAATAGTAGATTTTGACCGTAATTGGGTCTTCAATAGAGTTCAGAATTTCTTTGGTGACTTTGGAAATGGAGTATTTCCCGTTCTCAGTGAAATCGAGCCTAAAGAAAACCAAAGAGGCCACCAGATTCAGGGCAACAATTACCGCTAGAATGATTATGGTGGTGGTCCATTGCTTTTTATTGGACATCGCAGCTACCTCCTGCTTAACGATATTTACGACTTGCGAGAGCCGAACTGCTGATAACGAGGCCGATGGCGGTCAGCGAGAGGAAATACAGAACATCTCGCGAATCCAACACTCCCCTGAAGAAGTTTTGGTAATGGAAACGAATGCTCAACTGCTCCAGTAAAGTGCTGAAAAAACCGCCACCGGATGCGATTCCATTCAACAAGAACAACGCGGAGATTATTATCAAACCCACGATGTAGGCTACGATTTGGTTTTTAGTGAAACTGGAAGCCGCCATCCCCAGAGCCAAGTAGGCTGCTCCAAGAAGGAAGAAACCCACATAGCTGGTGAAAACGATGCCACCGTCCAGATCGCCGATAAGGCTTATGGTCAAAGGGGCCACCAGCATTCCAGCCAGGATCAAGCCGAATACTGCTAGGGTGGAGAAATACTTGCCGAGAATAACCTGAGTATCGGTTACGGGCATCGTCACCAGTAATTCCAGGGTCTGGCGATGCTTTTCTTCCGCGATCAAGCGCATGGCAATGGCAGGGGCAAAGAACAACAGCACGATGGAGCCATAGTCGAAAAGCCCCCGGATATCGGCCAGGTTAATGGCAAAGAAGGGATAATCACCATAATCGAAGAACAACCAGTTAGTGATCACCAAAAAAGAAGCAATCACTAAAAAAGCTATGGGTGAGTTAAAATAGGTTTTCATCTCTTTACGGAAGATGGCCCAGATTTCACGCATGCTCATTCTCCTTTCCCGGTGAGTTTGCGGAAGACATCTTCCAGGCTCAGCCGCGTCAGCGAGAGTTCCAACAACTTCCATTGCTTGCTCACGACCAGGTCAAATAGTTCTTCCCGAATATCCTTATTACCATCGGTAGCTAGATCGGCGCGAACGGTGGCGTTCACGGGCTCGACTTTCTTCACCTCCACTCCCCCCAGCGTACGGAAAGCATCAGCGACTTCGTTGGCTTCGGCACCTTTAACGACTACGTGAAGGACTTGTTGGCCGCGAACACTGGCCTCCAGTTCTTCCGGGGTACCCTGCGCAGCAATTCGTCCCTGATTGATGATTAAGACTCGATCACAAACCGCTTGGACCTCTTGCATGATGTGTGTGGAGAAAATGACCGTTTTCTCACGGCCCAACTGCTTGATCAGCTTACGAATTTCCACGATCTGGTTGGGATCGAGTCCGGTGGTGGGTTCGTCCAGTACCAGAAAGTCGGGATTGTGCATAATGGCCTGAGCCAGCCCCACCCGTTGGCGGTAACCTTTGGAGAGTTCGCCGATATCCATCTGAATCACTTCTTCCAAACCGCATTCCGTGATTACCTCATCCATTACCCGTCTCCGCTGGTCTTTGGGTATACCCCGGACATCGGCTATAAAATCCAGGTACTCCCGCACACCCATTTCGTCATACAAGGGAGTATTCTCGGGCAAATACCCGATTTTTTTCCTTACTTCCAGGGAGTGTTCCTGGACATCCAGCCCGTCCACCAGGATAGTACCGGAAGTGGGCGGCATGTAGCAGGTTATCATTTTCATGGTGGTAGTTTTCCCAGCCCCATTGGGTCCTAAGAACCCTAGAATTTCGCCGGGCTTTACCACAAAAGACACATCCTTTACGGCTTCCACATTGCCATAGGTTTTGGTAACATTCTTCAGCTCAATCACCAATCAACCTCCTTCTGTTCCACATGGCTTGAGGTTTGTGCTCCATTCGAGATAGGGTTCTTATCTATAGTATCAACGTTCTTGGAATTATTCTTCTCTGGGGATGTATCATCTAGAACCAGTTCCAGCTTGGTGGCTTTCACAAAGCTGACGGCGGCAGTGTGATCTTGAAGTAATTGTTCTTGGGGTGGAATGTATCGGGCGAATTTAACCAGATCGGCCCGCCTTAGGAGTTCCACCAATTGTCCCTGATGCAGCGCTTGGGGTTCTACTCGGGCCAAGTTGTCCAAAATCTCCGTAGTGGTCATTTCCAGAGCCGGCAGGAGATATCGCTTTTCCAGATATCCCCGCAGAATGGCTGACAATTCAGAGTAATAGGCTTTTACCTTTCCCCTTTCCAGCAAGTCCGATCGTTTCAACTTACTCAACTGTCGTAGAGCCCATTCATGGGCCTTTTCCGGTGGAACGTATTCGGGCGCTTTTTGTTTCCGATTACGTAATTTTTTCCATAGTAGATAGCCTAAGCCTCCCACGGCCGCCAGTGCCACCAGGGCTGCTAACCAGTAACGCCAATCCCAGGGAATTTCCACCGGATGCAAATCTTTTAAAGGTCGAAAAGTGGTATCTTGCGCCGAGAGGACCGAAACCACCTCCAGGCGGAATCCAGGAAAACGCAGCGTATCCCCGCGGCCTTTACGCTTGACCACCATGGGCAAGGGAGCAAATTGCAGTTCACCCAGCGAGTCGTAAACGGCAACCGTCAACCTTAATTGAGCTTGATTAGCCTCTGTTTCAAAATCGTGGCTTAAAATCTCGAAAGCACCCCAACGTTGGGGGATTTCGGGGGTGAGTAGAGTATCTTCTGGAGAATGCTTAATTTGCCAGGTTACGTGTACCCAGTCCCCCAGGGTCACCCGAGTGCTGTCCAGGGTCACTTTGACGTTAACTGAGGCCAGCACCAGGCTTAAAGGCACCCAGAACAGCACCAGACCGGTTTTGAGCGAATTTCTCATTGCATTCGAATGCGTCGGGCCCGGTTCCTGAAAAAGCGTATTAACCTTTCAGCATAATCCTCATTTGTATTTAATTCCAAATAATCCAAATCAATGCGCCGAAACAGATCCCTTACGCTTTGGCGGTGTGTTTCGGCAGCTTGCCGGTATTGCTCCCGGTACTTTACGCTCCCTGTGGGAAGTAAAATCAATTCGCCCGTTTCAGCATCGTGAACCTGGAGCCAGCCCAGGGCGGGCAATTCCCGTTCCCAAGGGTCCACCAGATTAATCCCGATCAAGTCGTGGCGCCGAGCTGCGATTTTCAATGCTTTTTCGTAACCCACATCTAGAAAATCGCTGAGCAAAAACACGATAGCCTGGCGGTGTTGTACCCGCATTAAGTGTTCCAGGGCTCCGGCCAAATTGGTCTGGCGCCCCTGGGGCTGGAAAGACAGGATTTCCCGAATTACATGCAGTACATGGGTGGTGCCTTTGTGGGGCGGGATGAATTTTTCGATTTGGTCCGTGAAAATGGTCAGCCCCACTTTGTCATTATTTTTTACGGCAGCAAAGGCCAGCAGCGCGCTGATTTCAGCCGCCAGATTACGTTTCATTCGCTGTCGCGTACCGAATCCTTGGGAAGCCGAGGCATCCACCAGGATCTGAACGGTTAGTTCCCGTTCTTCCTCGAAAACTTTGACGAAAGGATGGCCCATACGAGCGGTAACGTTCCAATCGATAGCTCGAATGTCGTCACCGGGGAAATATTCGCGGACCTCGGCGAATTCTATGCCTCGACCCTTGAAGACAGAATGATACTCCCCCCCGAATAGCTCATTGACCATCCGGCGGGTGGTGAATTCGATGCGCCGAACGCGTTTGAGAATTTCCCTGGTGGTAGTCAGAAGGCCCTCCCCCGGGAATCCCCTATCAGGGCACCTCCACTTTTTCCAGAATTCGTCTAATTATCTCCTCACTGGAAATCTCTTCCGCTTCCGCTTCATAACTAACCAGTACTCGGTGGCGTAATACATCATAGACTATGGCTCGCACGTCATCAGGGGTAACAAATGCCCGATGTTCCAGAAAAGCATGGGCTTTTGCCGCTAAGGTGAGGTAGATAGACGCCCGCGGAGAAGCGCCGTAACGAATCAGATCTACCAGCTCGGCCAGCCCGAATTTCTCAGGATTGCGGGTGGCGGAAACCAAACGCACCACATACTGGAATATTTTCTCGTCCACGTAAATCTCATCCACTACCTGGCGGGCCTTGAGAATGGCCTCAGGTTCGATGACCGGTTCCAGTGAGACCGGCGGCGCGGTTTGCGCCATGCGTCTTACAATCTCCAATTCCTCATCCTCGGAGGGATAATCGACCTTCAGCTTGAGCATAAACCGGTCTACCTGAGCTTCTGGCAAAGGATACGTGCCCTCCTGTTCAATGGGGTTCTGCGTGGCCATCACCAGGAAAGGTTCTTCCAAAGGAAAGGTCTGATCTCCAATGGTGATCTGTTTCTCCTGCATAGCTTCCAGCAGTGCCGATTGAACTTTGGCCGGAGCACGGTTGATTTCATCGGCTAAAATGAAATTGGCAAATAAGGGACCTTTTTTTACCAGGAATTCGCCAGTTTTTTGATTGTATATCAAAGTCCCTAGCAAATCCGCCGGCAGCAGATCAGGGGTGAATTGAATCCGTTGGAAACGTGCTCGAATCAATTGGGCTAATGTTTTGACTGTCAGGGTCTTAGCTAAACCCGGCACGCCTTCTAGAAGTACATGGCCATTTGCCAGGAGGCCGATGAGCAACCGTCGGACCATGTTCTTCTGGCCCACCACCAGACGGGCGGTTTCGTTTTCCAATCGATCAACAAAAGCGCTCTCAGCCTTGATCTTTTCGGTCAGGGCGGTAAGATCGAATTGCATAGCGGCAATCCTTTCAGGAGGTTTGTTGCAGCAGGTTTTTCAGCTCGGGGATTTCTTCCAAAGATTTACCTAAGTATCTCAACTCAAATTTCACGGAAGGCACCATTTCATGGTTGGGATACCGTTCCAGGAATTGATTATAGGCCTGACGTGCTAAATCCAATTTATTCAGGTCGTTGGCATAAATGTAACCTACCGAGAATAATGCCTTGGGAGCGAATTCAGAATCGGGATACTCATCCGCCAGTTTGCGGTAAACCACCACCGCTTCCGGCAAATTGCGTAAATCTTTGTGATAGACTTCCGCCAATTCATACAGCATGGAAGGGACCAGGTCATTATCGGTATAAAGGCGTAGCCAGCGCTTATAACCGATTACTGCGTCGGCAGCGTTGCCGGCCTGGAGGCATTTTTGAACCACTTCCCTGAGATGGGCTGCGTCCCAATCGGCTGCAAGTTTCAAAGCTTGCCCATAGACGCGACCGGCAGCGGCCGTGCTATCCATTTTTTCAAAATACAGATCACCCAGCTCCACCAACACATCGGCCTGTCGTGTACTGTCAGTGGTCTTGGTGAGCGCAGATTGAAAAAGATTTACCGCTGCCTGGTACTCACCATTGGCAGCTTTCTCGCGTGCGGTTTGTACGGTTTCCTGGAAAGACCGGGAACAAGCGGCCATTCCTAACGCGAAAACTAAAACCAGAAGCTCTTTCCGTTTCATAGTCCCCTCATTTTTCAATTCCGATCCAAGATACCGACTCCTCAGGGAAAAACATGTTTTTCATACGTTTCCCTACAAAATAGGTTCCCAATTTTAAAAAGCATAGGCCAGGGCCAAATAAATTACGCTGCGGCCGAAACGTCTTTTTGCTTTAAGCCAAGGAAACCCCAAATCCAGTCGAGCCGGGCCGATGGGCGTTTCCAGGGTTAGACCAAATCCGGCTCCGAATTGGATATCGCCGGCATCAAAGTCATTTATTTCCGGCCATAGATATCCCCAATCCCAGAATACTTCACTGCCGAGAAGTTTGTAAAGCGGCCAGCGAACCTCTATGTTCCCTAGTAACTTCAGGTTTCCTCCTAAGGGAATAGATTCGCCACCGGCATCCACATATTGTGGTCCTAATTCTTGGTGGTGGTACCCCCTCACGCTACTGTTACCTCCCAGAAGAAAACGTTGGTCATATGGAATGCGCCCGTCTGCATCCGCCGAATCGACAATAGCTGCTCCTCCCCCGATTCTCAGAGCCAACACTCCTCGATGGAAGAGAGATATATATCCGCTAAGGCTGCTTTCCAACTGTAGGTAGCTATTCTCACCGCCCAACGGCCCCCCTACCAGTCGCGGTTGAATCATGAACAAGAGCCCTTTGCTGGGGCTTAACAGGTCATTACGGGTATCCCAACGAAAACGGGCGGTGATTAGTCTCTCTTCCTGGAAAGTCTCACCAGAAACCTGGGGCACCCATTCCAGACGGACAGTACTCCATTCCAGATTTGTCTGAAGAAACAGTTTACGAAACCAATGATAGCTGGAAATCAACCTGAAACCATACTTCTCATTTACGTATTCCCGGGTGGCTGTGGTTGAATAATAATAGAAGGGATTCAAGGTTGTGGGTATACGGAAGCCGAAAATCCATGGTTCCACCCAAAAGAAGTCCAAATTTAGGCGCTGAGGGATAAAAATATCTGGGTAGAGGGATTTGATGGTGGTCAAGATGCGAATACGGCGTCCCGAGTGCCACACATTACGGTTGGTCCAGCTGCCAGCCAGATCCATAGTGATTTGGGGGTCTGCATTGGGAAACTCCCGTTCCTGCCCCAGACCGAATTCCAAGTCGAAGGCCCGGGGCTTGGCTACCATAAGGTTTACTTGAAGGTCTACTGTGTGGTGGGTGGTGTCAGGATTGAACGGCGAAATTTGAACACCGTTGAATAGGTTGGTCTCAAAAAGTCGCCGCTGGCTTTCCTGTATCATACGGGAGTCGTACCAATCCCCCGGTTTTATCACCAATTCCCGGGCTATGAGCTTCTTAGACACGGTGGGCAACTCAGGAATGATTATTCGCCCGATGCGCATTCGGGGGCCTTCATGCAAATGAACGGTCACTGATACAGAATCGGTAACTCTTAGACTATCTACGATTATGACCAAAGGATACCCACGATGCTCATACTCGGCGACAATACTGCGCAGACCTTGGCGCAATTGATTTTGTTCGAATGGATCGCCAGGGAACAAGTTCAATAATTCCAGCAAGTTTCGCCGCTCAATGACTTCATTACCCTTGAACGCAATTCGATTAATGTGAAACAAGCGCCCCTCTTTAATCAGGAAGTACAAATTGGCTTTGCCTTCTGGGGTGTATGCCACCGAGTCTTTTACAAAGGCCCGCAGATAGCCGGCTTGCTTATAGAAATCCATTAGCTTTATGCTCTGGCGTAGGGCTACCGCTTCCTGATATGCCGACCCGTTGGTAAAAAAGGAGTGTCCTCGGATATCCAATACCTGCGCCAGTTCTTTATCGGAAAAGGCGTGATTTCCGATGAAATATATGCGCTGGATTTCAACCAGCTTGGGTACTTGGGCCCACAACCAGGAACTGGTAAACACCAGCCCCCAAAAGAGCCAGTGTCGAAACCGTGAGTTATTTAATAGTTGTATCGCAATCTCCCCCGCAGTTGAATAAGACCTTCCTGATCAACTTTCCCGGTTATACTCAAATACTTATTGAACTGATACTCGATACCGAAACGATACTGAGCGCCACCCTCGATGAATTGCAAAGGTCCTTCATAGGTCACCTTCAAATTGCGCGATAGCCTCTGACCCAATAAGATAGAGGCTTTATTTAAACTATCGGCTGCCGTGGGAAATAGCTGGTTACCCCCCGCTGTGCGGACATCCAAAATATCCAGTCCAATGATTTTGCGGCCATATTTTTCGATTTGTTTTTCCACCAGGGTGCCCACGTAAGATTGTACTGGATCGATAATGCGGGTGGGGTCGAACCCTTCCTGTTCTAGCTTCTGTTTAACATTTAGCCAGGCCAGGATATCGCTCTGGCTAAGGCGACTATTAGCCGGCACCACCAGCTGCAAATCATTGAGCCGCCCCGACAACCCCAGTTCAACATCGTCGCCGGCGATTACTGTGCGGGTCTGAACTTCCAGCTTGGGATTGAAATCCACGGGATCAAATTGGATGGTACCACTAACGATTTCCAGTTCATTACCAAGGTAGTAAATCTTCCCGCCTGGCACCGCGGTCAGCGTCCCTGAAAGACGGGTTCTACCGTCTCCGTAATCCATAATCCACAGCTCTCCTTCGAAATCGGCCTGTAACAGGTCGTTCTCGATGCGTAACTTGCCAGGGAATGAAGTGTGGAGATTATATCGAACGACGGTTCCTCCCCCAGGTCCCGTTTCGTTGGTCGTAGTCGAGGACGTTAGGAAATCCTGCTGATAGAAGGCGCTGTTGGCGGTCATTTCTCCTATAATATCGATAGTGTCTTGACCCTGTACCGATAGAGTCAAATCGCCGGCGGTTTCTAGGGCACCGTTAGGAGCCAGGTAATAGATGTTCTTACCCTTTATTTCCAGGGCCAGACGGGGGTGAAAGAAGTCGGTAAAATCGCCTTGCCCGGCAATGGATAGCTGTCCGTCGTTGCCGCCACCGGTATTTACCCCTAGAATTTTTGAGACCCAACCCGTAAGGCGGGGCACTGCTCCCTCAGCCGGCAAGCGGGTTGCCTGTGGTGTCAGTTCTCCGGTGAAATGCTTAACTAACAGTTGGTTATTAACCATGTTCAATTCGGTGTGGATATTGGTGACCGGGTTGCCCAGAAAGCTCAGGTAAGCAGTGGCGTTGTGTCCGCGAACCTGAAAATCGCGCCGTGGAGCTTTCATAGGTCCCCTGAAGCTACCGGTAAGGGTGAAATTGCCTTCCATGGCGTCTAGAAAGCCCAAATAGGAAGAAAGCGGTTGCAAGGAATTCAGTTCGGCGCGGAGATAAAGGTTAAGGGAGTCATCGCTAAGAAAAGGCCGACTGTCGGGGGCCAAATCAAGTCTGGCAGGTAATAAGCCATGACCTCCGCCAAATCCCCAATCTGCCAGGAAAGACACTGTATCCAACCATAGAGAATCATTATGATAAAAAGTAATAGCACTAATTGCGTTGAAATGGAGTGTATCGAAACGTGCTTCCGTAACCTGCAAGCTGCCCTGGAAGGTGGAATGAAAAGGGGTACCCTGCCAATTTAGTAGGCCTGTAACTCGACCGGCTACCGGTTTGCCGGCCAATTCCTGGATGCCAATAGCTCTTATGGGGTAATGTTCAAATTGCATTTGCAGATCCTGGGAACCTTGGCGGTCAAACCTGGGCCGACGTTTCCAACCAAAGGGCAGAGTCCCCATCATCGTGAAAACCCCTCCTTTGCGATACATGACGATAGGCTGGAAAAGAAGGGAATCAGGACCTACCGTGAAACTGGTGAGAGCTGAATCAGCATCCCAACTAAGAAAGCTGGTGTTCAGCCAACGCCAGGAAAAAACACCAGCGGGAGAAGACCAGGGCCCCTGAAGATTGGAACGACCTTCTACGATGCCCCCCATTCTCAATTTCCACCCCAGAAAGCGCTTCAGTTCAGCTAGATTTAGCTTTGGGTATTCACCGGATAATGCCCAGTATTTCCCCGGGGCAACCTCACCACTGAAATAAAGAGGGGTTTCATTCAAACGTCCTACCACGGTCCGCAACAGCCAGTCCCCACGGCTGGAATCGCGATCGATCCGTAAGGAATTGAAAACCAGAGTGTCTGGCCCTTTGGCCAATGTAAAGTAGCCGGCTTTAAAACCCGCAGGTGACAGTTCGGTTGCCGTTTCCAGCCGATTCCGCGGTGAATAGATGAAAATGGTATCCTTCAAACCTTGATCGGACCAATAACTCAAATGGAAATCGAAGGCGGCGGGAGAATCTGCCAGGAATTTACCGCCGGTGCCTTGCAGGTGCAAATTAGCCGACCAACGGGTAGGCTGGCGCTCAAAGTTCCATGAACCATTCCCCGATAAGATCAAGGCCGGGTCGGTTCCAAATTGATCCATTTTTATCCGGCCAGAGGCTTTGAGGAGTTTTAGTTGACCTTCCACTTGAAAAGTGGTGATTAGATCACCGGTTGGTAATCCCACCGCACCAAGCAGATTTTTAAAATCGCTTCCGACTATATTTGCCTCCCCTGTCAGAGCCAGTTTGTCGGTGGTGAGATTACCTGTTAGTTTGCCTCTGGTTTGCCTATAAAAGGCCACCAGTGAATCCAGCTTGAATCCCCCGGTAATATATTGACCCGCCAGCATTACCCTGTCCAGGTGCTTACCTGCAGCAGTGACATTCCTTAGCCTTCCCTCCAACCTGAATCCCTCTTCCTCGCCTGTCAGATTCAGCAAACCGGACAGACGCCAGGGGGTTGGCAAGGTCCGCCGGTACCATAGATCAGGATCAAACTGGTGCAGCTTGACTAGAGCTGTCCAGGGTGCATTATTTTTCAAAATAGCGGTCAGCTGCAGTCGCTGCTGCTTACGGTGCAGCTTCACTTCCAGGGTAATACCACTGCTGTCCAACTTAGCTTGCAGCTTGCTGAGTCGCAGTCGCCTCCTGGCTAAGTACAGATAGCCGTGACCCTCCATTTTCCACGTCTCACCAGGTATCCCGGAAATCTCCAGATTGAACTGTTCCTGTTCCATTGGAAGAAACTCCGGCCATCTCGAAGCTAAGCCGTGAATGCGTTTTAGACTAAAATCGTCGCTAGCTACATTTGCTTTAATCAACAGATTAGTATCGATTGAAGCTGAGAAACTTAGCTGATTATTATTGAAGTCTATTCTTCCATTTTTCAGAGCTATCTTAGACAGGGATTTGCGTTCGGCCAGAAAAGCTACTTTTATTATGGGAACACTCTGGTTTCCGGGAGAAATAACTAAAGAATCAATTTCTGCTCTCCAGTAAGCACCTAACAACCACAGCTCACCAGCTCCACTACTCAGCTTTACCGTATCCCGGCCACTTATAACTACTCCCCCGCCTAAGTCGAAATGATTTACATGGAGTTGGGGTAAACTGCTTTGGGCTCCAGTCATGGCCGGTTTTTGATTCAGGTTCAGCAACGGATTGTTCAAGCTTAATTCTAAGATCTGGAGATAGTCTCTAAACAGCGATAAAGGTGCGAGACGCAGACTGATACTATCGGCCTGAAATAAAGGCTGGTCTTTTTCAAGTGACCGGAGTTGGAAATCAGTTAAAGAAATCACGCCATCGACTAATGGTCGAGCCACGTCGCCTTCCATGTGCCATCCTACCGGCTCTAACAGCACGTAATTAGCTATGAATCTAAGGGGGCGGGAGAAAAAAGGTGTAGCGGCGAAAATAAATACTAGCAGAACCCCAAGAGTTCCCAGGAAACCGAAGCGAAATACAAAACGTCTCTTACGTGGCTTGCGGTATGGCATCGCAGCGCAATCTAGTTCACCGGCTTGGTAGGGGCCACTTTTTCCTTGGGCCTAAAATAAAGGGCAGCCTCTCGCGGAGGCTGCCCATACGATTTCCTTGCGGTCTATTCGTCAGGATTTGCTCTGGTCCTCGTCCATTACTTCGAAGTCGGCTTCTTCAACTTCCTCATTATTATCGGCTGAAGTTTGGGTTGAGCCGCCACCTTGCGTAGTGGATCCAGCGTCACCGGTTCCCGTTTGTTGACGAGCAGCTTCATACATGGCGCTGGAAGCCTTATTCCAGGCGGCATTCAAATCTGCCATAGCCTTGTCGATGGCTTCCTTATCAGTACCGCCCTGAACCTTCCGTAATGCTTCCAGCTTCTCCTTGAGCTCGTTTTTCAAGTCTGACGACAGTTTATCGCCATACTCTTTGAGGTTCTTTTCGGTCTGGTAAATCAGGCTGTCGGCCTGGTTTTTGGCATCGATAAGTTCCTTACGTTTCCGGTCTTCCTCAGCAAAGCGTTCGGCATCCTTGATCATGCGTTCCTTTTCCTGTTCCGTCAAGCCACTGCTGGCTTCGATACGGATGCTCTGCTCTTTGCCGGTGGCTTTGTCGCGTGCGGAAACTTTCAGGATACCGTTGGCATCAATGTCGAAAGTAACCTCGATTTGGGGTACTCCCCTGGGTGCCGGCGGTATTCCATCCAGAACGAAGCGGCCCAGCGATTTGTTATCGATGGCCATGGGGCGTTCACCCTGCAACACGTGAATCTCCACCTGAGTCTGGTTATCAGCAGCTGTGGAGAAAATCTCACTCTTTTTGGTGGGGATGGTTGTATTCCGCTCGATGAGCTTGGTCATAACTCCACCCAGGGTCTCAATTCCCAGTGACAGAGGAGTAACATCCAGCAGCAACACATCGGAAACGCTACCGGAAAGCACTCCACCCTGGATGGCAGCACCCATTGCCACCACTTCATCGGGGTTAACGCTCTTGTTGGGCTCT
Organism: uncultured Lentisphaeria bacterium; assembly: GCA_964469505.1. Taxonomy (GTDB): domain Bacteria; phylum Fidelibacterota; class UBA8477; order UBA8477; family JABMPR01; genus CAYXZO01. Next base: position 15,817 of record CAYXZO010000023.1, on the reverse strand, counting down.
TTGCCGAAGATCTCTTTTACAATTTCCTGAACTTTAGGTACCCTGGTGGAACCACCTACCAGAATAACCTCGTCAATATCCGAAGCCGATAGATTGGCATCTTTCAGAGCCTGGTAACAAGGATCTTTCATGCGCTCGAAGAGATCCGCGCATAGTGATTCGAACTTGGCCCGCGTTAAGGTTACGTTCAGATGTTTAGGACCACTAGCGTCGGCTGTGATGTAGGGTAGGTTGATTTCGGTGGAAGTGGTGCTGGAAAGCTCAATTTTGGCTTTCTCAGCCGCTTCCTTCAAGCGCTGCATGGCCATAGGATCTTTGGAGAGGTCAATGCCCTCCTGGCGCTTGAATTCATTAATCAACCACTCAATGATGGCCTGGTCGAAATCGTCACCACCTAGATGTGTATCACCGTTGGTGGATTTTACTTCAAACACTCCATCCCCGATTTCCAAAATGGAAATGTCAAAGGTACCGCCTCCCAGGTCAAATACGGCCACCTTCTCATCCTTTTTCTTGTCCAGGCCATACGCCAGCGCAGCGGCGGTGGGTTCATTGATGATCCGCAATACGTTCAACCCGGCGATTTTCCCGGCGTCTTTGGTGGCTTGGCGCTGGGAATCATTGAAATAAGCCGGAACAGTGATAACCGCATCGGTAACCTTTTCACCCAAGTACTCTTCAGCCGTTTGTTTCATCTTTTGCAGGATCATCGCCGAAATTTCTGGTGGGGAGTAGCTTTTATCCCGCACTTTTATCTGAGCCCGGCCATTTGGCCCGCGCACCACTTCATAGGGAACCTCCTCAATCTCCCGCTTCACTTCATCGTACATTCTGCCCATGAAGCGTTTGACCGAGAAGATGGTGTTCTTTGCATTCGTTATGGCCTGGCGTTTAGCCGGTTGTCCAACCAGACGTGTTCCTTCTTTGGTAAAAGCCACTACCGATGGGGTGGTACGACCACCTTCGGAGTTGGTAAGAACCACCGGATCCTTGCCTTCCATAACGGCCACGCAGGAGTTGGTGGTTCCTAAATCGATACCTATAACTTTACTCACTTTCTATCTCCTTCATTTATGCGTTCAAAATTTTGGTTCATTTTCCACATCCCATTACTTATCCCGAACATCGGGCGGCTTATGAGGGACAAAGCCTGTGCCACCTCAGGAAATACGCCTATATGACTTATTTACTAGAAAATAACCGCCAAGATGGCAGTTCAGCGGCAGTTGTTGGGATGATAATGATTGATAATGGGCATACGCCGACCCATACCAAAGGCTTTAACGGAAACTTTTATCCCCGGCGGCATCTGTTGACGCTTGTATTCCGCCCGGCGAATTTGCAGCAGAATATCCCGCACTAGTTCCTCTTCGTAGCCTTTGGCGATCAATTCACGACAGGTCAACCGGCGTTCTACAATATCGTTCACCAGTGGGGCAACAATTTCATAATCGAAAGGATCAACTTGGTTGGGACGAAGTTCAGCACTGGGTTTTTTAGTCAGAATACGTTCCGGAATGGGAGCGGGTTCTCGTATGCGGTTGACATAACGGGCTACGGCATAGACAGTTTGCTTACCTAAATCACTGATTACCGCCAGGCCGCCGGAAGTATCACCATAAAGGGTGCAATACCCCAGAGCAATCTCTGTCTTATTTCCCGTTGTAAGCAGGAGCCGTCCAGAGCGATTAGAGATACTCATAAGGATATTGCCCCGAATACGCGCCTGAAGATTTTCTTCCGCTACTCCCGTCAAGGGAGAGCCCGTAGATTTAGCGAAAGTTTGCTGAAACGCCTCAAAGACCTCGTCAATGGGGATGACTTGGTATTCTGTCCCGAGATTTTTACTTAAAAGGGCGGCATCTTCCAGACTTTCGGGAGATGAATATTTAGAAGGCATGGCGATTCCCAAAACGTTTTCAGGACTCAGGGCTTCTGCTGCTAAAACTGCAGTCACGGCGGAATCGACACCTCCCGAAAGTCCCAAAACGGCTTGAGAATGACCTGTTTTACGGAAATAGTCTTTTATCCCCAGAATTATGGCGTGGTGAACTTCTTCTTCCTTAGGGGTGGTTTTCAACTCCAGGGATCGGCCAATGGAGCGCTTGAGGGGTATCTCTACTAATGCGACTTCTTCCTCAAATTGCCGGGCCAGATGCAGCCAGTTCCCCTCCCTATCGGCGACCAATGAGAAACCATCAAAAACCAACTGATCCTGTCCACCTATCAGGTTCAAATAAATAAACGGTTTGTGAAAGCGGTGAACTTTACCTAAGACTAGCCGACTGCGTTCCTGAATCTTACCATAATGGAATGGAGAGGCGGAGATGTTGATGAAAAGATCAACCCCCATTTCCGCCAAACGATCGCTTACCTTATAGTCGACTTTTTCATCCCACAAATCTTCGCAGATATGGATACCCAAGCGTACCGTTTCACCACTTCTGGTTTTTAGTTTCACGGGGTGGTTGTCACGCCCGGGGCGGAAATAACGCCATTCATCAAAAACATCGTATGTGGGTAGCAAAGATTTATGGATCCAATCTTTTACCCGACCATCCTGTAAGCAGGCGGCGGTGTTGTACAGCTGTCCCTCTTGGGGTTGATGCAGAGTACCGATTATTGTCAAGGTTTGGCCCGCTTCATGGGCCAGGCGCTGGGTCAATTCCAGCGTATCGTGGATAAACATTTTGTCGAACAGTAGATCTTGTGGGGGGTAACCGGTAAGGAACAGTTCAGGAAAAATGAGCAAATCAGCACCCGCTTGTTCGGCATGGTGCATCAGTTGGGCTGCTCGCTGAGCATTCTCTTCCAGCGCACCAACCGTAGCGTTAAGTTGCGCCAACATGACTTTCAGCACGTTATTCCCCTCTCAGTTCAGCTAATAATCGCTCCACTGCCTCTTGTGGCTGGGAGACTGGAACTACTCCTGGAATTTCCCAGGTATTGAAACCCACAACAGGTATTTCTTTGGCCAGCGCGAATGCGATTTCCGAAAGGGTTCCAAACCGTCCCCCTACGGCCACCGCCGCTTCTACAGAACGAATTATGATTCCGTTTCGTAAGTTTCCCAATCCCGTGAGAATAGGGATCTGCACATAAGGATTCATGTCCGTCATGGTTTCCTCGGGTAGAATTCCGATTACCGTGCCGCCGGCCTCAGCTGCTCCTCGGGAGGCTGCTTCCATGATCCCTGAACCCCCGCCGGTGTAAAGTAAAAAGCCATGACGCGCCAACAGTTCCCCTACCTGACGGGCGAAATCCAATTCCTCCGGTGTGGCTTCGCGGCCGCCGATGACCGCTACGCGCCAGGAATGTCTTGCTTTCATGGTTCCAGCCGATTCATCAAACGGGGGAAAGGAATGGTTTCCCGCACGTGCGGTAGGCCACAAATCCAGGCTACGGTACGTTCTACTCCCAGCCCAAATCCGGAGTGAGGGAAGGAACCATAACGCCGTAGATCCAGATACCAGTAGTAATTATCCGGATTCACCCCTTCGGCTTTAAGGCGGGCCACAATTTTATCCAGATCTTCTTCTCTCTGGCTGCCGCCTACGATTTCGCCGTAGCCTTCCGGAGCTAACATATCCATGGCTAGCGCCAATTGATCGTTTCCCGGATCGCGTTTCATGTAAAACGGCTTTATAGCCGCCGGATAGTGGGTGATTATCACCGGCTTATCAAAAGCCTGCGAGATTATGGTCTCATGAGCGCCGCCGAAGTCGTCTCCCCACTCAAACTCCTCTCCCGCCTGGCGGATGGTCTCCACTGCTTCATCATACCTGATGCGTGGGAAGGGAGCTTTTACCTTTTCCAAACGGCTGATATCCCGTTCCAGGGTCTCCAGTTCCGGACGTCGATGGGTCAACACCTGTTCAACGATGTAAACCACCAGGTCTTGCGCCAACTCCGCATCCATGTCCAAATCGTAGTAAGCCATCTCTGGTTCAACCATCCAGAATTCCGTCAAGTGGCGCCGCGTTTTGGACTTTTCCGCCCTGAAAGTGGGGCCGAAACAATATACCTTGCCAAAAGCCGCAGCGGCCGCTTCGGCATAGAGCTGACCACTTTGAGTTAAATAGGCGTAATCGTCGAAATACTTTGTTCTAAATAAAGTAGCCGTGCCTTCGGTGGCGGTTTTTTGAAAAATGGGTGTATCGATGAGTGTAAACTCCCGGGAATCGAAAAAGTCCCGTATGGCTTTGATTATAGTGTGACGGATACGCAGAATGGCATGCTGCCGCCGGGATCTTAGCCACAAGTGGCGGTGGTCCATCAAGAACTCAACCCCATGCTCCTTCTTGCCGATGGGATATTCTTCAGCCAGAGCGACCACCTCAATGTGTTTCACTAAAAGCTCATACCCCCCAGGAGCACGCCGATCCTCCCGAATAATGCCTGTGACTCTGACCGATGATTCGAGAGTCAGTGTGTTTTTTAAAGCAAAACTCTCCTGGTCTACATCCTGGAGAGAGACTACTCCCTGCATAATGCCGGTGCCGTCGCGCACCAGCAAAAACCAGATTTTGCCACTCTTTCGCAGGTTATAAACCCAACCTTGAAGAGTGACCTCCTCCCCCACGTGTTCACTAGCATGAGAAATCAAACAGATGTTCATATTTACCACCTCGCTGTCATGGCTTCAATGATGTCGTCCACGATCTTTTGTAACACATTCTGATACGCCTGGGTACGTTCCACTCGGTTCTCAGGCGCCAAGCGACTATTCTCCAGGTCACTGTAATACACATCAAATTCATGGAAGCGCTTATCGAATAGCACTTTTTGTTGGACTTTGTCGAACCAGCTCACTTCCACGTCTACCACCAAGCGATAAGATTTGACCTTTTCATTCTCATCATAGGTATATGGCAGATCCTGCGCTTTAAGAATCTTGCCCGCCAGGTATGAATCGGCTTGTTCCCCGGCAGCTAAAGGCAGAATGCGCTCCTCTTCGAAACGCCTGGAAAGTTGTTCTTCCAGGTCCATATCGATATCCGGTTCAATGGTCTGATTCTCAAACAATTTTACTTCGATGTCGTGCAGATGCGGTGGCAGATTACCCTTGAAGGAATAATATCCGCACCCTACCAATAACAAGAACAGAGCTCCGATTAATGTGCCGGCCTTAAAGCTCATCGCGGGTTATCCCATACTCTTTGATTTTACGGTAAAGGGTGCGTTCGGCGATGTTCAAAGCCCGGCTGGTCTTGCGTTTATTGAAATTGAATTTCTGCAGGGTCTTAAGAATCAATTCCCGCTCCACTTCCGCCGCCGTCACCTGCCCTATGGCGCTAGGATTAATGAGCAACGGCTTCTCATCCCGGGTTGAAGCGGGGCTTTCTTCCGGGATGATCTCCAGTTCTCGCGGCAAAATGGAGGGCGCCTGAACTTCAGCGGCCGGCTTGGCTAAATTTGCCGCCAACTGAGTTTTGATCTCCGCTATGTCCCGTCGCAACATAAATAGTTGCTGTAGAATCAGTTCCCGTTCGGCCTGATCCACCGGGCGATCCAGAGGTACCGGCAAGAGGGGGCTGGGTTCGGGAGTATGGCCTCCAGTTTCCCGCAGGTAGCGGCGAACCGCCTCGGTTTTTATAACCCCTCCCTTTTCTAGAACTATCAGACTCTCGACGAAGTTTTTCAATTCACGGACGTTGCCTGGCCAATCGTAGGCCTGTAGGGCTTGATAAGCGCCTTCCGAGAAACCTTTGAAAAGAATCTGATTCCGTAGCGCAAAGTCCCTGGCGAATTTATCGGCTAACAGGGGAATGTCTTCTTTTCGTTCTCGTAAAGGGGGAACGTATATAGTGATGGCCTTCAGGCGATAGTAGAGATCCTGGCGAAAATTGCCTTTCTCAACTTCACGGGCCAGATTCCGATTGGAAGCCGCCAGTACGCGTACATCCACCTGCACCTGACGACTACCCCCCACCGGGATGAAGGTACCCTGTTCCAAAACCCGAAGCAATTTCACCTGCGTTTCCAGGGGAGTTTCTCCGATTTCGTCCAGGAAGATGGTGCCGCCGTCGGCCATGCGGAAATAGCCTTTGCGGTCCTCAGTGGCGCCGGTAAAGCTGCCTTTCTTATGCCCGAACAATTCACTTTCAATAATTCCCGAAGGGATAGCGCCGCAGTTGACGATTACGAACGGCTTATGAGCTCGCCGGGAGTGTTTATGGAGCGCCGAGGCCACCAATTCTTTACCGGTGCCGCTTTCCCCTAGGATCAGCACCGAAATATCGGTATCGGCCACCTGGTGGATGGTCTCCAGCATATCCTGGACCGCAGGTGAAACGCCGATTATCCCGAACTTTTTCTGTAATTGTTTGATGCGCTCGTTAGGCTCCCGAAACATGGGCTGATTCCTATCCCTTATAGTTGGCTTTGAACCATTCTACTGTCTCAGCCAATCCTTCTTCCAGGGAATATTCAGGTTTCCAGTTCAACACTCTAGCTGCTTTTTCGATAGCCACTACGCTGCGTTGCTGTTCCCCAGCCTTAGGTGGACCGTGGTATTCGGGGATTTCCGGGTTAATGGCATCCCGAATTACCCGGAAAATGGTGTTCACGTCAGTCTCCTTGGCGGTGCCGATGTTAACCACTTCCGGTTGGGGATATCCTAAAGCTGCTAGATTGGCTTTAACCACGTCTTTAACATAAACATAGTCCCGAGTTTGAGTCCCATCTCCATTGATAACCGGTTGTTCGCCAGCCAGCATTTTGTTACAGAAAATGGCCACAACCCCTGCTTCTCCGTGGGGATTCTGACGCGGACCGTACACATTACTGTAGCGAAGTACGAAATAGTTTAAACCGTGTACCTGGTTGTAATAAAACAGGTATTTCTCGCCGGTGAGCTTGGTAATTCCGTAAGGAGAGAGGGGACGCAGCGGATGTTCCTCAGGGGCTGGGAACTGCTCTTGTTCCCCATAAACCGCTCCCCCCGTGGAGGCGAAAATGAATTGTTTCACCCCGGCGGCACGGGCTCCTTCCAGTAAATTCAGCATCCCCAGAATGTTCACCTCGGCATCGAAAAGCGGATCGGCCACCGAGAATCGCACGTCCATCTGGGCGGCGTGATGGTTGATGACTTCTATTTTCAGATCGGCCAGCAGTTCCCTGACCTTCCGGTCCCGGATATCGCCTTCGATGAACTCGGCACCGTTGGGAATATTCTCTCGCTTACCTTTGCTGAGGTTATCCAACACCGTAACCTGGTGCCCCTGCGCCAGATAAGCTTCCGCGATATGAGAGCCGATGAACCCAGCTCCTCCCGTCACCAGAATGCGCACTACTCGAACTCCTTATGCTTGACAGATTCCATCAATTCTTCAAATCCATTAATCCTAATCGAAAATGGGAAAACAACCATTTATTTTGACAATAGGCAGCTCATAATCCACTGCGTTTGATTTCCTTTTCCAACTTCTTGATCTCATCGCGTAAAAGGGCGGCCTTTTCATATTCCTGCCGCTCCGCCGCTTCCAGCATATCCTTACGTAGCAGTTCCAGCAGCTCGTAACCATCATATTCTTCCCGGAAACGCTCCCGGATTTGACGAGTTGCCTGTTCCCGTTGATTGCCCAGTACATCAGCCACGGCCGTAGTACCCATGATCTCTTCGGTGGTCTTATAAATGGTTTTGGGGGTTATTCCCATACGCGTGTTGTAATCGGCCTGCTTCTGCCGCCGGTAACGGGTAATCTCGATGACCTTTCGCATGCTGTCGGTAATTCTATCGGCATAAAGCAAGACCTTGCCATTGACATTGCGGGCCGCCCTCCCTGCTATTTGCAGCAGGGAGGTTTCACTCCGGAGAAAACCTTCTTTGTCGGCGTCCAGAATGGCAACCAGCCCTACTTCCGGGAGGTCCAAACCTTCACGTAGCAGGTTGATGCCTACCAGCACGTCAAACTCGCCCAAGCGTAAATCCCTCAAAATAGCTACTCGTTCCAGGGAGTCGATTTCCGAGTGCAGGTAGCGCACCCGGATGTCGTAATTAATCAAGTAATCCGTCAAATCTTCCGCCATGCGTTTGGTGAGGGTAGTGACCAGCACCCTCTCCTTATGTGCTACCCGTTGACGAATTTCCTCGATCAGATCATCGATTTGGCCTTTGGTAGGCCGCACTTCAATTTCGGGGTCCATCAAACCGGTGGGACGAATTACCTGCTCAACCACTACCCCACCGCATTTTTCCAATTCATAAGGACCAGGAGTGGCGGAAACGAAAATCACCTGGTTCATCAAGGATTCGAATTCTTCAAATTTAAGGGGGCGATTGTCCTTGGCTGATGGTAGGCGAAAGCCGTATTCCACCAGGTTGTTTTTACGGGCCAAGTCACCGTTGTACATGGCTCGGAACTGGGGAATGGTTACGTGTGATTCGTCTATCACCAATAAATAGTCCTTGGGGAAAAAGTCTATCAAGGTATAAGGACGCTGGCCAGGTTTGCGACCGGTTATATGCCTGGAATAGTTTTCAATGCCGCTGCAATACCCCACCTCCCGCATCATTTCCAGATCGAAACGGGTCCGTTGTTCGATGCGTTGGGCTTCCAGCAGACGCCCTTCCCGTCGGAAATACTCAATGCGTTCTTTAAGTTCGGCTTCAATGGAACGGATGGCCCGTTCCATCTTCTCCTGGGTGGTGACGAAGTGTCGAGCGGGGTAGATGGCAATCTGATCCACACTTTCCCTGATTTCTCCGGTTAATGGATGAACTAGTAGAATATCGGTGAGTTCTTCACCCCAGAACGAAAGCTGAATTACCTCATCCCAGTAGGCAGGATAAATTTCAATGACATCTCCACGCACCCGAAAAGTACCTCGCTCCAGAGAGATTTCATTACGTTCATAAAAAATATCCACCAGGCGCCGGAGCAATTTTTTCTGCTGGTAAGGATGCCCCTTTTGCAGCAGGATCAAGCTCTTTTCGTAATCCTCCGGATCCCCCAAACCGTAGATGCAGGAAACTGAGGCCACTACAATCACATCTTCTCGGGCCATGAGAGCACTGGTGGCTCGCAGGCGTAGCTTGTCGATTTCTTCATTCCGGGACATATCCTTTTCGATATAGGTATCGGTGACAGGGAGATACGCTTCGGGCTGATAATAATCGTAGTATGAAATGAAGTATTCTACGGCGTTTTCGGGGAAAAAGGCTTTAAATTCGCCGTATAGTTGGGCGGCGAGAGTTTTATTGTGGGAAACTACTAAAGTAGGCTTTTGAACCTGAGCAATGACGTTAGCAATGGTGTAGGTCTTGCCGCTACCGGTCACTCCCAGAAGAGTTTGAAATTTGCGTCCTTCACGGATGCCTTTGACAAGCTCAGCGATGGCTTGGGGTTGATCCCCTCGGGGTTTGTAAGTCGTATGTAAACGGAATTCTGCCATTTTGGCCGAAAGTTACCTGCCCCTTACCAGGCAGTCAATGCAATTCGCCAGCTTTTCGTTTGAATGAAACTTTCATCTTCGTAATCTTGAGTCACAAATGGATGTCCAACAAATACTGTTCGTCGCTATCGTTATTTTCTCTGTCGTTGCCTTTGCCGCTGAGTGGTTCCCCATTGAGGTAACAGCTCTGCTGACCATGGGATTGCTCCTGGTAACCAATCTCGTAAGCCCCACCGAGGCGGTACGGGGATTTTCCAATCCAGCGGTGATTACCATTGGGTCGTTGTTCATTATTACTCAAGCCTTTATGAAAAGTGGTCTAACGCAGAAGTTGGGCCAATTGTTGGCTTTCAAGGGCAAAGAGACTCGTGGTAAATCGCTTATTTTATTTTTCTTGATAACCGGGATAGCGTCAGCTTTTCTTAATAACACTGCGATCGTGGCTCTCTTTATGCCGGTGGCTTTTTATCTGGCTGGAGAATTACGCCTAAGTCCATCAAAAGTGCTCATCCCACTTTCTTATTCAGCTATCGTTGGCGGGACCTGTACCCTAATTGGAACTTCGACCAACCTTCTTGTGGCCGATCTAGGTGCGGAAAGGGGCATTCATATCAACCTTTTCGATCTGGCGCCATTAGGCATCCTGCTTCTATTACTCACCTTGAGCTATAACTACCTGGCGGCCCGACGATGGCTGCCGTCCCGGATTCCATTGGATAGCTTGACCCGCAAATTCCGCATGACTACTTATCTGACGGAAGTGAAAATACCGGCTGAATCACCATTGGTGGGGAAAACCTGTCTGGAATGCGAGTTGGGCCCCAAATACAACATCACTGTGTTGGAAGTGATCCGGGATTCTCAGCATATCACCAGCAATATCCGTTTTGAACGCATTCAACCGGGGGATGTGCTGTTGGTTCAGGCTTCCCTGGAGGGGCTTTCGGCTTTCAAACGTGATTACAATGTCTTACTGCTTAGTGATGTCAAACTAAATGATAAAGAACTGAACAAAATCGATAATGTCCTAATAGAAGCTTTAGTAGCCCCCGCCTCCAGTTTAGCCGGTAGGAAGCTAAGGGAGATCGATTTCAGAAAGCGCTACGGTGCGTTTGTGCTGGCTATCCGACGGCATCGAGGTCTTATTCGTTCCAAGATCGCTAATGTGGTTCTGAAGCATTTCGACTCTATGCTGATCATGGGTCCCCGGCCTCGGATCGAAGCCCTGGCAGCAGATCCCGATTTCATCGTGTTGAAGGAAGTCAGCGCCCAGGTATACCGCCCCCGCATGTGGTGGGTCAGCATTCTTGTCATTCTGGGGATGGTAATAGGAGCGGCTTTCAATATAATCCCAATCATGGTAGGAGCGGTTTTAGGAGCTATTTTGATCGTAGCCTTGAATATCATTTCTCCCGCCGAAGCCTATAAATCCATCAACTGGACGGTCATTTTTCTAATAGCAGCGCTGATTCCATTTGCCGATGCTATGGAGAACGTGCAATTGCCTCAACTCCTGGAAGGGATGTTCGGTGCGATCTACAACTACGCCGGTGCCAGCGGGCTGCTATTCTTCTTTTTGGCATTCACCATGATATTCACCAATGTGCTGTCCAATAACGCCACTGCAATACTCATGACTCCGATGGTCATTGATACCGCCCAGGCTTTTCAACTTTCGCCTAAGCCGTTCCTATTGGGCGTGATGTATGCCGCCTCGCTGGCGTTCATGACCCCTACTGGTTACCAGACTAATGCCATGGTTTTTGCACCCGGTGGTTATCGCTATTCGGATTTCCTCAAGACCGGTTTACCGTTGCAAATAGCCATGCTGGTGATATTGTCCTTGCTGATTCCCGTGGTCTGGCCCCTGGGGAATTAGTTGTTGGAACGAAGACATCGATAGTGGTGCATTTTATCGTTCTGAATAGTTTGACAGCGGTTTAATAGACCCTCCCAAAGAAAGTGTAAACCTATCACAAGGCGCGGCATGCTACCCCAACCCCGGGGTGCTCCTTCCCGGCATCATTTAAATACCTGATTATTTATAAAATTCGCGCTGAAGCTTAATTGCGGAGGGGGCGGGATTCGAACCCGCGGTACAGGAGTTTCCCGTACAACAGATTAGCAATCTGCCGCCTTCAGCCAGCTCGGCCACCCCTCCCCTTGCAAAAAAGCGGCGCAATATAATCTGACACATCCAAGCTGGCAAGGACGGCGAGAATCACCCTTCAATTCCTTGATTAATCCACTTACAAGGTGTGAATGATCGCATACTTTTTGTTCTATATAACATTTCGGGTTAAAGAGGATCTGTTACCCAACAGAGAGACCTTCCTATGGTTCCAACCCAGGGATCTGGGAGAATTCAATGTACAATGTGCTGAATACTGCGGTATGGGACATAGTATGATGCGTACTAAGGTGGAGGTTGTTCCTGAAGAAACTTTCCAACTATGGCTTGCGAGTAAAGGGAAAGCTGCAAGCTGCACTCCTACGCCTGCCAGACTTGCCAGCAGCGAGTAAAAATTAAAACTTCCTAATTAGCGCAGAAAAAAGCTGGTCTCCGTTAAATTGCCGCAAATCTTGTATCTAAATAATCTTTCTTTTATCCTCTTGAGCATCAACAAGACTTTCGGGTCTCACAATGCGGCTTAAATAAATAAACGGAGTATCTAGCAGCGCCACCAAGGCTTTAAAAATATAAGTAGTTATTATGATCTCTAAAACCACCCCTCCTGGCATCTGTTGCTCGGGCGGCAGGAAAATGCGCGGAAAGATATAAAAAGCGAGACCGCAAAATACCAATGTATCTATGAATTGACTGACCAATGTTGAAAGATTATTCCTGATCCATAAATGCCGTCCCCGGAAATATTCCTTCCAGAGATGGAACGCCCAGATGTCATGCAACTGTGAAACCAGGTAGGCTATCAAGCTGGCGATAATCATGGAGGGGGCTAGTGAAAATATCTTTACCATTCCTTCGGCACCCCCGATATCTGAGGCGCTGGGTTCGTAGTGCAGCATTAGTTGAGACATTAATAAATAAAACAATGCCGACCCAAACCCGATGTACACCGCTTTTCGAGCCGCTGCTTTTCCGTAGTATTCGGCAATGATGTCTGTTGTTAAAAAAATGGCCCCGTAAAGGACGTTGCCCCCGGTAGCTTCCAGTCCAAAGAGAAGCATGGTCTTGGTAACGAATATGTTGGATAACACGATATTCACTGCTACCAGAGCATACAGCCATTTCAACCCTAATCGGAAGGCAATCAGTACTACGGCAAGCCCAAGAATAGTTTGAATTATGAAAAGAACTTCATTCGTCACTAAAGGTCTCTCCCCAGTGTTTACGTAGTATCTCTTCAACCTCTTTCGGCAATCTTATGGTCCGACCGCCGGGAGTTACGAAAGCGTGTACCGTTTTCCCAGTCACTAGTTCATCCTCTTCCCGCTCCCCCATTCTTACCGAATAGAAAAATTCAATACGGTTATGGTGAATATCCCGGATCTCGGTGCGGAGAATCAGTTTCTGGTCATACTTTGCCCCGGCGATATAACTGGCCTTGGCTTTAATGACCGGTAAGAGTACCCCGTTCTCCTCCAGCTTATTATAATCCAATCCCAAAGCCCGCATCATCTCGGTTCGTGCCTCTTCAAAGTACTCAAAGTAACGGGAATAGTACATGATCCCCATGCGATCGATGTCTTTATAACGCACCCGGAAATGGTAATCAAAACGAATCATTCCTTCTCCTCCCACTTTCCCATCTTGCTTAGCTTTTCAATTCTACGAGCCACCAATTGCTCCGGTGGCAAAACCATCAAAGGCGGTAACTCCTCCAACACCGCTTGTTTCAGCAGAGCCGCAGCCTGATCCCAGTCCCGATGTGCCCCCCCAGGGGGTTCAGGGATCAAACGATCGGCAATTCCCATCTCCAGTAAGTCTTGAGCCGTAACCCGCATAGCCTCGGCGGCCTTCTCCCGCTCTCCGGCATCACGATATAAAATAGAGGCACATCCCTCCGGTGAAATAACCGAATACCAGGTGTTTTCCAGCATCAACAGCCGGTCGCCCACTCCTATCCCTAGAGCTCCACCGGAAGCACCTTCGCCGATTACTACAACTATGATGGGTACTTTTAAATGGCTCATCACTTGCAGGTTACGTGCAATGGCTTCCGCTTGTCCCCGCTCCTCGGCACCGATGCCCGGATAAGCCCCAGGAGTATCGATAAGGGTCAGGACCGGTAAACCAAATTTTTCGGCCATTTTGAAGATACGACGAGCCTTACGATACCCCTCCGGTCTCGACATACCGAAATTGTGATATAAATTCTCTTTAGTAGTGCGTCCTTTTTGTTGCCCCACAATCGCAAAACGATAGTTGTCAATTCGGCCCAGCCCGGCTACCACGGCGTGGTCATCTCCAAAAGCCCGATCCCCATGTAATTCAATCCAATCTGAGGTTATACGTTGAATGAAATCCAGGGTATGGGGCCGATCGGGATGGCGAGCCAGTTCCACCCGCTGCCAGCGGGTTAAATTACCGTTTATCTTTTCCGCTAGTTCTTTGAGTTTTTGTTTAAGGCGGACGATTTCTTCCGACATATCGTCCATGATTCCCGCCCGGCTGGAAGTGAGTTCCATCTCGCGGATCTTTTGTTCCAACTCGTGGAGGGGCTTTTCAAAATCGTATACGAAGCGCGCCATATTTTTATCCCATTAAGGCTCGGAAAAATATTTCCATATCCAACCAAAAACTTTGATTCTGAAGGTAATAGTTAAGCAGCGCCAAGCGCTCCTCCTCGCTATAATTCTCACTACCTCCCCTGAGATCCTCCAGTGATATCAGACCCGGTTTGATATCCAGTGGCAGGATTTCCGGTAGGTCGGGAGGTGCCCCGATTACGCTCCACTTCCCTTGCCGCACCAACTTCAGATTCCCCAGGCGTTCTCCCAACAAACCGAAATGACCTAACCCCAGTGCCCGCAGAGGGCGAACGATCACTGCCAGGATAAGCCATTGGAGCCAATCTTCAGCCCTTTTCAAAGCTTTCCGGGCGGGGTCTAGATAGCGGAAGTCCATGTCAAACAACGGAACCTCCTGCAATTGTTCCACGGAGGATTTGCCAATGATAAATGCCAGGTTGCCAGGGACAAGCTTAATCTTGACCCCCATTTTACTCAGTACCGGCAACAGAGTGAAAACCTGGGTTAAAGGTGGGTTATCAGCAGCGAATACTACTTCCTCAACTTCCAGTTCTTGCACCAGGCGGGTTAGATCGTCCAGTGACCCCTTGGCGTCTTCACCCTCTAAATTCTGCCCGTCAGGAACAATAATTCCCAGCGGTTCATACATATGCTGGACCTGACGTTTCAAACGCTGTAGGATGTTGCGGGCTTGTTCCGGAGCTCCCACCACCAGAACCCGGTGGGGTCGGATTTTGTTGCCCAATTTGCGCCTTTCGGCTGCCAGGGACCGCCAAAGAGGCAACCAAATCACGATTCCCAAGTAGCTCAACAACAGCACCTGGCGGGAAAACGCAAACTGGCGGAAGAAAAAAGTCAAAGTAACGTTCACTAAAAATCCCAAAGTAGCGGCCGTGATGGCAGGAAATAAGGCATAACGATTCTTGCCGTACATACCGAAAGCATTCAAAGTGAAGAACCAGATAACCAGGTAGATGGGCAGGATTACTTTATAGGCATCTAGTACCGTGAGGGTATGGAAGCGGAGAAAGATCGCCCCTACCGTAATCAGTAAGATACCTCCCATATCAAGCAAAACAGCCGCACCCGTTTTAGCCACTCTCCCGGTCAGGGAAAGGAAGAAACGTCCCCAGATTCCCGCCCGCAATAACCAGCGTAATGGATGCCACCACCGGGTTTTGAAATGCTTACGGGCAAAAATCTCCATTGAGTGGTAGAAATGGGTTAATACATCCAAGGGACTAAGTCGACTGGATTCTCCCTTATAATGCACAATGCTGGTGCTGGGAGTGTAAAAAACTTTCCATCCGGCTTGCTTAAAGCGAAAACACCAATCCAGATCCTCACCGTACATAAAGAATTCTTCATCCAACAGCCCCACCTCCTGCATGGCTTCAGCACGCACGAACATGCAAGAACCGCTAATGGCTTCCACTTCATAAGCCTTATCGGGATCTAGATAGGTCAAGTTGTAGCGGCCGAACAACCGGGTCTTGGGAAACAATTTGGCTAGTCCAATGAGCTTAGTGAAAGCCACCCAGAGGGTTGGAAAGCTGCGACGACAGGCCAGTTGCAGGCTGCCGTCGGGATTTAAAATCTTGCATCCTAAAATGCCGATTCGAGGATCGGATTCCATAACTTCTAAAAGGCGGGCAGGAGTGTCTTCCTGCACTAATGTATCGGGATTCAGCAGCCAGAGATATTTCCC
>CAYXZO010000022.1:34982-36399 GCA_964469505.1 uncultured Lentisphaeria bacterium | reverse complement strand
ACAGCGTCAGGAAAAAGGACTTGATTAATATTAATGGCAGGGGACCGAATGAGGGTACAAATTCCTCTAATACGGCGAATAACAGTTCTAGGATAAAAATTCCCGCTATGCCGCTGTTGACTATTTTTCTTTGGTACATCTAGACTCTGCTAGTTTCCGTTCATTGATGCTATTGAGCCCGCTCCCCGTGAACGTATTTTAGCAAATATCGTGGATATCTACAAGGTTGGTAGAAATCAAGGCAGCTATTAAAGGCCTCTAAGAACTTGGGCTCCACTAAATGGCCGCATTGTTCGGAGCTTTTCGCTAATGGTTAATATGGCTATTGAGCAGGAAAAATTTGCCAGAAATAGGAAAAATATGCCGTCCGTCGGAATGCATCTGCGTTTTGCTTGTGGTATAATTGGCCATTCTTGTTGGAGTAATGATGAATCGTGCCAGTTCTCGCGTAAAGGTTTAAGCCCTGAAGAAATGGGATAATTGCTCTGATGGAGGTGATCAAAAGTTTGTCCCAATAGATTTCACAGGTTTTATATTGCTTTGAATCCCGGGCCCTAATTATGGGGTAAACTGGCAACTAGGGGAGAGAGCTAAATGGATCGGATAGTAATCGAAAAGCTGTTGGCTGAGAAACAAGCTAAGCATGTTTATCGAGATCAACTCTTGACACTAAAAAGCTTGCCGACCCTACCGCAGATTGCAGTGGAATTGCAGGAAATGATTAGAACGGATCAGATGTCGGTTAGGCAACTAGTTCCAGTAGTCGATCGGGACCCGGCACTGGCGGCAAGAATTATTCGAATGGCAAACTCGGCGTATTACGCTTTAGAAGAGCCCGTGGATTCTTTGCGAAGAGCAATTGTAGTCCTGGGCTTAAAAGAGCTGTACAATATGGCGCTGAGTTTTTCTATTATTGATGAATTCAAAAAAACCGCTGTTGGAGAAGATTCAATAAGGTGGGATACTCTATGGATACATTCCATAGCAGTGGGACACATTGTTGAACTCCTCAACAACGAATTGGGGCTATGGATTGCTGGTAGCCCTTATGCGATGGGGTTGCTGCATGATATTGGCAAGATTGCCCTTTTCCTATTGGATTCCACTAGATTTCGAGCCGCTATTGAATTGGCACGCATGGATCGTCAGCCCCTGACTGAAGCCGAGAAAGCCATTTTTGGTTTTACCCATGAAACAGCTGGTGAATGGGTTGTAAAGCGATGGAATTTTCCCCAAACTATTATGACCGCAGTGGCTCACCACCATACTCCCCTAAAAGTTCCTTCAAAGGCCTTGAGATTAACCGCAGCCTTATTACAGGTAGCCGATGGAATAAGCCATAAGCTGGGATTTTATTTACAAGGAACACCTCTCACGGGGATCTCCGAGATTGATCCTGCTTGGCGCTATCTGCAGC
>CAYXZO010000022.1:27202-34882 GCA_964469505.1 uncultured Lentisphaeria bacterium | reverse complement strand
TCAAGCAGGGAGAAGGGTATTTTCAGCCCATAATCGAAGGGGACCAAATTGTGGGCGTAATCCATGTTTGTACATGCGGTCGGCGTTCAGAATTACGTTTCGAGTTTGAAGATTCTTAAGTAAGCGCTTTTGCTTATATGGGGCCTCGGGAAATAAAAGTACGTTTATCACCGGATGAACTGCAGGCTTTTCTCAGTGTGAAAGCTTCACCTGAAGACTTTCCCACAAAGGAGGATTTGCGACGTTTTGTTAGAAAGAAGGGCGTAACTCACGGAATATTAGAAGAAACCCTCGCTGAGGTCGCTGATAAGCGTGAGAGTTGTGAGAATGTAACGATCGCCAGGGGTAAACCGCCTGTTTCAGGGAAACCCCCTCGAATCATCTGGTACATAGACATTTCGCCCGGGAAGCGTCCTTTCATCTCAGAGACCGGACGGGCAGATTTCAAGAAGCTGATTCAATGCACAAAAGTAAATAAAGATCAAGCTCTGGTTTCTTTAGTGCCTGGTCGTAAGGGAGAACCAGGGTTAACCGTTACCGGAAAGGTCATCGCCTCGGAACCCATTCCGGAAGTGAAATTACCGCAAGGGAAAAATACCTATACCTCCCCCGACGGCCTTACCCTTTATGCCGCCCAGGATGGCATGGCTTTCATGGATGGTGATTCACTTCATGTAGACACGGTATTTCATGTAAAAGGGGACGTAGATTTTCGCACGGGTAATATTAAATTCGACGGTACTGTAATTATTGAGGGAGATGTTCGATCCGGTTTCCGAGTTGAGGCCACCGGTCCAATTTTCGTAAACGGCAACGTAGAAGCTGCCGAAGTTTATTCTCAGAATAGTGACATTGTCGTGCAGTTGGGGATTGTAGGCAAGGGTAGGGCGAAAGTGCTAGCTGGAGGTAGTTTGATATGTGGGTTTATTCAAGATGCAACGGTTGCGGTAAGACGCGACGTATTAGTTAAGCGGTACGTAATTAATAGTATGCTTTCGGCAGGTGGCAAGGTTTTACTTAATAAAGGAGAAGGTTTGATTCGGGGAGGAAGGGTCCACGGAGACAAGGGGATTGGAGCCATTTATGTTGGTTCTCCTCAAGGGACTCCCACTGAAATCGGTGTAAGTGGTGATGAACAACAGACGTTTGATCGGGAACGATGGGAGCTGATGGAGAAGATAGAACAGAAGGAGACCTCCCTTGCGATTATAGAAAAACGCCTGCAGTTCCTCAGTTTGCTACGAGAGCGGCTAGATGAACTCTCCCAGGAAAAAATCAGGGAACTTAATACTTTGCGCAAAGATCGGGAGACTTTAAAGGCGGAAATTGCAGTTATGCGGGAGCGCCTGGAACAATTGATTGCCCCTGCATATGGAATGAAACAATCCCATGAAATATTGATCTGGGATACCCTGCAAAAAGGTGTGGTCATTTCAATAGGGCGATATAGATATTATACCGATAAGCAATTTAAATCGGTTCGTATCTATCGTAGAGGAGAGGAGATCGTGATTGAGCCCATCCCAACCTCAAAACGGCCGGAGCAAAACCATGGGGGTTAATAGAATTTGTGTCGTAGATGACGAGGAGACGATTGTACAGCTATTAACCGAATACTTTCAGAATCTTGGTTATGAAGTCGACGGATTTACGGATCCGGTTCAAGCAGTGAAATCCATTAAGGAAAAAGCATATGATCTGGTGATGACCGATCTGAAAATGCCATCCATGGACGGAATGCAGGTGGTCCGTGAGGTTCGATCCACCGGCCGAGATACGTTGATTATTATTTTTACTGGATATGCTTCCCTTGATTCAGCGATCCAGGCCGTGAAAGAGGGGGTATATGACTATCTTCGCAAGCCATTTCGACTGAAAGAGATCGAGGTTGTAGTAAATCGGGCATTACAAAAATTGGAGTTGGAGCGCAGTAATCGTAAGCTCAATGAAAAATTAAAACTCCTCAACAGTTACATGAGGCTCCTTAACGATGTGAATCGAATTGTTTATCAAGTAGTAGACCGGAAAATGGCGGTTCAGATGATCTTGGATACACTTAACGAGGGGTTGAAGTTAAAACAAATTGCAGTCATGTTGCCCGATAGTGAAAAAAGATTCAAACCATTTGCTGTATCAGGAATTGAAGCACATTACATTGATAAACTTACTTTTACGCGGGATAGTTTGATTTGTGGGGAAAAAGTACCTGAAAAAGAGAAGTTATACCTAGAATCGATCGGAAATTTTACTATAGACGCGATAGAGTTTGGGAAGCCAACCCCTTTTCATAATTTTCTACTAATTCCGATTGTTTATCGAGACTTACTCAAAGGATTTCTTTGGATATTCAATCTCGACAGCAAATCCATAGAAATGGAAGAACTAATTAATCTCCTACAAGTGGTGGCAGTTCAGCTCGGCCCTCCGTGCAGCGAACTACTTAGCTATGATACGTTCACCACGGGGACCCCTATGCTTCCAATACAAAATTTCATACAGGAATGCATAGATGAGGCAGATACCTTGAAGGGGAATGTAGGCTTTTTCCTCTGTCGCTATTTTCCATTACGCCTCGCCGAGGAATTTCCCGCTGTCAACGAGATCAACTCCGGTTTGCAGGAGATAATAAAAGAGGTTTTCCGCCATAATTTGCAAATATTTCCATTGCTATGGGATACCTATCTGATTGTGGTTTACGGCAGCGATGCTGCGGAATTAGAGCTTGCGGGAGCTAATCTCCGCAGCCGGGTGGAAAAACAATGGCGAAGCCTAAAGGGCGAGTCGCTAGTGGGTGTGAAATCGGCGGCGGTGATATACCCCCGAGATGGAACGACCCCCCAGGAGTTACTCAAGACCCTCAACCATAAAATTGTACATGAATTCCAACGTTTGCTCTCAGGCTCAAATAACACGTTTTGATGTGGTAACTTAATGCTTTCAAAATAATCCGGTTTCAAAACTGGAGAGGGATGCAAAAGATGGAAGAAACAATACTGGTTGTTGATGATGACCGCAGCTTGAGAATGGTCCTTAAGGAAGCATTAAGCCGGTCCGGTCGGAAGATGTTGATCGCTCAGGATGCAACTTCTGCCTTGATGATCTTGAAAAATGAGAAAGTCGATTTGATCATCAGCGATTTGGTAATGCCGGACATGAATGGCATCGAATTGATGGAAAAAGTCAAGAAAAGGTCCCCCGACACTGGTTTTTTGATCATTACTGCTTATGGAACCATCGAAATAGCGGTTGATGCACTTCATAAAGGAGCTTTTGATTTTATCACCAAGCCGTTTTCTATTAATCAAATAGAATCTCGAGTTGAACGGTTTTTCGAATTTCGCCGATTAAAAGCAGAAAACCAGCGCTTACGCAGTAAACTAGCTTATGAGGAGCGTTTTAACCGTCTGGTCGGCAATAGTAAAGCAATGCTCAATGTTTTCCAGCAAATTGAAGTAGTTGCCAAAAGTGACGCCACCGTTTTCATTCAAGGAGAAAGCGGTACTGGCAAAGAATTAATTTCTCAGTCGATTCATGAAAATAGTGCCCGGGCTGATAAGCCGTTTCTAAAAGTTAATTGCTCAGCTATCCCTGAGACATTGTTTGAAAGCACTTTGTTTGGCCATGAGAAAGGAGCTTTTACGGGGGCCTATAAAACTCACCGGGGGCTGTTTGAAGAAGCTAACGGTGGTACTATTTTAATGGATGAAATCAGCGAAATGCCTCGCACTTTGCAAGCTAAACTTCTCCGAGTATTACAAAATCGCAGGATCATCAGAGTGGGTAGTACTCACGAAATTCCCATTGATATCAGAATTATTGCAACCTCTAATCGCGATATGAAACAGTTAATAAAAACTGGACAATTTCGGGCAGATTTGTTTTTCAGGCTGAACGTATTCCCCATCTATGTACCTCCGCTTCGCAGTCGTATTGAGGATATCCCGGTGCTGGTAGATCATTTCCTTAAAAAATTCCAGCAGCGATATGGCTATAAAACCAAAACGGTCAGTAAAGAGGCTCTAGATTTACTGATGAGGCAGAATTGGCCGGGTAATGTACGCCAGCTGGAAAATGTCATTGAACGTGCAGTACTTTATTCTCGGGATTCGGAAGTCCTCGAACCGGAGCATTTTTCTCTTGAGTTCGAAAGCCAGGTGCCAGTGGAATCTATCATGGATGATACTGTTTTACCTATTGCTGAAATGGAAAAACGCTTGGTTTATAACGCTCTGAAGCGAACCAATAATAATCGTACCCAAGCGGCCAAAATACTGGGCATTAGTGTTCGAACTCTACGTAATAAGCTCCACCAATACGAAAACGAAGAAAAATCCATGTCCTGATCTCTGTATTCGATTACACAGAGTCCCTTTTATTACCAGTCCCTGCAAGCTTCTTTTGCCTTTTAGGATTGTGTAATCCGCCAGGTTCAGCATATATAAGAGCTCGTAAGTCCAGCGGGTAAAAACCAACCTACCCTGGAAATATTTTCCAGCCCTTTTTGATGTTTTCACCCGTTTAAAAGGCTTTTGGGGGGTGATCTAACAGCTTTCTTACCTACGTTACTATATAATAAACAAGTAATTAAAGACTTTCACATCACGGTATCAGAAGATGGGTGATTCAACCACCAAAGCTGGCACATGGCTTGAAGTATGGCGAAGTGCAATGAAAATGAGTTTCTTAGATACGGCTTATTCACTACTGCTTAGAAGAGCGCTTCGAGTATACGATAAGCAACGTTCTGCCATTGCTCAGAACATCAGTCAAGTCAATAACCCCGATTATTCCCGAGTTTCCACCGATTTTTCAAAAGAGTTAGAGCAAGCCTTGTCAACGGCTCGCTTGAGAGCTACCCATCCAAAACACATTACCAAACCTCGACTTGTTGAAGATCTGAACAGTCCTCTCAACCGGGAAAAAACTCCGGTGGATCTAACGCGGGAAATGACGGATTTGGCTGAAAACCAAATTCGTACCGATTTTGCCCTGCGGAGTTTAAGACAGTATTGGGAAATACTTCAAATGGGTATCACCGGAAAGGTTAGATAAAAAAGGATAAGAGTTATGCAGTTTAGCGGCATTATAAGCGCTCTAAAAACTACTTATTGGGGGATGGCTACTCAATTACAGCGATTAAAAGTGGTGTCTAGCAACATAGCCCATGCTGAGGATATAGCTGATGATAAGGGAAAAGTTTACCATCGACAACGGGTCATAGAACAAACCCCGAATTCCATGAATGGTAGGGTCAGTTTTGGCGAGACTTTACGCTTGCGTCTTCGAAGAACCAATCCTAACCATATAACTAACTCTCATTTCAAAACAGAGACAGGACTAAATCCAAATGGTAAACCATTTAAAGTAATACAAATACCTGGTTATAAACTCGTTCATGACCCGTCCAATCCCAATGCCGATGAAAATGGCAATGTCAAAATGGCTAATATCAATTTGCTGGAAGAGATGGTGGAACTGATCGCTGCTAGCAGAGCTTACGATGCCAATGTTAATGTCCTCAATGCCGCCAAGTTGACGGCAAAACGCACACTTCAAGCTTTAGGTTGAGGGAAGCCATGGACATTAGAATTAACGACTTAACCCTTCCACCACTAGATTATTCACCCGACCGTTCACGACCAGGCGGAATTAACCGCCATCCCAATCCGGTCAGGGCCCAATCGCTCGCCCCCCCCAAAAAACCAAAAATCTCCGAAGGCTTTTCTTCACCACGCTCAGTATTGGATAGTCGTGAATTGACTGCATTGCAAGCTCTTTTTGGAGGGATCGACGGTGGGGAAGGCATCATTTATGGCACACGAAACCAGGTACCAATATACAAAGGTCACTTTTTGGATTTGAAGGGATGAGTTGGCCATGGTAGATATTTCCATTCAACATCCAACCGAGCTGGGTTTAATCAGGCCACAAACTAAGCAAAACAGCTCTGTCAAAGCTCCGGCCCAAGAAAATGAAAAGATCGATTTCGAGGCCACTCTTAAAGAATTCATTCAACGCGTCAATCAGGCTCAAAAATCTGCTCAAACAGAGGCTGCCCGGTTTGTCCAAAATAAGGAAGATAATCTTGTTGAAGCACTGGTGAGTTTGAATGAAGCGCGCTTGAATTTCCAGTTGATGGTCGAAATCCGCAATAAATTGTTACAAGCCTATCAAGAAATACAGCATATGCCAGTTTAAGTAGGGAGCTGCTATGAACCGATTATGGCTTGCACTTAATCAGATGTTTCGAAACTACTCCCTCGGCCAAAGAATAATGATTGTAGTGGTTCTGCTCGGTGTCGTTTCTTCCTTAGTCTCCTTGCTGTTATGGGCTAACCGGCCGGATTACGATGTCCTCTACTCTAATCTGGATCTTCAAGAGGCGGGACGCGTTGTAGAAGGTTTGCAATCTCTCAAAGTCGATTACCGCTTGGAAAATGGAGGCCGTACCATTCTGGTACCAAGTAATCAAGTGGCTGAGCTACGAGTGAAACTGGCGGACAAAGGAGTTGGCACCCAAAGGATAGAGGGTTACGAAATATTCGACAATCAGAAACTGGGAATGACCACTTTCATGCAGCGTGTCAACCTGCGGCGAGCGTTAGAGGGTGAACTGGAAAGGACCATAAATCAATTTCCAGCTGTTCTTAACTGTCGGGTGCACTTGGTTATCCCTGAGAAAAAGCTATTTGCTGACGAGAGTAGAGGCTCCGCTTCGGTTGTGTTAGAACTCAAGCCTGGCTACGCTTTGTCTCAAGATCGTGTTCAGGGAATCGCAGCCCTGGTCGCTAATAGTGTGGAAGAGATTGAGCCCGAAGACGTTGTAATCGTGGATACCAACGGAAGGTTGTTATCCAGAGGTGAAACGGCAGGAGGTTTCACCGTTGAAGCCAGCAAAGACTGGGAATTGCGCCATCAGGTCGAAGAACGCCTTGAACAGAAAGTAAACGATCTCCTGGACCGTGTAGTTGGTCCTGGTAATGCAGTGGTTCGCGTGGCGGTGGAGTTGAACTTCGAGAAAATTGAGCGAACCCGGGAGCTTTATGACCCAGATAACGTAGTGGTTGTGAGTGAAGAACGCCATTCTAGCCAGGCGGTGGGGTCAGCTGACACGTCTGGAACCACTCCCCAAAAACAAATAACCGAGAATGTAGTGACCAACTACGAGTTAAATAAAACTATCGAACATTACGTCAACGACGCAGGAGAAATCAAACGCTTATCAGTAGCAGTACTAGTAAATGGTAAACATATAAGACAGAAAGCTTCAGATGGGCGAGAGGTTGAGAAATATGTTCCGCTGAACCCCCAGGAACTAGATCGCTTGACTAGCCTGGTAAAAAGTGCTGTAGGTTACGATGAAACCCGCGGAGACATGGTGGAAGTCCAGAATATGCCTTTTGATAAAAGCCAACTCGAGGCTGATAAGGTCTATTTTAAGGAAGCCCGTAAACAAGCCATGTGGGCGGCGATTCTTGAGAAGGGAACTACTGTTTTTGGCATTTTGCTGGCCTTTTTGCTATTACGCGGGCTGCTGAAAGGTGGAATTAAAGCCCTGTCGGAAATGCCGGTCACACAACCGGCACCAAGCTTGCCTTCAGGGGAGCATGGAACGGCTTTAGAGTCTGGTGAAAAAGAAATAACGGAAATGGAGGAAAAGTTTATCGCTAAACTGAGTCC
>CAYXZO010000022.1:0-27102 GCA_964469505.1 uncultured Lentisphaeria bacterium | reverse complement strand
CTGGTGAAAAAGAAATAACGGAAATGGAGGAAAAGTTTATCGCTAAACTGAGTCCGGAAGCGCAAGCAAAACTAAAAGCTAAAGACCGGATGACCACTGAGGTAGTGAACTACGCTAAAGATAGACCCGAAGAAGCAGCTAAACTGATTCGTTCTTGGTTAACCCAAGCGAAATAAGAGTGAACGATGACTGAAGACCTTCAGACTTCTTCATCTGACATTCAAATTGACAAACTGACTCAACTTCAGAAAGCAGCCATAGTGCTGATTGCGATGGGAGTGGAAAACGCCGCTGAGATTATGCGGCATCTGACGGAAAAAGAAAGCGAACAGTTGTCCCTGGAAATCGCCAAATTGCAAAATATCAGCTCCGATACTCTGACAGCTGCCATCGAAGAGTTTTATCAAATGATGCTCGCCAACAAGTATATAGTGCAGGGTGGAATAGATTACGCTAGAGAGCTTCTGGAGAAGGCTTACGGTCGGAAAAAAGCTGATGAAATAATCGGAAGGGTAGAAGCTGCCACAGAAGTCAGTGCTTTTTACCTCTTGCAAACAGTGGATGATAAACAACTGTTGAGCTTTTTAAGAAATGAACATCCCCAAACAGCAGCTTTGATTCTGGCAAACTTAAAACCTTCTCAGGCGGCCTCGATTCTCTCCGATATGCCCCCCGATTTGCAAGCTGAAATTGCCTACCGTTTGGGGAGCATGGAGAAGACCTCCCCTGAGCTTATCAAGGAAATTGAGGATATCCTCCGGGACCAAATGGGCACAGTATTCGGTGGCAATTTAAGCACCACCGGAGGAGCGGAAAAAGTTGCCGAGATTTTGAACAATTCCAGCCGCTCAGCGGAGAAAAACATCCTGGATACACTGAAAAAGCGTGATCCCAAGTTAGCTGAAGAAGTCATGAGTTTGATGTTTCTCTTTGAAGATATCGTCAAGCTGCCTGATCATGCCGTTCAGCTCATCCTTAAAGACGTGGATTCAAAGACCCTGGCACTGGCCTTAAAAGCTGCCAGCAATGAATTGAAAGAGAAAATCTTCCGGAACATGTCTGAACGAGCAGCTGAAATGCTAAGAGATGAATTAGAGTACCTGGGACCAGTAAGAGTGAGAGATGTTGAGAACGCCCAGAAGATGGTACTGGATGTCGTGCGCCAGTTGGAGGAACAGGGAGATATCGTTATCAGCAGGGGAGAAGAAGAGGAGTTTATTGAATGAGTCCCAGCCGCCTAAAACTCCCACGCCCGCCCAAGGCTTTGCGATTTGTAGAGAGCTATTTCGAGACTCAGCCAGAGGTTGAAGTTAAAGAGACTCATGACACAGAGGGATGGGGAAAAGTCACTACAGCTATCCTGAACCAAGTGCGCGAAGAAGGTTTCCAGGCTGGATTCCAAGAGGGGGCTAGACTAACCCGCGCGGAATATGATCAGAAGCTGTCGCAGGTCCAGCGAATGTTTGCCCAGGCAGTCCAGGAAATCCAATCTCAGTATGTCACTAGAACGGAAACCATGAACCAGACTGTTTTGGAATTAGCCCTGAAAATCGCTGAAAAAGTTATCGGCGTTAGTCTACAACCCGAAGAAAAGCTTCATGATGTCGTTTTGAAACAATTGGAACGTTTCTTCAAGCAATTGGCTGATCAGCAAAACATTACCGTCCAAGTACATCCGAGTCTTCTGGAATGGCTTAAGGAACAGGACCTATCCAACAAAGTGGCCGCGCCTTTGCCAGAAAAGATACGATTCGCGGCCGACCCGCACTTGCAGCCTGGTGAGGTAATCGTTGAATCAGAAGATCTGTTACTTGAAGGGACCTGGAAACATTACCTGGAGGCGATCGAAGAGGAGCTGAAAGCAGTTTGATGAACGAAAGCGCTTACAACTGGCTGGAAAAACTAGAGCAACTGAGTCCGGTACAGCTGATACAACCGGTAGGTAAGGTCAGCCAGATAGTCGGACTGGTAATTGAAGCTGCCGTACCGGGGGCCACGCTGGGAGAATTATGTGAAATCAGTACCGTTGATGGTGGAGTTATCCGGGCTGAGGTGGTTGGTTTTCAAGGTGATAAAGTTCTTTTAATGCCCCTGGATGAGCTCACTGGTCTAGCACCAGGTAGTCGGGTATCTCTGGTCCATCGCCCGTTGTCTGTAGCTGTGGGTGATGAATTGTTGGGAAGAGTCTTGGATGGTTTGGGTAACCCTTTGGACGGCAAAGGGCCGATAGCCTGTTCCCAAACCAGACCAGTATTTCATTCTCCCCCCAGTCCATTGACCAGACGGAGAATAAAAGATCCCCTCGCCACTGGGATCAAAGCCATCGACGGATTGCTGACTATAGGCAAAGGTCAAAGAGTAGGCATTTTTGCTGGTAGTGGGGTGGGGAAAAGTGTCCTCCTGGGCATGATGGCTAGATACACCAACGCTGCTGTAAACGTCATCGCGTTAATTGGAGAACGAGGACGGGAGGTCCGGGAATTTATCGAACGGGATTTGGGACCTGAAGGATTGGCGCACTCGGTCGTAGTGGTGGCCACCTCCGATCAGGCTGCAATGGTTCGCATTAAAGCGGCTCTAATGGCTACGACCATCGCCGAATTCTTCCGTGATCAGGGGCGAGATGTGCTCCTGCTGATGGATTCCCTTACGCGGGTGGCCATGGCTCAGCGGGAAATTGGTTTAGCCGTGGGGGAACCTCCCACTGCGAAAGGTTACACACCTTCAGTATTTGCTTTACTACCCCGGTTATTGGAACGGGCGGGGAATAGCGATAAAGGCAGCATTACCGGCTTATATACCGTTCTGGTTGAGGGAGATGATATGGATGAACCTATAAGTGACGCGTCTCGGGCCATTCTGGATGGACATATTGTTCTCTCTCGACAACTGGCCTCAAAAGGTCACTATCCCGCAATAGATGTTCTCCAGAGTATAAGCCGTTTAAGGCGCGAAGTTACCGATAAGGCTCAGCAATTTTGGACGCAACAGATTCTGGAACTCATCGCTACGTATCGAGAATCAGAAGACCTGATAAGTATTGGGGCTTATGCTGAAGGCAGTAATCCCAAAGTGGACTTAGCTATTCGTAAGATGCCGCAAGTGGAGCGGTTTCTGCGCCAGGAGATTAATCAGGCTTTCACCTTCCCAGAAATACGGTCTGAAATGCAGGCTATCACGCAAGGTATGGGAGATCAAACATGAGCCGTGCTTTTCACTTTTCCATGCAGAAGGTGCTGGACGTTCGAGAGGCATTGGAAGAACAAAAAGCCCTTCAACTTCAATTGGTTGAACACAAACTCCAGTTGGAAGAACAGAATCTGGAGCGTTTGAACGACGAAAAGGATGGTTTGTTGGCCCAAACCGCCAATCATGGAGCTAATGGAGGCGCTTTGGATCTGTTGCAACTTAGAGTAGCTCTGGATTACATCGCCCAGGTAAGCAGCCGCATTCAGGAACAGGAGAATATAGTTAAAAATTTGGAACGCCAGACAGCCCAGAAAAGGGCAGAATTACTTAACGCTGCCAAAGAGAAAAAAGTCATGGAAAAGCTGAAAGAAAGGCACCTGGAACAGTACATAAAAGAACGACGCAAGATTGAGAGTCGGCAGGAAGGTGAGCTGGCCTTACTGCTTAATAGGCGCAAGAAAAGGGAAAATCACCGATCGTGAAAAAGGTTGTCCTCTGGATAGGGATAGGCGCTGGCCTATTTGTCGTGGTAGTGATTCTAACTCTACTTGTTCTCCGCAACCTCAATCCGGGGGATGCAGGGGCGGATGACCAGACCTCACTGATAACTCACCTTGATAGCTCCGCTTTAGATTCCATGGTAGTAGCCGGATTTCAACAGCGCCTGGATAGTTTGCAGACTATTAATGATAGCCTAACTCAGCAGTTAACAGATGCCACCCAGCGGATTGATAGCCTGCAGACCGAGCTACAGAACCTAGAGCAAAAATTAACCGCGGCTCAAAACCAGATGGCTGAAATGCAGCAACAACTTAGCGAAGCTCAGCAGCTCCAGGTTTCATTGCGGGAAGTGGCCAAGACCTATGAGGCCATGAAGGTCAATGAAATGGGGCCTATTCTACAAAAGCTTGACGATCGTACAGTGATAATGATTTATCGCAATATAAATGCCCGTAAACGGAAAAACCTGTTATTGGCGTTACCAGGTGAACGGGCTGCTCAAATAACCCAAAAAATGATCGGGAGGAATCCCTCATGATGGCCGCGATTAAGAATGTTTGGGCTTTGCTTACCGGGGGGACACAATCCAATCCGCATAAAGAAAATTCGAGAACCGCTTCAGATACCAACTTCTCAGCGGTGATTCAGCCCCTTTTAGAGAGCATCAAGCCTTTACAAATGCCTCGACAGGGATTAGCTACCCAGGATTGGAGGAAAAAGGACAACACCGAGAAAGCCACAATTCAATCTTCAGCGGATCCGGTGGATAGTAACGGCAAACCAACTGAGACTGATGATCCCGATGAACAGATTACGGCTACCGCAAAAGAAGAACACAGCAATAGGACCGAGAATCAAGATACCGAGCTAGTCAAGAAACCTAAACCAGGTAGTACCATAACTGAGCTTGCTAGGGGACAAACGGGAACTTCTGAGGCAAAAAATGAGCAGGTGACTGCCACAAAATTAAAATCAGGGGTAAGCAGCCTTTTCACAACCAGCGCAGACTTTCGCTCGACAGATAAAACCTCAATTGGAGGTTTGGTTAAAGGAGCGACTAATGCTGGAAAAATTGATTCGTTGCTTAAAAAAGCGGTGACCGGCACTGAGCAGACATCACCTGGTGAGAGGACCGAGGCAGGCGAAGGTTCCATTCAAAAGGTTCCAAAAGTGCTTAACGAAAATACTACCAAGACCATTGGAGATATATCCGCCAAGTCCACATTAAAAGCTGTCTCAGCCCTGGCGAACGGAAAGACGGCTCGGGTAAGCAATTCAACTGGACTTAGACCTACTCACCTAGAAACTAAAAAGTTGAATGAAGCCTCAGATGAGCTGGCTAGCAGCAAAAAGGTATTCGGCAAAGATCAGAGAATTCCTGCCGAGTCCCAAGGGCGGATCGAAGACGTTGTGAAAGTGAAACTACCCTGGCGGTGGAGATTATTGAGAATCCTGCCGGTCCCCGCTCTTAAAGCAAGAGCAACGAAGCCCGGGCTGGAGGTAGAGAACACCAAGAAAGGTTTGGCCTCCACTGTCAAAGTGAAACTATCGGCCTTTTGGGAACGGGTTAAAGCCAAAGTGGATAAAGTTGAGAGTCAGACTTCGTCCAAAAGCGTGGTTAATGAAACTTCGACTCCTGAGAAGATGAAAGAAGCTCCAAGTGGTACGAGCGAGCGCCAGGTATCCCGATCTGTTGTTAAAGAAGGTTTCAGTGCAGTAGAACTATCTAGAGCCAACACCAATAATCTTGACTCTGTTTCTCGAATCGAGAAAAGGCGGCTAATGGAAAGTGCTGCCGCTGCTTTGGGAAAAGCCAACCTAACTACCGAGTCTGGCAATCGGCTGGTGCTGCCAGAAAAAAACCTCAGGGCTCCGGCTAATGTTCGCCGTTTGGCGAAAATAATTTGGGAACAGTTTGAACAAGGACAGTCGAGTTCTACCGGTATTAAGGTGGAAGCCGGTGCTTTGGGTGAGATCGAGATGTTTTTCCAAACTGATTCGGCCCAAAAACAGATAACGATTACGGTGGCATCGGAGATTGCCCGGCGGGAGGTACAACGCATATTGCCCATAATTCAAGCTAATCTGAGTCTGAAAGGGATGGAGATAGACAATTTCCTGGTGATGAGTCGTAACAGCGAGGGACAACCTGAATATGGATCGCAATCGGAACGCCGACCCGCCACCGGCAACGACTCCACCGTGGATCAGAATCAAGAGATAAGTCAACCCGGTATTCGGGATTATGGCTACAACACTTTTGAATACCTAGCATAAACCGAAAGGAGGTTCACAATGCCTGAAATTCAACCATTGAGCAACAGTCCGCCGGGAGCAGGCAATCCCACGACCCAAGTGGCGGGCAATGTCATGGGGAAGGATGATTTCCTGAAGCTGCTGATTACACAGCTCAAGAACCAGGATCCCCTTTCGCCCATGAAGGATCAGGAGTTTGCGGCTCAATTGGCCCAGTTTAGTTCCTTGGAGCAGTTGCAGAACATAAGGTCTGCACTGGAGCAAAATCTACAGGTTAACATGATGTTGGCCCAGTCCGTTAACAATTCCCTGGCCACCACACTTATTGGTAAACAGGTAGTGGCGGTGAGCGATGAAGTTGAGTTTGATGGTGAAAATCCGGTTGAGATTCATTTCAGATTGAAGGGGAACGCTGAATCCGTTCAACTAATAATCACCGACTCAGACGGGAACACTGTTCGCACCATCGATGCCGGGGCTTTTAGCGAAGGTGACCAGGTTGTCATTTGGGATGGCAAGGATGACCACGGCAATCTATTGAGCTCAGGAAAGTACCACGTGCAGGTTAAGGCCACAGACAAGAATGATAAGGACGTGAACGCTCTCGTGATCCTGATGGGATTGGTGGATGGAGTTAGCTATGAAGATGGAGTAGCCCGGCTACTGATGGGGGTGCAGGAAATCAAATATTCCCAGGTCCTTGAATTCACTCAACCAGACTCACCAGACTCGGAGGGTTGATGAATGCAAGTTAAGGAGTGGCAAGCAGCCGTTCGTTGGAGCACAATTCGGCCGCCGGTTACGACTCCAGAGAACAAAGGGGTTAACACTCTCGCCAATCGACGTTCTGCTCCAGCTTTTCAGCAGATCCTGGAGAAGCAATTAGGGGGTCCCGAGGAACTGCGTTTCTCTTCCCACGCAATGCAACGGTTACAAGAGCGCAATTTGACTCCCAGTCCCCAGGAGTTGAATCGGCTGCTGGAGGGTGTTTCCAGAGTGGCTGCCAAAGGAGGCCGTCAATCGGTGATTTTGGTGGATGACACTGCCTATGTGGTGAGTGTCAAAAACCGAACGGTAGTGACGGCTATGGAGAAAGGGGCCGCGCAGGAGAATGTTTTTACCAACATTGATAGCGTGGCCATAGTGTAGGAACGTTTAACCAGGGCCGGTCCCTTACGGGAGGCCCTCAACCCGCTGACCGACTGAGGCGGGTTAACAAAAGGAGGGTACAAAATGTCCCAACTCACTTCAAATCAAATCGGTCTAACTGACGCTTTTGCAACTGTTTTATCGTCTTTACAAAACCAGAGACGTCGGTTGGAGATGATCAGTTCCAACGTGGCCAATATCAACACAATAGGGTTCAAATCCAGTCGCATGACCTTCCTGGAAATGTTTGGTCAAACGATAGGAATAAAATACACTCCGTTCATTCAGGGAAACTTTACGGCCACGGAGAACCCGACCGATTTAGCCATCAAGGGCGACAGCTTTTTCATCGTCACTGATGGCAACGAAATGCACTATACCAGAGCCGGAGCATTCACTTTTAATGAACAGGGGGTATTAGTAACTCAGACCGGTGAGAAAGTACAGGGATGGATGTTGCCTTTGTCCGCAGACCAGAACAGTACCGCCATACAATCCCAGGGGTTGAACAGTATTGAAACTCTGGGGGATATCATTCTTGATCCAAACCTGGCGATTGGTGCTATAGCAACTGAGAATGTTTATCTGGGAGGCAACCTGGACGCGGGCGACGCAATCGAGACCAACGTGCTGACTTCCACCGATAGTTTCACTTACATGTCCAATGGTGAAGTTCAAAACGCTACCGAGTCGACCCTGCTCTCGGACTTAAACCAGGCGACCAATCTTACCACCGGTACAATTACCATAAGTGGAACGGACAGCGAGGGTAACGCCATAACACCGGTTGATTTCAATTTTGATGCAACCAGTACGGTAGGGGATCTTTTGAATGCGATTAACCAGGCCTTTAATGGCATCGCCACAGCCACTCTGGTGGACGGTAAGATCGTTCTCACCGATGATACCCCTGGAGATAGCCAAACCAGTATTGACCTGACCCTTTCCAATGCAGCGGGTGGTGGCACTCTAGTTCTTCCAGTCTTTGAAGTAACCACCGCAGGCTACACCCCCAAGGCTAGTACCTCTTTCGTCATCTACGATAGTTTTGGCACCCCTCATAATCTGACCATCACTTTCACCAAGACTAACCATCTTCGGGAATGGGCCTGGGAGATTACTGCGTCGGGAGATGAAACCATCACTGCCGGCGGTGCAGGTACCATTACCTTTGATGCGTCAGGTAACTTCGCCAACCGCAGTTTCGATGACGGCAGTGGGCAGTTGGTAATTGACCCCGGTAACGGCGCAGGTATGCTATCAATCAATGTCTGGGTTACCAGCTATAACGGGCGTGGCGGATTGACTCAGTATAATAGTATTAACACTCTCTCAGTTATCGATCAGGATGGTCAACGGAGCGGGAAATTGCAGACCTTCAACATTGACAAGGACGGCTATATCACCGGTACGTTCAGCAATGGAGTTACAGTTAAGCTGGCGCAAATAGCCTTAGCTCAGTTTGCTGATCCCAGTGCATTACAGAAGATTACTAATAGCGATTTTATCCCCACTCAGGATAGTGGTGAAGCGGTTATTGGAACTGCATCTCAGCTGGGGTCTGAAATTCTCTCTGGTAGTCTGGAAATGTCCAATGTTGAACTCTCCCAGCAGTTTGTGGAGATGATCGATGCGCAAAAGAACTATCAAGCTGCCTCCCGCATGGTTACTACGCTGAACCAGATATTCCAGACAACCACCCAATTTGGCCGGTTTTAATTACAGGTTGGTTTAGTTTGATTCCGATTTTCTACTATTTTTCGGCCTTTAGAGTTGAACGGTCTCTCCGGAGGGTTCTTCCTCCGGAGAGACTCTTCTACAGAGGATAGAGATGGATCTCGCCACAATCTTGGGCATACTCTCGGGGATTGGGCTGATTACTTATACCATATTTGCCCAGGGTAATCCGGATATTTTTATCCATATCCCTTCTATGATGATTGTGTTTGGTGGGACGATGGCGGCTACCCTGGTCAACTATCCCATCCGTGAGTTGTTGGGGGTGTTGCAGGTAGCCAGGAAAACCTTCAAAAGCGAACCGGTGCACGAGGTTACTCTGATTCCATTGCTGGTTCGATTAGCAATCAAAGCTCGCAGGGAAGGAATCCTATCTTTAGAGGAAGAGTTAAAAAAAATTAATGATCCCTTTTTACGGAGTGGTTTGGAAATGGTGGTGGATGGTACAGAGCCCGAGACAATCCGCAATGTAATGGAAACGGAGCTGGAATATCTCATAGAGCGACACAAAAGGGGTCAAAGGATTTTCACGTCGCTTGGAACATATAGCCCAGCGTTCGGAATGATTGGTACCTTAATTGGTTTGATTGCGATGCTTAAATCCCTGAATAATCCCGCCAATATTGGCAGTGGAATGGCCATCGCGTTAATAACAACCTTTTATGGTGCTTTAGCTGCTAATCTCGTTTTTCTACCCATGGCAGGTAAACTAAAGAATCTCTCCGATGAGGAAGTTGTAATGAAAGAAATGATCCTGGAGGGAATCTTAGCCATCCAATTTGGGGAGCATCCACGTAATATTGAGCGCAAACTTAGAAATTTTCTGCCTCCCAAGCTGAGGACTCACGTAAAGGTCGAATACCAAAGACGTCCCTGGAGTCCTTAAACCAATGTTTTCTGGTAAGCGCAATAAACCTAGAGTAGAAGACACTCAGCCTTCATCGCCCGCCTGGATGCTGACATACGGTGACATGGTTACCCTGCTCTTGACATTTTTCGTTCTATTACTCTCTTTCGCGACCTTCGATTTGGGGAAATTCAACGAAGTGGCTAACTCGCTTACGGGAGCCCTGGGTATTTTAAAGGGCGAAACTTCTATTGTGAAGAACCGAAGTCTCCAGGTCACAGAGGTAGATCGGCAACGCAAGTTGGATATTCTGGATGTTATCCGCCAGTTGAATAGGCTGGCCTATGAAAAGGGCTTCCAGAATGATATTTCCAGCGAAATCACCGCAACCGGAATGTTGATCCGCATGGGCAATCGTGTATTGTTTGACGTGGGTAAAGCTGAATTAAAACCTGAAGCCTATCCCATTCTGGATTTGGTCGGTGAGACGATTAAAAAACGAGCTAAAGAAGTATTGGTAAGCGGCCATACTGACAATACTCCGATTCATACTCCGGATTTTCCATCTAACTGGGAATTATCGGTAGCCCGAGCTTTGACAGTGGTTAAGTATCTCATTAATCATGCGCATGTTCCCCCGGAAATACTAGCGGCTACAGGTTATGGAGAGTATCGGCCCTTGGTTCCCAACACCAATTCAGCTAATCGACAGCGCAATCGTCGAGTTGAGTTTTTAATCACCTGGAAATAAACCTTAGTTACTAGCCAATTAATCGCCGGTAAAAAAGGAGTGGCGCGGGAAAGATTTTCCCGTCTTAAGATGCCATTAGTCATCAATACCTGATAATTCAACGGTAAGGCCACCTCTCAGTTTTGCTGTAAGAATTTTGGCCGGATTGTTTTTGATGCGGTGGCTGAAATCAGGCTAATACGTTGTAAGCCAGTAAGATGGGCCCGTTTATATGCTCCGGATGCTGTCTATCTTCAAAATGGAATTGGTGTGAAGCCCGCAGGGTACCAGCACTGTCTTCATTAAAGCGGTTGCTTTCAAAAAAGTTCGGGGGGTGGCACAGCATTTGAAAAAATTGCCTATCAGAATAGGAGCAGAAGATGCGTGGGTGATTGGATAATTATTAACGCCAAGGAATTCAAGGGGTTACTATGGAACCAGAGGAACAGGTAGAAACTCAGGAAACAGAGAATACTGGGAAAAAACTACCCAAGTGGCTCGTATTCCTCTTTATGGTAATTGCGGTTTTTATCGTGAGTGTGAGCGCCGTCGTATTTACCACCAAAGTTTTGCTTCCGATGATAGAGCAAAGGCAGGTCAAAAAAGCCATCTCCCAAATGAATGATTCCTCCAGAGGCCTTATTTATGAGATGGATGAACTGACGGTCAATACAAGCGATGTCGGCGGACGGCGATTCGTGGTGGTGAAAATAGCCTTTGATGTAACTAGTAGAAAAATTATTGACGAGCTTAAGGACAACGAAGTTCGTCTCCGGGATGAATTTATTTCCTTCTTTCACCAGCAGCCAGCCCAAACGATTCTAGCTCCAGGGTTTCAGGACTACGCTCGGAAACAACTGATTGGAATAGCCGAGAGACATCTGTCGAAGAAAGGCATTAAGAACCTGTATTTTACAGAACTTTTAGTCCAATAGATCCAAGGAGTTGGGATGTCAAAGCTTTTATCACAGGATGAAATAAACACACTATTAGAAAACGTAGCGGCAGGAACGACCGCGCCGGAAAAAGCGCCTTTGGGCTCAAAGAAGGTTACGGTATACGATTTCCGTCGTCCTAGCCTTTTCTCAAAAGAACAGCATCGGTTGCTGGAGAATATTCATGAGGGTCTGGGAGCCGATTTAGCCGTATTCCTCTCCGCCCAGTTGAGGGCAATCGTTGAGATGCGTTTACTGGCAGTAGATCAGCTGATGTATTCCGAATTTGTGATGTCCATTGATACTCCTTCTGCGATTTATGTGTGCAGCTTTGACAATCCCAAGTCTGAATTCATCCTGGAGATCAGCCCTGAGTTGGTGATTTTCGTTGTGGAACGTCTGTTCGGCGGAGAAGGTGAAATACAGAAACCGAACCGCCCCATTTCAGTAATTGAGCAACGCATAATGAATCGCGTAGTGGATCGGATCATAGCGGATTTAGCAAAACACTGGCGACCGGTTGCTTCGTTTTCTTGCAAGATGGAACGTTTCGAACATAATCCGGAGTTCGTCCAGATAGTTCCGGCTACAGAACCGGTGTTGGTAGTATCTATGGAAGCTACGGTGTATGGCAAAAGCACCGTGGTGAATATTTGCTACCCGTACACCTGGTTGTTACATGTGATGCCGTCCGCTGAAGTCCAGGAACGCCTTCTGCTTGGAGCCCGGGAAATCGAAGAGGAAGATGTAAACCTTATACGCCTGAATCTGAAAGAAACAACGGTATCTCTTAGAGCAGTCCTCGGTAAAGCAAATATCAGTATCAGAGATTTCCTGGCACTAAAAGAAGGAGATGTAATTCGCTTGAACACGGAAGTGGGACAACTTATTCCTGTTTTTATAAACAATAAGCTGCTGTATTACGCCCAAGCTGGGCGTCGTAAAAGGAAAAACGCCATAAAAATCCATACCCTTTATTTCGGAGAGTAAATCATGACACAGGAAGAGTTACGCAACTTATTTACTGAGGATTACGAACGACTTCAGCTGCTACTGGAAGAATCGTTCAAAAAGATCTTCATGACCGGTTTGAAGGTGGAGTACACCTTAAGCGACGAATCGCAGGCCAAAACCTTTATTGGGGCGGCCGAATTACCAGTGGTTGCCATGAGTTTAGAAATAACCACTGAGAACACATTCAACCACCTGTTCATCAGTAGGCCAGATCTTTATCAAGAATTATATCGTCGATTTGTCAACGGCGAAGAAAAAGAGGAGCTGCAGGCCGAACATCTGGCCGGGTTGCAGGAAGTACTCGATCAAGTATTGGAAGATTTTAAAGCTGATTATGAAGGTGCCGGGCTACCCTTCGCTGTTAAAAGCCGGAATCTGGAGCTGATCTCGACACCTGAAGAACTGGATGTCTATTTGGAAGGTGAGGGGCTGGGGATTGATTATCAAGTCAGTGTAGGCGAAGAACAGTTTTCAGTGAAGCATTTCCTGACAGTCAGTGAGGAAGAAATAGTCGCTGAAACAGAAGAAGAACCGGAGAGCCTTGAAGCTATTCCTGAGGAACCACTAAGCGAGGAAGAAGAAGCTCCTGTGGCTGAGATTGAGGAAGAAGCCGAGCCCACGGCAGAAGAACCTTCGCTGGACACTCCAGATGAAGAAGAAATGGAACAAGTTGGCGTTCACCCTGTGGAGTTTGACACACTCCCCGGAGAAGGCCAACCTCAAGAGCAGAGTCGCAATCTGGATATTTTAATGGATGTTGAGCTGGAAGTTGTGGCGGAACTAGGGCGAAAAACCATGACCATAAAAGAGATCCTAAAGCTGGGCAAACGCTCCATTATTGAACTTGATAAAGCAGCCGGGGAACCCCTCGAAATCTTTGTGAATGGCCACAAATTCGCTGAAGGTGAAGTAGTAGTGGTGGATGACCAATTTGGTATTCGCTTAATCAACCTGGTATCACCTGAAGAGCGCATTAAGAACCTGGCATGAAACGTTATTATCTAGGCACACAAGCTCCCCGCAGAGGTTCTTACGGGGCCGCTTTACTCTTTTTCATCATCATGATCCTGGGATTTATCATGTTATGGCGCCCTGCCAGCCAACAGCCAGAGCAGCCCAGTTCGGTTCCTGCCGTAGTCGATACTTCCCAGGCGCCGCTATTTCCGGTAAAAGAACAACCAGCCTCCAGTACCCGCATCTGGACCAAGGTCATTTCCGTTACTCTCCTGATTGTCATCATCTTCCTGCTTTTTTACCGGGTCTATGGGCGCCGTTTGCAAGAGGGCAAAGGCCCCGGATTACATGCTAAAGTACTGGGACGACGATATCTGGATGCTAAACACAGTCTGGTCTTAATCGAAGTCGAAGGACATCGTCTACTCCTGGGATTAACCGATCACAGTATTCAACTGATAAAAGATTTCACGACCGAGGAAGGAGGAGGAAACGACGATTATAAAGACTTTCGGGACCATTTGAAGGAATTTGAGGATTAAAGTGATATACCAATCAGTTCAAGATGGTCCACATATGGCTGCAATAAACAGGCGCGTGCGCGAGCTTTTCCATTCTGTTTTCAGATACAGATGGTTCCCAGCGCTGATCTTGTTTCTTCTGTTGCCGGCTATTTCCTGGGCTCAAGGTGTGTTGCCCCAGGTAAGAATAAGTTTTGGAGCCAGCGACGATCCTCAGTCACTAATCCCTGCGCTCCAAATCCTGGCTTTAATAACTATCCTTTCCCTAGCACCGTCCATCCTGATAATGATGACCTCCTTTACGCGCCTGATAATCGTATTTCACTTCTTGCGTTCGGCTTTGGCTTCACAGACGGTTCCTTCCAATCAAGTCCTGGTGGGACTGGCCTTGTTTATCACGGTATTCATTATGAAACCGGTTTTTATAAAAGTGAACGAAGAGGCTTTGCAGCCTTATCTGAATAAACAGATCACCGAACAGGAAGCCGTGAAACGGGCTGTAGGGCCGTTCAAGGCTTTCATGCTCAGGCAGGTACGGTCAGAAGATTTAGAGATGTTCATTGATTTACGCCACGCTCCCAGGCCTAAAAGCCCGGCGGATCTGAGCATGGCCACTGTGATCCCCGCTTTTCTAACCAGTGAACTGCGTACAGCTTTCCAGATCGGTTTCCTGTTATACCTGCCGATGTTAGTTATCGACATCATCGTGTCGGGAGTCTTGCTTTCCATGGGAATGCTGATGTTGCCTCCAGTGATGATTTCTATGCCATTCAAGATCCTGCTTTTCGTTCTGGTGGATGGATGGCATCTAATAATTGAATCCCTGGTAAGGAGTTTTGGCGGATGAATATCACTTTCGTACTGGATATCAGTAAACAGGCGCTGGTCACCGCAGCCTATATCTTGGTTCCGCTCTTGGGGAGTGGGTTAATTGTTGGAGTTCTAATCAGCCTGTTCCAAACCGTTACTCAAATACAGGAAATGACCCTGACCTTCGTGCCTAAAATTGCCGTGGTGGGCCTGGTGCTGTTGGTGCTCACCCCCTGGTTTCTGCAGATTCTAATGCAGTTCACGCAGGAAGTATTTAATCAAATACCAAACATGGTGCATTAGCCGATGAGTCTGGTTGTACAACAGATCGAATATTGGGCGGTTCCCTTCTCGTTGATTTTTGCCCGGGTATCGGCCATGGCAGCAACCTTGCCTATAATCGGCTATACCATAGTTAACACTCGCTTACGGATTATGATCTCGCTCTTGCTGACCCTGATAACCCTGACGGTACTGACCCCTCCGGAATTGAACTTCAATTCTGTTTATGCTTACATCTTCGCGCTAGTGAGAGAAATAACAATCGGGCTCATCATAGGCTTTGGTACTCGCTTTATTTTCGATGCCTTTAGTATGGCCGGGACTTTAGTGGGATATCAAGCTGGTCTGGCCATTGCCAACGTTTTTGATCCCACCAGCGAAAACCAATTACCTATAATCGGACAATTTTGGTTCTACGTAATCTTGCTGTTCCTGTTTGCTGAGAATTTTCACCACATATTGATTGCGACCATAGTAAATAACTTCCGTTTGATACCATTGGCGGGAGGCCACATACTGGCTCCACCAGTGGGCCGAGTCTTTGCTGAAGCGGGTACCTGGATTTTCCGTACCGCTTTGCAATTTGCTTTGCCGGGGATGATCATTCTCCTGGCAGTTGATACGGCTTCCGCTCTGGCAGTCCGCGTAATGCCTCAGTTCAACATCTTTTTCGTCCTGTTGCCCCTGAAAATTGGCTTGAGCCTGTTTATCATGGCCTTTACGTTGAATTTATTTCAGAATCTCTTTGGCCAATTGCTTGATAGAGTAAACGGCATCCTGACGGTCTTCTTGCATAGTATGGGTACCTGAAATGGCGGAGAAACCAGCACAGGATAAGACCGAAAAACCGACTGAAGGACGACGGCAAAAGGCCCGCAACGAAGGGAACGTGGCCCGGAGCGTCGACCTTAACTCGGTGGCCATATTCTTCATGGCCATTGTGGTGCTGCGTTTCGCTCTGCCAGGATTTATCCAACGCATGGGATATCTGTTTTACCGAACCTACTATTATGCAGATACGTTTAAGCTGACCCCTTCAACTATTCCATACTATTTCAACAGCCTGGTGAGTTTTATTTTGCCCTTTATCCTGATCTTTTTAGGAGCGGTGGTAGTAGCCGGGGTTGGAGTAAGCCTGGCCCAGGTGGGATGGATTTTCTCTCCAGGGATTTTAAGCCCTAAATTCGAGCGCCTTAATTTCATCCAAGGATTTCAGCGCCTGTTTTCGCCCAATTCTTTGGTTGAGTTAGCCAAGAGCCTTTTCAAAGGCGCCCTATTGTTATGGGTGAGCTATCTGGTGATTCGCCGCCACATTTCCGATTTCATGCATATCAGCTATATGAGTTTACCTCAAATTCTAGGATTCCTTGGCAGTTTCTTGTGGGAGCTGTCCATCAAAGCGGGACTGCTGCTTATCGTGTTAGCCGTGGCTGATTTTGCCTATCAGCGTTATCGGTACGAAAAGAATCTCATGATGACCAAGGAAGAGGTCAAAGATGAGATGATGCAGCACGAAGGTAATCCCCAGGTGAAATCCAAGATCCGTTCGATGCAGATGCAACTGACCCGGAATCGGATGCTGGCGGCGGTTAAAGACGCTACGGTGGTAGTTACCAACCCCACCCATGTGGCGGTGGCTTTACAGTATCGGCCCAGCAGCAAAGTGGATGCGCCTAAAGTTGTAGCAAAAGGACGACTGAAACTGGCGGAAAAAATCAAAGAAATCGCCCGGGAGCATGGAATCCCGATAATTGAGAATAAACCTCTGGCCTGGAGTCTTTACCAAAGTACAGAAATAGGGTTCGAAATTCCGATAGAACTGTACCAGGCGGTAGCTGAATTACTGGCCGAAGTTTATAAACGATACCCCAATTCATTCAAAAAGGTGTTGACAGCCAATGCCTGATAGAAATAGTTCCAGCTTATCGAGTCAGTTCTTTGGCCCCGGTGCCGGGAGCAATATTCCGTTGGCAGTAGGCGTGGTTTTGATTTTAGGAATCATGGTGATTCCCTTACCGACCTTTCTTATGGACGTCTTACTGGTCATGAATATCACCGGGGCTCTGGTTATCTTATTCGTATCCATTTACCTTTTGCGCCCCCTTGAATTTTCCGTTTTCCCCAGTCTACTGCTGATAATCACCTTATTCCGACTTTCGTTAAACGTGGCCACTACGCGACTAATTCTAGGGCAGGCATATGCCGGCGAAGTGATCCAGACTTTTGGTTCCTTTGTGGTAAAAGGGAATTACATCGTCGGTTTTGTGATTTTTCTGATTCTGGTAATAATCAACTTCGTGGTGATTACCAAAGGCGCCACGCGCATCGCTGAGGTTACCGCCCGTTTCACCCTGGATGCTATGCCGGGAAAGCAAATGTCCATCGATGCCGATTTGAATGCTGGTCTGATTGATGAAAAAGAAGCTCGGCGCCGTCGGGAGCACATTGCCCGGGAAGCCGATTTTTACGGAGCGATGGACGGAGCAGCCAAATTTGTTCGAGGCGATGCCATTGCAGGCTTATTAATCACCATAATCAATATCCTCGGTGGTTTTGCCATCGGGGTTCTACAAAAAGGAATGTCAGCTGGCGAGGCAGCTTCTACCTACACCATCTTGACCATCGGTGACGGTCTGGTTGCTCAAATTCCAGCGCTTATCATCTCCACAGCCGCGGGAATCATAATCACTCGGGCTACAGCTGAATCCAACATGGGAGCGGATATCGCTTCCCAGGTTACTCGCCAACCAAAAGCCGTTTTGGTGGCGGCCGGAGTCCTGGCATTTATGGGAATTATCCCGGGGATGCCTTTCTTGCCCTTTATGCTGATGGCAGCCAGTACGGCGGGGGTGGGATATCTGGTCAAAAAAGGGCAGGAAATGGAGCTGGCTAAAATTGAAGCTGCTGAGGAAGCCCCCGTAGAAGAGCCACAAGAGAAGATTGAAGACTATCTACATCCGGATCCGTTTGAAATTGAGATCGGGTACAGTCTGATACCACTGGTGGATGCCAACCAGGGAGGAAATCTGCTGAATCGTATTACCACCATTCGCAAGAGCTTGGCTATTGAGCTGGGAATAGTGGTGCCGCCAATCAGGATCCGGGATAACATCCAGCTCCAGCCCAATGAGTATGTGTTCAAGATTCACGGTATCGAAGCCGCTCGCGGTAGCGTTATGCTGGGTTATTACCTGGTATTGAATCCTGATGATCGCATTCCATTGGAAGGCATCGAAACCAGGGATCCCACTTTCAATATGCCGGCCCTCTGGATCCCAGCTCGGGATAAGGAGCGAGCGGAAGCCGCTGGCTATACGGTTATTGAAGCTCCGGCAGTTATTGCCACCCACTTAATGGAAGTGTTGCGCAATAATGCCTATAAGCTGCTGGACCGCCAGGAAACTCAGCGCATGCTGGATCACTTGAAGGAAAAATATCCCGCGGTAGTGGAAGGATTGGTTCCAGACCAGGTACCGCTGGGAGTTATTACCCAGGTATTGAAGAATTTGCTCAAAGAAAAGATTCCGGTTCGTAACCTGGTTTTGATTCTGGAGACAATCGCTGATTATGCACCATATTCCAAGGATCCAGACGTACTAACGGAGTATGTGCGGGCATCCTTGGCAGAAATAATTACCGATACCTTCAAACAAAATCAGGACAAGCTCACCGTAGCCACCCTGGATCCGCGGGTCGAAGACCAGATTCAGCAAGCTATTAAGGCCGGTAACGGTCAAAGTCAAAATCTTGGCCTGACCCCGGAACAGGTGAACGGGCTTTTCCAAAATCTTAAACAAAAGATGGATGCCATGCTGGGAGAGGGTAAGCGGCCAATCCTGTTGGTTTCTCCCCAGATCCGGCGTCAAGTGCGGAATTTCATTGAACCTGTTTTACCTGAAATAACCGTATTGGCCTATTCGGAGCTGACACCGGAAACCCAGTTAGAATCCATAGGAACAGTGGGGGTGGAAAATGGTAGTTAAACAATTTGTAGGAACGACCATTCATGAGGCCATGCAGCGAGCCAAGGAGAGCATGGGCGAGGATATTATGCTGGTGGACTCCAAACAGGTGGTGGTTCCGGGCCCTAATGGAAAAGAACGTCGAGTGATGCAAATAACCGTCACACCGGAAATCTCTCCGACAGTAGTGCGTCCCCACCCCCGGAGTGATGGGGTATTAAAGTTGAAAGAACCGTTACCCAATCTACCGGCTGAAGCAATCGTAAGTGAGTTCGAACTCAATCGAGAACTGCAATTGCTGAAAAAAGCTTTGGTAAACCTGACCCGTAGGGTCGAAGTGGGGCGAAGTTTAGGAGCTGAACGGGTTGACCGCTACTACAAACAGCTCTCGGCAGTAGGGCTCAGTGATGAGTTGATTCTGGACATAGTCAATGCCATGCGCCCCTTGCTTGATCGTGGGGTGGGAATACAGACCAATACTTGGTGGAACATGGTGGAAAGACTGTTGAAGCGTAAATTAGAGTGGAGAACTCCAGACGCCTGGATATCTGGTAGTGCTGACAAACCAGTTGCGGTAGCGCTGATGGGGCCCACCGGCGGTGGGAAAACAACCACTGCAGCGAAATTAGCTCTTCGTTTCTCCCGCAGGAGATATTCCACAGCCGTAATCACCTCCCATACTGGTCCATCATTAGGGCATCTTAAGTCTTCAGAGATAAAAGTTTTGACTTATCGAAAACTAGATGAATGGAGTACTCTGAAGAAGAAAGTAAAACGATATTCTTTAATTATTCTGGACACTACAGGAGCCAGCCCCTACGATAGAAACCATCTGCAGAGCTTAATTAATCTAACTCGTCAAGAATCCACTCTGCACAAATTTCTGGTATTGCCGGCAACTGCCGACCTTCAGGATCTCAGCATAGTAGCGGGTATTTATAAAGTATTTGATCTGGAGGGAGTGATAGTCACTAAGCTGGATGAAACCACTCGTCCTGGGAAAGCTATCCAGTTAGTTGCAGAATTGAGACTCCCCTGGTTATATCTTTGTGACGGACAGGAGTTGGAACACAATATGCAAGCCGTCACTCCGGCTGAGCTGACCAAACGCATACGCCAAGCAACTCAAACTGTTTGAGGGAGAAGAGTGA
Source organism: uncultured Lentisphaeria bacterium (assembly GCA_964469505.1). Classification (GTDB taxonomy): domain Bacteria; phylum Fidelibacterota; class UBA8477; order UBA8477; family JABMPR01; genus CAYXZO01. Next base: position 7,064 of record CAYXZO010000022.1, on the reverse strand, counting down.
GCCAAGTAGAAATCTACAGCAGAATTCCGATCAACCAGGCAATTGCCATTACCAGCGGCAAAGGTGGAGTTGGTAAGACTAACATCGCAGCTAATCTGGCTTACCTGATTAATCAAACCGGCCGAAAAGTAATGTTGGTTGATGCCGATATTCACCTGGGGAATGTGGATCTAGTACTCGGATTGCCGATCAAGGCCAATCTGGCTGATGCCTTCAGAGAGGAACGCGATTTCAGCAAAGTGCTCTACAAGGTCGCTCGAGGAATCCACATCCTACCAGCTTCTTCGGCACTGGCGGAACTGGTCAATCAAGAGGATAAACTAATTGCCCGCCTTTTTGACTATTTTAAAACTCTCCAAACAGGGTATGACGCTATTCTTTTTGACACTGCCTCAGGTATAGGTAAAAATGTTCTATCCTTCGTCTTAAACTCTCGGAAAGTGGTGGTGGTAGTTACTCCCGATCCGGCTTCCATCGCCGATGCCTATGGTATGATGAAGATGATTATTACTCAACGGCCGGGGTTGCCGATTTTGCTGGTCCCCAATTTGGTAAGTAGTGAGGAGGAAGGACGTAATCTTTACAGCAAGTTGAATTTAATGACCCAACGATTTCTAGGGACTGACCTGTACTATGCTGCTTCCATCCCCATAGATGAGAATGTCCAGGAAGCGGTGCGTAGCCAACAGCCTTTTGTCCAGATGTTTCCCTTGTGTTCCGCAACCTATGCTTTGAAGCGGGTGCTAGCTAAGCTGTACCGCTTGCCCGATTACATGCCGCCAGAGAAGCGGCGTTCAAGTGATATGATTAAAAGCCTGGGACATTTTTTTGTTGGAGGTGAAGCATGAAACGCCTGGTATATCGCTTGGCAGTTACTTTGGCGGCATTCACCTTCACTTTCGTGCTTATTCAAGGAGGGCGTATTTATGTAGCGGGTTTTCGAGCGATTGTAGTTTTCCTGGGCGTTTTATTGGTTTTCATCCTCGGCGGTTTTTTTCTGCGCTTAGGTTTGGTCCTGATGACGCCCCAGAACGTCCCAGAAGATCAAACAGAAGCCCGCTAGTGAGGTAGGGAATGACATACTCCGTTATCCACGAGGATCTGAGCGAACAATTACTGCTGGATTATTACCGTAATCCCACACCTCAGAGAAAGGAACAGGTAATAAAAAGCTATTTGCCGCTGGTCAAATATATCGTGGGACGGATTCCACTTCAGCAGGGGAGTAGTCTGGAACTTTCCGATTTATATCAATTCGGAGTTGTGGGGTTGTTGGATGCCCTGGATCGTTACAACCCTACTAAAGGAGTGAAATTTAAGACTTATGCATACATGCGAATAAAAGGTGAAATCTACGATGCGCTAAGACGTGAGTATATAGAGAGTAAAGATCGTTACCATCGAGAGAAAAAGTTAAATGCAGCCAAAGAAACATTAAGGCAACAACTGGGGCGGGATCCGTCGCCGGAAGAGCTCCAGGATCATCTGAATATGACTCCCTTGGAGTTGGACAATCTGACTAATAGAGCACCCGTAGTGTTGGAGTCTCTCGATCAGCCGGTGGATGATCAGGAAGTGAGAAGCTTGCAGGAGCTTATCGCCGATCCGGAAGCTCTTTCTCCGGAGGAAATCTTCCAGCAGGAGAGTTTGAAAAATCGTATTAAAGAAGCAATTAAACGATTGCCCGAGCGACAAAGATTAATTTTGGCTTTGTACTATTACGAAGAATTGACTCTGGCAGATATTAGTAAGATTTTGGAAGTGACGGAATCCAGAGTGTCGCAAATACTTAAGGAAACCCTCAAAACTATCCGCAAGATGGTATTGTGAGGTGAGCCATGCCGGAGTTTGATTACAACGTAAATTTCTCAAAACCTGTGGCGAGCATTACACGGGTTAAAGAGATCACTCGCGAGCAAAAGGAAGAGAGGCAACGAAGAAAGGAGCAAGAGGCAAAGAAGCGCACAATTGAGGATAAGGTGGATATAAGTTCTTCCTCTGCTGCTTCGGCTACCGCCGAACCTCCTTCTTCGACCCCTTCATCAAATGATCAGTCCTCGCTCCCACCTGCGGCTCGTCATATTGATATTCTTGCCCAATAATGAATTCACCCCCAGATAGCAAAGCTGCTTTAAAAGATTATGCTACTACCGTAGCTATTCTGGAAGCTCTAGAACGACCAATCCTGATTTTTGATTCCCAACATATAATTCGCTATGCCAATACCAAGGCGTTAGATCTGGTGGGATCGGAGGCCATCGATAGCCAAGTGGAGCAGTATTTCGAGTTCGCTCCATCCTCTGGCACCCAACAGGAATCTTCCTGGCTGGAACGCTTGGATTTGACGGCAAGTGGAGCGCTATCCGATCTCTCGGGGGTATTGCAGACTCCCTATGGACGGATGCAGGTTGTTTGCCATGTGAAACGTTTACTTCCCGCCAATAACCAACCTGAATATTATCTCCTAAGCCTGGAATCTATTCTTCCTATTCAACCCGATCAGGCAGAAATCACCGATTCTCATCTGCCGGCTTCCGAACCGCAACGTAGTCAATTCAATCCATTCATTAACCTTTTACACCATTTTTCTCAAACCTTGACGAGGTTGCAGATTCAGGCTGATCAGCTTAAATCGTTTCTCAGCCAGGCCAATCTGAAAGACGAACAACTACGCCACGCAGCCGACTCCCTTTGTAACGGCATTGCCAAGCTGGCGGCCCAAACTGGGGCCGTCCTCCGCAAACAGAACCTGTTGAGCGGCCGTTATTTGACACGCCTGGTGCTAAAAGATTTAGTGGATGACGTTAGCTATGATTACGACATCTGGCTCATGAGTCACAAGCTAAAGGTTCGTAACGAGATTCAGGCTGAAATTGGACTTTATACCTCATATGCGGATGCTTTCCAATTGATCGGCGAAATTCTCATCTGGGTGGTGCAGCTGGCCGATCCTGACCAATCAGAGGAGCTAATTTTTCGGGCTCAACGGGAGGGAGAAAGTATCATAGATTTGGTTGTACTTTTTAAAGCTGCCCGTTCCCGGAATAAGTTGCCAGCGGCTTTCAAGCGTCAGTTGCAGAGCAGAGTGGAAAAGCTGGGGGGACAAATTCGTCGCTTACGAATGGGTCCAAAAGGATTGATCGTGGTCATTAAACTACCCGACTTGGCAAATGAGGAACGAACCTTATTGCGCTGCCTTGCTGAATTGCAACATAGCAGTTCTTCGTAATGGTGAATCGCTGGAATGGACTCTGAACTTTTAGCCAGTATCGCCGAAATAATTTACACCGATTTATCGGAGAAGAAGCTTTTGCCCCGGCTGTTCGAAGTAGTGCGGCGAGTTATTCCGTACCATTCTGTAACTCTTTTTATGCATCAGGGCAATGGTAAGGATTTCCACGTGGCCTATCAGGAAGGACCTTCTGTAGTTAATCTGGCGGATGAAGTGGAGTTTACCAGCGGAGATGGAATTGTGTCCTGGACGGCTGCTCGGAAAAAACCTCTAATTGTCGAATCTTTAAAAAAAGCTCGTCCCGGACGCACCGGTCGTTTTTTGTCTTTTCTGAGTATCCCCCTTTGGAGCCGTAAAGAATTGCTGGGGGTGGTCAATTTTGCCCAGCAGCGCGAATATGCCTATCGGCAGGACCAAAAGGACGTTTATGCGGAAATAGGCTTATATATCAGCCTTATCCTCGATCGAGCCGAAACCAACCGGCGGATAAAGGAACAGCACAAGCAGCTGCAAAAGCTGGTCAAAGAACTCAAAGCAGCCCAGGATGAGTTGGTACGTAAGGAGAAATTAGCTGCCATCGGACAAATTGTGGCCAGAGTTAACCATGAGATAAATAATCCCCTGACCGCGATCATCGGTTTAGTAGAACTTCTACAATTGAGTTGGCCCAGTTTACCGCAGGAAAAAATCCAAACCAGTTTGAAGACAGTTCTCAACCAGGCTCGGAAAATTCAAAAACTGACTTTGCGCTTGCAAAACATCGATGATCCTCGAAGTGAACCTTACGTGGGTAACACGCAGATGACCGTTCTACCTGACAAAACCCCGTAAAAAAATGCTGGGAAAATAATTCCTCCCTTCGTCAAGAAATTCCTTTCACTCTAAAGATTCCCCTCCACATAGTTGTCTTAAATAGCTACTACATGGAATTTATTTACACCCGTAATTTCTAAAAAATCAATGAGATAGATTGAGACCCGTGAGCTCTGAATCCTGGGTTCAGAACATTGAATTCTAATGGCACCGGACTTGCGAAAAGTGGAGCAGCAGAAAAATGAGGTGAGTATGCTGACGGCTAAACTACATGAACTAAAACAGGTAATGGAGGCTCAGCTACGTTACAACGAAGTCGTGGCTAATAATCTAGCCAATACTAATACCACCGCTTTCAAGCAGGATCTGTTTTTTTACGACGTTCTTTCCGATGCCAGGCATGCGACTTTAAGAGCTCGCACCATGGTCGATTTCTCCCAGGGTACCCTGGTAAGCACAAATGAGCCGCTGGATTTTGCCTTCGCCGGCAAGGGGTTCTTCGTGGTGCGTAGAGGAGAAGAGGAATTGTATAGTCGAGACGGACACTTCCATGTAGATGCTCAGGGGTATCTGGTCAACGCTGCCGGGGATCGTGTACAGGGTGAAGGTGGTGATATTTACTTAGCGTATGAAGAAGGACAACCGGTTGATATCCGCCTGGCCCGCGATGGGAGTTTGTTTCTAGGTGACCATCTGGTAGACCGGCTGCGCTTGGTTGATTTTGAGAGCTACAGCGGTTTACGGAAGGCTGGGGGAAATGCTTTCCGCAATACGGGTTCAGTAGAGCCTAAAGAGTTGGAACAACCGCAGGTTTTGCAAGGGAAACTGGAGACGGCCAATGTTAAGCCGGTCAGGGAAATGGTAAGCTTAATTGAAATGGAGCGCCGTTTCCAAACAGCTCAACGAGTAGTTAGGACTATTGACGATACTTTGAAAAAAGCCTCGAATACGATTCCTAAATATTAATAGGGAAGAGGGTGTAATATGCTTCGTTCGTTACGAACCGCCGCGCTGGGAATGGCTGCCCAACAGCTTAAAGTTGATGAAATTGCCAACAACCTTGCCAATGCCAATACTACCGGGTTTAAAAAAGCTCGCGTTGCTTTTCAAGATTTATTGTACGAGACGGTGCAGACCGGGGAGGCCGATGGTCGCCAACAGCATGGCAAGCCGGCCACTCTTCAAGTAGGCTTGGGGAACCAGGCCGTGGCAACCTTCCGTACCTTTTCACAAGGGCCGCTGGAGGAAACCAATAATCCTCTGGATATGGGAATCCATGGACGGGGATTTTTCCAGGTCACTCGACCGGACGGAAGCATTGCTTACACCCGAGACGGCTCTTTTCAGGTAGATGCGGAGGGCAATTTAGTGAATAGCAGCGGGTTGCGGTTGTACCCCGATATAACTATCCCTGAAGGTACCAATAGTATCAACATCAGTGAGGATGGGGTAGTCAGCGTCACTATTGATGGCCAGGAAAGTCCGGAGGAAATTGGACGAATTGAGTTGGCCTCGTTTATGAATCCCGCCGGCCTTAAAGCCATCGGTGGAAACCTGTTCGTGCAAACCGAAAGCTCGGGGGAACCTATTTTCGGGCATCCGGGTGAGCCCGGGTTCGGTACGGTCCACCAGGGTTATTTGGAGAAATCGAATGTGGATATCGTGCGGGAGATGATCGATTTGATCGTTGCTCAACGCACGTATGAAATCAACTCCAAGGCAGTTCGCACCGCCGATAACCTGTTGGCCATAGCGAACAACCTTAAACGTTAGGGGTTATGATAAAGCGCATTGGTAAATATCTGTTTTTGCTCCTCGGCAGCACCCCGGCAATTTGGGGCCTTAGCCGTGATCAATTAGCTCAAGAGCTGCAACGCTCCATTGCCCGCCGATACGCCATACCCATGCAGGCTGTCCGTGTGCGTCCCATCCACATTAGTCGCCATCTGCTTCACGCTCAATCAATTAAGGTTGATCTGAACCGGATCCCTTTGCGAACTGGTATTCAATCCTTCCCGTGCCGACGTTCGAGTGACAATAAGCTGGGGTATATGACAGCCGATGTGCGGATAAAGTTGCCGGTGCTAGTGACCACGATACCTCTTCATCGGGGCGACACCCTGAAGGCTGATGTATACCAGCTACGACTCATAGAACTCAGTCAGGCACCGGATGAATATTTTAGGGACCCCAGTGAGATAAATGGCAAAGTAGCCGCCAACTATATACCGTCTGGCAAACCTCTCACTCGCAATTCCGTAATGATTCCGCCTTTAGTCAGGGCTGGTAAACCTGTTACTCTGACGGTCAGGCGCAAATCACTCACCTTACGGCTACCAGCGGTGGCGCTGCAAACTGGTAGAGCAGGGGAAACAGTGCGGGTAAGAATTCCCCAGACGGGGCGCCTGCAGACAGCCGTGGTGACGGGGCCAGCGCAAGTGGAGCTGGGAACGGGGAGGAATTGAAATGGCAATTCGTATTTTGAGTGGTTTCCTGATTTTAACTCTTTTCTCATTCAACCAGCTTCAAGCCCAATCGCAGCCGCTGGCCGGAGATTTACGTTCCCTTTACAGCGATGTTAAGGCCCTGCAAGTAGGGGATATCGTAACGGTATTGATTATGGAAAACGCTCAGGCGCGCCAGAACGCCAAAAGCAATTCTTCATCCAAGGCCGAGGCCGGAGCTGACAGCAAGGTTACAGGAACTTTAACCAAGTATCTGCCCTTATTCGGGGCTGCCAGTAGCATCAATTCAGCTTTGAGCGGCTCGGAAGGTACGGAACAAAACGAACAACTCTCCGCTAAGATAACCGCCCGAGTGATTGAAAAGAGTCCCCAGGGCCTGCTACATATCAAGGGTGAACGCACCTTGGAGGTTAACGGAAGAAATAATCTGTTGCGCTTGGAGGGCTGGGTGCGGCCCCGCGATATAAATGCCGACAATACGGTCTATTCCTACAACCTGGCGGACGCTAAAATCACCTATCGCAAAGCTGGTGTCAGTGGGGCTCTCTTCAAAC
>CAYXZO010000021.1:0-36507 GCA_964469505.1 uncultured Lentisphaeria bacterium | reverse complement strand
CATCATAGCCCAGCAACGTCTTCTCATATACGGCATTGCCATCTTCGTCCCATCCGGTCATGAATTGATATCTTCCAATCCCGTACGAGCCACGGAGGGATAAAATCCCCATAACCGTGTATTCAGCACCCACTATATACCGCTGAAGATTATCATTTGGTTGCACCAGAGTTATAGCCATGGTGAGATTCGGTGCCGGATCAAAAGCGATGCCGAAATTGAAAATCATGGGTAGCGAGTAGGGTCTAAAATGGAACTCCTGCGGAACCTGTTCCTTGGTACCGTAGACATCACCTGGGACGGAAGTCATAATCGTATCACCGTAAGAAAAATCGTAGAATGTACCACCCGGGGTAATTTCTCCGCCAAAGTTCTGTACTAAAGCGCTGAATCTTACTCCCTTGACTCCTGTATTATACCAGGTTCCAATATCAATGGCGGGAGTCCCACCTTTACCATAGTCTCCTGAAGCATACCCCTTTACCAGATCTTCTTGCACCCATTTAGCATTCAAACCAACGCCAAATCTGTCGGTGAACATTCTGGCATAGGTTACGCCTATTACTGTGCTGACAGCTGAGAAAGTAACACCTGAGGCGCCTGTTTGATCAAATTCAGTGGTAACAGATATATCACCAGAATTCATCTGGGCGAAAAAGGCCCCTACTTTTCCAACGCCGGGAAAGCTATATACAATCGCCCCCGCGTTGAGCTGGATATCGGCGAACCAAGCCACATGCGATAAGAATACCCCACCTTTACCAGCCACATGATTTAAACCGGCAGGGTTGGTAAATATACTGGCGATATCATCACTCAATGGTATAGTAGCTGCATCCAGTGCACCTGCTCGGCCCCCGATGGGAATTTTGAGAAACTGAGCCCCAACCAATCCGACTTTGGCGGTTTGGGCTAGTAAAGTATTCCCACACAAGACCACAGCAGTTATCAAGAAAAATATTCTCTTTTTCATATTGCGGTCCTTCCCTATTCGCCACGCAAAATCACGAATTTGCCCACTTGACGGCGACCATCATTCGTTTCCACGATATACACGTACAAGCCGGAACTCACTTCCTGATTATTGCGTGAAACCAGATCCCAATCGTGGTCAGTGGTTCCGTCATTATGGGCTATCACGTCTATCATATCCCCTGATAATGAGAAAATGGTTATCCGACAATCAGGGGGAAGATTCACGAACGTGATCTTGCTTTCGTATTCCTTCTCCAGCCGGTTGGCACCGATATAAGGATTGGGGTAAACACTCACTTGTAGCTCAGACGGACCTGTATCAGATCCCTCATACATCCCTTCCGGGAAGATAGGTTTGGGAGCCCCATCAGCATCCACGGCAAAGTTTACACGGGAGCATTCAATGCTGGGGAACTCAGGTCTACCATGTACCGCGGGGTTATCATAAGAAGTAACCACATAATAGTAAGGCAAATCGTTAGTGGGGGCAACATTCACCCAGAGAGGGATCCTGGCACCGGAAGTGTCGGTAGCCCACATAGTATCCCCTTGGTCGATGTACTGGTGAGTCAGCTTGGGCAGATCCACCATGATCGCCTTACCGTTCGCATCCCGTGATAAGGTGTCACCCGTCTCGAAGTCAATTAAGTACCGATAATCAGTAGTATTATCAAATACAGCCAATAGCTCCCAATTGCCCGGCCGATAGGCACTACGATAGACTCGATAGCCTTCAAAATCCGGAACTCCGATCAAGGGATCAGGTGCTAATTCCGCGGAGTTATCCCAGGAAAGTTTTACACCGTGGTTGAGCGGGCTGTACTTAAGAACTGGAACAGGCGGAGGTACGGGCAATAGATAGTGCTGATCTTCTTCAGGACCGGTAGGATTATATGGATCACCGTGGCTGCCAGTGTAATAGGCGATGAAAGCATTATCAGCATTCTCCCGCAGTCCCGCTAGACCATAACCTACGATGGCCGCATAAACGAAACGAAGAGTGTCACCCTTGCGAAAATCCTGGAACGGACCAGTAGTGGTCATCCAACGATAATCGAAAGTGGGCGCGCCAATTGCGAAGGGATGCGGCATGAAATGATTACCGGCGCTAGCAGTATGAGTGGCGGCCATGTAGTTGTATTTGTCGCGGTCGCTACCGGGGTCGGATTCCCAGTTCCACCATTGGTGTGAGTAAACCCGCATCAATGTATCATCTTCTGTTTCGTTGTAAGCGCCGTACATTTTGAAGTAATCAGTATAAATCAGACGACCACCTGCAAAGCCTGGTACTTTACCCTGTTCCCCGGTGTCTAATTCCGGTGTAGTGGGATCATCACCATCATACATGATGGACATGTTGCGGGGAATAACAAATCCATGCAAAGTGTCCCCATCAATCACTGCCGGTTCACCCGCAACAGTCTGAATGGTTTCTCCGTTGTAATTGAAAGTCACCGAAGTTTGCCAGCGAATGACCGGACCATCATCCCTGAGCCAAACTTGATACTCATCGTAGAAACCATCTGGCTGTATGCCGTTAGGGTCATAATTAGGATTGGTAATACTAGGGCTGCCAGCATGTTCCCAACCAATGGGAATCCCACGGCTATCATAACCTTCAGCAGCATCCCATACACCATCTCCATTCCAGTCTAGATTATGTACAATATCCGTCTTGTAATTCTGGTATTGGATAGGATTGTTCCCATCCCACCCATCATAGTCCACCAAGTCATCAATGTGGGGCGAGGTCGGGTCCGTCCCGGTCCCGATGTCACAATCGTAAACCCAGCTTACATAGACATCATTGAGCGCTTTGCCACTGTAATCATCGCCATCCTCCGCTCGGATAACATTGTATTCGTAGATTAAAAAATCATCGAAGTCTTTGGTACTCCATGATAAAGTTCGCTCCTGCACTATGACTCCCAAAGAGGTAGTGCTAGCGAGAGAAGTATTCAGGTCATCAAATATTGCATAGCTATCTTCTACTGATTTACCAGGACCTACATCAATCTGCGGATGATCTTCATTGGCCGCGAACTCATAGTTACCATAATCGCAATGAGAAACCCTCTTCTCACCATCCACATTCGCACCAATCCAGAACCGCCCTTCCCAGAGATGGTGGGTACCACTACCGCCAGGCCATTCCATCGAAGGCAGTCCTGAGGGCACATTGGGGTCGCCATATTGGCCATAGTTGGAACCCGCATTCCACAGCTTACCAATTTTGTGCACAATGTGAGTATTCAATCCAGGATTACCCAGGGGTCGAGCCAGGTGCTGATTCTTATCTCGCGCCGATAATGGTTGGACAAACCAAGCTATCATCAGCACCACCCCAACCCCTGTAGACAGGTATCGTTTATTCATATTCTGCTCCCCGTGATTTAAAACTCAAATGCTACTCCGAGCCGCCAGGTGCGCGGTTCGCTATAATACCCCGGATAGCTATATTGACCACCAGCCGGGTACTTTTTGTTATCGTCTACTTTTCCATCGCCATCAGTATCCATTAACATCATGTACTCATCACGGATGGTTTCATCAATAAAACCATCTCCATCATCATCAATTCCGTTATTGTCGTCTTCACTACCGAAGAATTTGCTGTCGTGAGCATCATAATGCTTCTGGATCTGAGTGTAATTCTCCCACCATTGAACATCGGCAATGCCTGTCACATTCTTATTATTTAATACATTGTTCACCCACAAGAAGAATTCGAGCGAACCCTCTCCCTTAAGCTTCAACCGCTTAGCCAAGTACAAATCTGACATGAAAGTCGCCGGACGACGCTTAGTATTCAAAGGCACATCCAGACTATAACTGGGGGGTGTGTAGGGCAAACCCGAACCGTAATTAGCGGTGAAGTTACCGTTCAAGCCAATAAAAGGAATACCAAAGTTAACCACTGCATTCACAGTATGCCTCTGATCCCAATCCAGGTACTGTTCTTTCTTGGGAACAATCTGGTGAGCCCAGGTCTGAACATAGGCTTCCGTCGGACTGGACGCTTTACCCTTGGCCACAGAGTAGCTGTAGCTCAGATAACCACCTAGGTAACGCGTGTACCGTTTCTCAAAAGTAATCTCAAAGCCCCGTACGTTTCCATAGTCCGTATTGAAGTAGATGGTGTAATAATTGGAGGCACTATAATAGACTTGGCGGGTTGAGGTTAATCCGGAGATGTCTTTATAGAACCCTTTAGCGTCAACTGCCAAGTCTTCAGTAAACTGGTGTCTGACACCAATTTCATAGGAAGTAGTACGTTCTGGCTGTAAATCAGGATTTCCAACTCTCGGGAAAGCCCCCGATAGATCCCAGTTCAAGTTTTCGTACAGAAGACGGAAAACTGGAATCTGGAAATACTGCCCATAGTTGAAGTAGAAAACATCTCTTTCAGTGATAGGATGAGCGATACCAAGACGAGGGCTAATGTAATACTTAGGTTTCACTTCCAGAGTATCACTGATCTCTTCCAGTTCATTCACGCGGTACATATTAGTGGCGGGGTCGAAATAATCGAACCGCAATCCAGCGTTAACGATCATGCCTTCATATTCCATTTTGTTCTCAATAAAGGCACCCGCTACTTTAGGCCGCAGCGGCTTCTGCCCCTTCTCCCCGTGACCCGGGATATAGCCAATGTTCTGCCCATAAACATTACCACCCGAGGCCAGGTCAACGTCATGGTCAAAAATGTTGTAAGTCGATAATTCGGCCCCCACTTTCATCTTATTGCGCTTATTCCATTGAGAGGTATAAGTAGTTTTGATGTTCCAGACCACTTTCTGGTCAGTATTCCAACGGAGACGATAGAAATTCTTACCGTCACCATACATGTAAAGCTTATGGGCGTCTTGTAAACCGTTCCCGATTTCCACATCTTCCCAGGGCATCCAGGTCGAATCGGGGCTCATGGGCCCCCATTCATCTATGGGCTTATTGGGATCCCAACCCGGATATTGGGAAGCATCTATGTATCCATCATCATTCCAGTCTGTCAACAGATCCCAACCATAAGGATCAAGCTTGCCGTTTCCGTTGTAATCTTCGCCTGGATCCAGCTGTCCGTTGCGGTTGACATCCTCGTTCACTCGTTCATTTACGTTATAGTGCATGCCGGTCAGGTACCGACTCACCTGAACGTCGAAGTAAGAAGAGGAAGAGATGCTATGGCTCCAGCTCACCATGAACTGACTATTATTCTGATTGAACAGTTCCAGAGCATCCAACATACTCAAGGCATCAGTGCTGTCCCCATCGTGATTGAGATCGGCAATGTCCAATTTACCATTACTATTACGGTCTTCATTTCTGAAATCTCCATCGCCATCCACATCAACGAGAATCCAGCGTTTCATAGTGTTATCGTTGCCCTGCCAATCTGGAACGATGGGTAGCCATCCGGGCTGGAGACTATCGGTGCTGAGCACCACTTTCGTTACATCCAGATGGCCGTCATGATCAGTATCCTCGTTTTCATATGTCGGCATCCGATACCGGTGACCATAATTACCCTGATCAGTATGGCCTAAGAATCCTGAAAAGGCCAGCTTATCGTGCTTGGTCGGGCGCGCAACCAATTTCCAGGTAAAACTGCGCAGATTGTTATAGTCGTTGGGCCACCGGCCATTATCATCCCGATATTGACCAGATACGAAAAAGGTTAACGGCATCAGCTTGATCGGCAAAGGACCACCGAAAGCAAATTCCGCATCTTTCAGACGATGGTGATCGTTAAAATTGAAAAACCTGGTTTCATCCGGCCCCGTGGCCCCCGATTCAGGTCCCAAAGCCGAGGTCCGCAGCTTAATCCGCCCGGAATAAGTGGGGCCACCTTCCTTGGTGATGAAATTCACCACACCTGACTGGGCATTGGAGTACTCAGCTGAAAAACCACCGGTATATACGCTGACTTCCTCTACCGCACTTTCCGGAATATTAGCCTCGTAGCGGTTGTTCATAGGATCGACAGCGCCAACACCATTGACCATATAGATCACTTCACCCGAACGACCACCACGGGCATGTCCATTTACAAACCCAGCGGTGAAGTTCACCACATCCTGAACATTCTGAACAGGGATATTTTTGATATCCTCAGAGGTCATAATATTACGCGAAGCTGTCAGGTCCTTCTGAATCAAGGGGCGCTTCGCTTCAACCACGACCCTCTTGCCTGCCTTGAGTACTGTGGGATTCAGAGCCATGTCAACTACGGTTGTCAAATCAGCTCTAACCCGGACATCCTTCACCGTAACTGTTTGATAACCAATCATCTGGAACCGCAACTGGTAGACTCCAACCGGCAGGTTAATAATATAGTAATCTCCGGAAGCGTCGGTGGCAGCACCAGTGCCCATCCCCTCTACGATGACATTGACGCCCGGTAACGGCTTGCCGGTATTGGAATCCGTCACCTTACCAGAGATCTTACCCGTTGTCCCAGCCATTAAACTCTGGGTCAACCAGACGCAAAAAACGCCTGTTAATAAAATACTTCTTCTTATCATAGGGAATGCCTCCAGCTTCATTCTTTTGTTATAATCAAATTAGCGGTGCAGGAAATTGCTGTCAAGCAATTTCGCCGGTTGCAAAATAAAGAATATTGCTACAAAGCACTTCAACCATCATGCCACCGGTAGGTTGATAAGCCTCAGAAAAACTAACGACTTCCCTGAGTTCATTTTCTCCCCCCTCCCCCAATATTTTTTTAACGGCCTTATTAAAACTACGCCGAACGGCGTTTGTAGCGGAGGAGTGGCGGTCTTTTTCCTTCCAACACCTCCCGGGTCACGATACAAGTCGTAACACCTTTTTTTGCTGGTATCTCGAACATGAGGTCCAGCATTACTTTTTCCAAAGCCCTTCTCAACCCCCGGGCTCCGGTTTTACTTTTTTGAGCTTGGGCCACCAGAAGCTCCAACGCGTCCTCTTTGAATACAAGCTTGACGTTCTCCATGGCAAAAAGCTTCTGGTACTGCTTGATTAATGCATTTCGCGGTTTGAGTAAAATCTCTTTCAATGCCTGCTCGTTAAGTTCATCCAGGGTAACCACCACTGGCAAACGCCCAATCAGCTCCGGTATAAGGCCATATTCCAGCAGATCTTCCGGCTCTAGGTAGGTTAACAACTTGCTGCGATCTTTTACCGGAGCCTCCACTTCGGCACCGAATCCCACGGCACTTTTCTTCAACCGTCGGGCAATAATTTTCTCTATCCCCTCGAAAGCGCCCCCAACGATAAACAGAATATTTTCAGTGTTGATCTTTACCAGGGGTTGTTCTGGATGCTTACGTCCCCCTTGAGGCGGGACCTGAGCTATCGTCCCCTCGAGTATTTTTAACAGTGCTTGCTGTACCCCTTCTCCTGAAACATCCCGGGTAATGGAAGGGTTGCCATCCTTACGGCTGATCTTATCGATCTCATCGATGTAGATTATTCCTCTTTCAGCAGCCGGGACATCGTAATCAGCAGCCTGCAGCAGGCGGACCAGAATGTTCTCTACATCTTCCCCTACGTAGCCTGCCTCCGTTAGCACGGTGGCGTCTGCAATCGCAAAGGGTACCTCTAAAAAACGAGCCAAAGTCCTGGCAATCAAAGTTTTCCCGGTACCGGTTGGTCCCAATAGGAGGATATTGCTTTTCTCCAGCTCAACTTCATCCTCCGTTTGGTCAAGAAAAATACGCTTGTAATGATTATAAACCGCTACTGCCACGGCTCGCTTAGCACGCTCTTGCCCAATGACATACTGATCCAGATAGGCCTTTATTTCCGCCGGTTTGGGAATCTCTTTTAGGGAAGCCTTGAAGGAACTACTCTGTCGGCGTACCTCGCGCTGAATGAAGGAATGGGCCATTTCGATGCAGTCGGAACAGATTTGAGTACCTGTGGGACCCGAAATCAGCAATTCCACCTGGCGTTGGGAACGGCCACAAAAGACACACCGGGAAGTAGACGCCATGGATCATCCCCGCTTTTCAATAACTTTGTCTATCAAACCGTACTCTTTGGCTTCTTCGGCCGACATAAAGAAATTGCGGTCAGTGTCTCGTTCGATCTGACTCGGTTTACGACCGGTCATCTTTGCCAGCAGCTTATTCAGAAGTTTCTTCGTTTTTAAAATCTCATCAGCTGCAATTGCAATATCCGAAGCCGGACCTTCCGCTCCTCCAAGTGGTTGGTGAATCATCACCTTGGCGTGGGGTAAAGCAATCCGCTTGCCTTTAGTTCCCCCCGCTAGTAAAACTGCCGCCATACTGGCGGCCTGTCCTACCACAATAGTGGAAACATCAGGCTTAACGTAGTTCATAGTATCCAGGATGGCCAATCCTGAAGTCACCAGGCCGCCCGGAGAATTGATATAAAGGTAAATATCCTTTTCTGGATCTTCCGCCTCCAGATGCAGTAGTTGAGCCACAATCAAGCTGGCCACACTATCATTTATCGATGTACTAAGGAATATAATGCGTTCCTTCAGCAGCCGGCTGAAAATATCATAGGCTCGTTCCGTGCGACCCGTTTGCTCCACTACCATGGGAATGAGCTGATCAGTGATCATCAATCTATTTCCCTCCCAATTCTTTACTGCTGATTCGTTTTTCTTTCACTTTAACGAATTGTTTCAAATGCTCGAATATTTTTTCGCGCAGCATAACTGAACGCAATTCATCTTCCAGATCCGCTTCCTCTTTAGCACTCCACGTTCGTTTGCTCCCACCTAAACTACGCTGAATCCTTCTGCGTCTTTCACGTAATTCTTTGGTGGAAACTTCCAGCTTCTCGTTCTTTTCAATGGCCCGCTGGATCAGGTACCATTTTATTTCCCAGATAACCAACGGTTTTATACGCTCTCTGACTTCTTCCTCATCGAAGTTCTCGTGAGCATGTTTACGCTCATCCTCTACCGCCCTATCCAACATTTTCTCCAGCAAACGCGGCGGTAGTTCCAATTTGGATTTCTGTACCAAATAGTCGGCTATCTGGCGTTCAAAGGTGCGCTCTGCATCCCGGTCCAGCTGCCGTTGTATATCTTCCTTCACCTGTTGTTTGAGTTCTTCCAAACCCGACAGTTCGGGATTGACTAACTTGGCGAAATCGTCGTTTAGTTCAGGTAAGCGTTGAGCCTCTACGCGCTTGACATCCAGGGCTAGAGACATCTTCTGCCCGGAATTGTCCGGATCCGGAATCTGAATGGTGACCGATTCACCCGGTTTTACGCCCTTGAGTCTCTCTGCCACTTCACCACCAAAAACACCTTCACCTATCTTTATCAGACGATTCTCCAGGCGGCTACCGATGATGGGTAGCCCGGTTTCGTCCAATTTCTGAATATCCACCTGCAGAAAATCACCATCTTCCGCCCCTTCAGGATGGGGTTCGGCAGTGGCAAATTGTTCCCGTATGGTTTCCAAGGCTTTGTCCACATCTTCTTCAGTGGGTGTTACCACCACCTTGGTCAAGCTGAACCCTTTCTTATAATTGGGCAATTGTACGGGCGGCTCAACCTCCAACTCGATTTTGAACTCCATGGGAGAACCTTCAGCCAGGGGCTCAACCTGTGTAACCCGCCCCTGATCCAGCGGATTCCAATCGTTCTCTTCCAGCGCCTGCCGGTAAGCCTTGGCGATCATCTCATCCAACACATCCATTAACACATCATCCCGATATCGCTCCCGTACCAAAGCCATGGGCACCTTGCCCCGTCTGAAACCCGGCAACTGGATCTTTTTCCGGATAGTTTTCAATTTGTCTTGGTAAACCGGCTCCAATTCATCCCAGGGAATGTGGACCTGGATTTGCTTTGAAACCACGGAGTTATCTGCAACATCGATTTTCACGGCTATTGTCTATCCTTCTGTTAATAAAAAATGGGTTAATACCAGTATTCCTGATAAAGTACTCAATGCTTGGTTTAAGTTAAATAAAACGACTTCGTCCATCACGGCGGGCAAAAATAGCCGATACCCACCCTGGAAACAATTCAAATAGCGGATAATGAACTGGTTTTAATTAAGTACTGTCATAGAATTAACTATGCCCGTGTGGGACGATTGGGAATTGCTGCGCCAGAGGTCCACCGTGACCATTGTGGGCTTGATGACCGGCACTTCGGGGGATTCCTTGGATATTTGTCAAGTCCGCTTTTCTGGAAAAGGAGCGCAACCCCTCCATGAAATATTGAAAGCTGAGTCTATTCCTTTGCCCACTTACTGGCAAGTCGTAACCCGCAACCCCCTAGATCTGACAACGGAAAAACTGGCCCAATTTCATTTCCAGAGCACTCGCTGGGTCGCCCAGCAGTTAGTTTATTTAAACAATTATGACCTGATAGCACTGCATGGACAAACCGTAGCTCATCGACCACCTCATTACACCTTGCAATTGGGAACACCATCAGTGCTGGCAACCCAGCTACATGTTCCGGTGGTTTATGACTTCCGTGCCGCGGATGTGGCGGCAGGAGGTCAAGGCGCCCCTTTGATTCCCGTCCTGGACCGTTTTCTGTGGCAGACCGAGGAACAATCCGTACTAGCATTAAATCTGGGGGGGATCACGAACATAACCTTGCTCCCCTCAGCAAAATCCAAGGAACCTATCCGGGCCTGGGATGTGGGACCTGCCAATATGGCCCTGGATCAGGCGGTGCGCCTATGGTCAGAAGGAAAATATTCCTGTGACCTGGAAGGTCGGTTTAGCCTAGAAGGAACTGTCAGACCTAGGTTACTGGAATTCTGTCTCGCTCACCCATTCCTGAAAAAATCACCTCCCAAATCAGCTGGTTGGGAAGATTTCGGCTCCGAGTGGGTAAAGCAACTGATTCGATTTGCGGCTCCCAGACAGAAACAGGATTGGTTGGATCTTTTCCGAACCCTGATCCAATTCACCGTGGAATGCATCAAACGCGAACTAGACTACCACGCTCCACATTTCAAAGCCACGAAAGCATTCGTAACCGGAGGCGGCACGCAGAACCGAACCCTAATGGCAACCCTACAACGGGTTTTCCCGGAGATGAGTTGGAATATACCCTCTTTTCAGGAGGTGAAGGAAGCCCTAGGGATGGCTTATTTGGGATACCTCTTTTTGCGAGGCCTACCGGGGAATATTCCGTCGGTTACCGGTGCTGACCGTCCAGCCCTGCTGGGGCAATTGGCACTGCCAACTAAGGTCTGAAATGCTTTTTCCATTTCTTAACTAAAAAAACAGCGGCTAGTCTTAGCGCTTGACTCACTCCGCCAGATAACGTCTGAAGCCGCTGGTCATAATCTCCCGGAACTTGTTATGTCCCTGATGTTGAATCAATAGACCTTCCACCTTGGGAAGGCGCTCTAGTAGGCTGAGACCGGCCGTGGGACCTAAAACCATAATAGCAGTGGCTAACCCATCGGCTTCCAAGCAGGTAGGGGCTATCACCGTAACCGAGGCCAGACTTAGCGGCACCGGTTTGCCTGTACGCGGATCTATAGTGTGTGAAATCCATTTCCCCTGAACATTGCGGTAATTGTGATAATCTCCGGAGGTGGCAACAGCTATATCTTGCAACTTTAAAATATGTTGCAATTGAGACGAATCCAGTTCATTGACAGGTCGGTTTATCCCGATTCGCCACAAACGGCCACCCTTCGTGCCCCTCACGACTACCTCGCCACCAATTTCCACCATAAAGTTCTTAAAACCCCGACGTGCCAGAAACTCGGCCACACGGTCAACACCATAACCTTTGGCATTGGCACTCAGATCGATCATTACCCCCAACTTATCCTTGAGAAGAGTAGTGTCCGTCAATTGCAGATGATCGCAACCTACCAGGGCCTTCAGCGAATCCAGCTGGCGTCCACGAGGTATTGTGTCCGGGGCCGGACGGAAACCGAAACCGTAGGCGTTGACCAATGGCATTACCGTGATGTCAAACGCCCCCCCGCTCAATCGATTCAAACGCAGGCTGGCCACGAGTACCGTGTGTAATTCCTTTGAAATGGGAAAGGGCACCCCGGCCGGAGCACGGTTGAAGCGTGATATCTCGCTCTCCGGGATGTAGGTGGAAAAGACGTTATTAATTTCAGCCAATAAACTATCCACAGCCTGTTTCAGGCGTACCTGCTTGACCACAGGGAAAGTAGTATCCGCTAATGTGACGTGGTAGGTGGTCCCCATGGTCGTACCCTGTAGCCGCACCTCGGGTGCCGGGGAAACTTTGCGACTGCAAGCCGTAATAGCCCAAAGTCCCAGAAGGATACCGAAAAAGAAAGGCCACCGTGGGCCTTTCTTAAGGTTGGGGTGGTTGGGAGTTTTCATGGGATGTCAGAATTTATCGTAAGCAATCATTTCCTCTTCCACACCCAGGTTGTACAGCATTTTGTTAACCGCATCAATCATGGGTGGTGGACCACACATGTAGTACTCGATATCCTCAGGAGCTGGATGTTTGGAGAGGTACATATCGTAGGCTACCTGGTGGATAAAGCCCACCGGTCCGTCCCAATCGTCTTCCGGTAACGGTTCGGATAGAGCGATATAGAACTTGAAGTTGGGGAATTCCTTTTCCAGCCGGCGGAAGTCCTCTTCGTAGAAAATCTCCCGCTTGGAACGGGCACCGTACCAGAAAGTGATCTTGCGCTTGGTGCGTTTGGTGAGCAGTAAGTCGAAAATATGGCTACGCATGGGAGCCATACCGGCCCCCCCACCGATGTAACACATTTCCCGGTCGGTATCTTTAGCGAAGAACTCACCATACGGCCCGCTGATGACCACCTTGTCTCCCGGTTTCAAGTTGAAAATATAGGACGAAGCCTTGCCAGGTGGGACATCTAGCCCCCGCGGTGGAGTGGCAATTCGGACATTGAGTTTGATTATATTGCCCTCGGCCGGGTGATTGGCCATGGAATAAGCCCGAAAGATGGGTTCTTCCAGCTTGGAGGTATAGCGCCACATATCCCACTTGTCCCAGTCGGGACGATATTCTTCATCAATATCGAATTCCTTGAAACTTAATTCATAGGGTGGGATATCGATCTGGATGTAACCCCCAGCCCGGAATTCTAGATTCTCACCTTCCGGAAGCTGCAGCACCAACTCCTTGATAAAGGTCGCCACATTATGGTTAGAGAGTACCGTGCATTCCCATTTACGGATGCTGAAGATTTCTTCCGGTACTCTGATGCGCATATCGGTCTTGACCTTCACCTGACAGGCCAACCGATAGTGTTCCTGAGCTTCCTTTCGGTTGATGTGAGTCTTCTCGGTAGGTAATATTTCCCCTCCGCCCTCTAAGACTTGACAACGGCACATACCGCAGGTGCCGCCGCCTCCACAGGCGGACGGTAAAAAGATCTGATGTTCCGCCAGGGCCTGAAGCAGAGTCTGCCCGGCTTGAACCAAGGGTGACTTCTCCTCGTCATCGTTAATCAGGATTTTCACTTTACCAGTGTTTACCAGTTTGCTGGAAGCATAATTAAGAAGCGCGACCAGCGAGAGTATGGTTCCGGTAAAAACTACCGCGCTGAGTGCAATGAGTTGTAAGACGTTCACGGTGAACCCCTAAAAACTGATTCCTGAAAAGCTCATAAAAGTCATGGCCATCAAACCAGTCATAAGCATTGTAATGCCTAATCCCTTTAAACCATCGGGTATCTGGGAATAGCGTAGCTTTTCCCGAATGGCTGCCATAGAAACAATAGCTAGAGCCCAACCTACGCCGGCTCCCAGACCGTAGACCACTGACTCAGTGAAGGTGTAGTTCCGCTCGACCATGAATAATGAGGCTCCCAGTACGGCACAGTTTACCGCAATCAGAGGCAAAAAGATTCCTAGAGCGCTATAAAGAGCGGGACTGAAACGATCCAGAATCATCTCCACCAGCTGTACAATGGCAGCGATAACCGCGATGTAACTTATGAAACCCAAAAAGCTTAGATCCACATCAGGTAAACCGGCCCAGGCCAAGGCCCCCGGAGCCAACAGAAAGTGATGGATAGCCCAGTTAGTCGGTACAGTAATAACCTGCACGAAAATTACGGCTCCCCCCAGACCAACGGCTGTTTCGACCCGTTTGGAGATGGCCAGAAACGAACACATCCCCAGGAAGTAGGCTAAAAGAATGTTTTCAATAAAAACCGTTTTAACGAAAAGACTAATCAGATGCATGGCAGCGCCTCCTTTATTCCGCTACCGTATGGGTAATTATGCGCTGAATCCAGACAATGAGTCCCAGTAAGATAAAAGCTCCTGGAGCAAGTACCATCAGTCCCATATTCTGATACCCCGCAGCATAGAAGCTGTCGGGAATAATCTGGTAGCCCATTAAAGACCCACTGCCCAGTAATTCACGTCCGAAAGAGACTGCAATCAAAATCATGCTGTACCCTAAACCATTGCCAATGCCGTCCAGAAAACTGGGCCATGGTTTATTTTGCAAAGCGAAAGCCTCCGCTCTTCCCAAAATGATACAGTTGGTGATGATGAGCCCTACGAACACACTCAGTTTCCTACTGATGTCGAATAGAAAGGCTTTCAGGGTTTGATCGACCAAGATCACTAGGGTAGCAACAATCGAGAGTTCCACGATAATTCGTATGTTTCCGGGGATTTGCTTACGAATAGCAGAAACAGCCAGGTTAGAGAAGGCGGTAACAATAGTGACGGCCAGCGCCATCACAATCGCAGTGCGCATCTGCACTGTAACCGCCAGGGCAGAGCAGATTCCCAACACCTGGACCGCGATGGGATTGTTATCCATCAGCGGGTCTTTCAGGAACTTCATGTTTTTATGATCAAACATGGCCATTTTGCTGCGCTCCTCTCACTTTACGGAAGAAAGGCTCGTAGGCTTGCAGATTAGCCTTCAGAAAGTTGTTGACTCCGCGGCCGGTAAGGGTCGCCCCGCTGATGCCATCAACTTTATGCTCTTTCCCTTTGGCATCCGGACGCAATTTGCCCTTGACGATGGTGATAGAAACCAATCGCCCTTGCTCATCGAAAATTGTTTTACCAATGAAGTTGTTGGTGAACCACTCTTTTTCGATCTCACCCCCCAATCCCGGGGTTTCACCATGGGAATAAAAAGTTATTCCTTTGACGTGGTTCAGATCTTTCTCCAGGGCCAGGTAGCCCTTGATGGTGGACCAAAGCCCCTTGCCTTGGATGGGAATACAATAAGCATCGATTTCACCCGCTTTGTGGCTTACATACACCGGTAGCAGGTGTTTATCCCCTTCCTTTACATCCTCGGCCCGCATGTTGGGGATCTTGTTCCCCGCCGTATCAACCACGAAAGAGCTGACCTGCCGATCGAATAAGTTCAGAAGCTCCTGTTTGTTGTATTTGCGCCCGGGCTCTACCAGGCGCATGGCCCGCAGGATGTTGTATTTACGGTTCAGTTCGATATTCAGCTGTTGACGATCCTTGAGTAGAGTTGCGGCGGAGGCCAACAGCACGCTGCAAACCAAGGTAACCGCAGCGGCGAACATCATAGTGTAGCTTTTACTGCGCATAGCTCAGCCTCCTCCGGATATTGGCCTGAACCACAAAGTGATCGATCAGGGGAGCGAAAACGTTACCGAACAAAATCGCTAACATCATCCCCTCCGGATAGGCCGGGTTGAAAACCCGGATGAGTATAGTCATAACCCCGATCAGTATCCCATACACCCATTTACCGGTAAGGGTGCCGGCTGCGGAAACGGGATCAGTAGCCATGAACACCGTACCGAATAAAAAGCCACCCATTACCAGGTGATACTGAGCGGGAAGTGATAGCATTCCCTGGGCAGTGGAGGGCGCCAGTAAGTTGACGAGACCAGCCATTCCCATGGCCCCAATGACTGTGGCCAGCATAATACGCCAACTCCCTACGCGGGTAATGATCAATACCAGCGCACCAAATAAAATGGCCAGCGCAGAGGTTTCTCCAATACTTCCCGGGATGGTTCCCAAGAACAGTTTCTGCCAGGAATATCCCGCAGCTTGCAGAGCCGCCACCGCTGACCCGGGCGCTGCAGCTGCGGTAGCCAATGGTGTGGCCTGGGTAACTCCGTCAGCCGCAATCCAGACCAAATCACCGGACATCCTTCCGGGGTATGAGAAAAAGAGAAAGGCCCTGGCAGTCAAAGCCGGGTTCAAAATATTCATGCCGGTACCACCAAAAATTTCTTTACCGATTATTACCCCAAAGGTGGTACCCACCGCTACCTGCCAGAGGGGAATGGTTGGTGGCAACGTCAGAGGTAGCAGAATCCCGGTAACCAGAAAACCTTCATTGATATCATGTCCCCGCAGGTGAGCAAAAATCATCTCCCAGAACAATCCCACCGCATAGGTCACCAGCACCAGGGGAACAAACACTTCAGCACCTTTTAAAAGAGCCGGCCAGAATTCTTTAATCCCCACCTGTAAGCCGATGTTATACATCGCCACGATGATGGTGGGAATCAAAGCCACAATTACAGTCCCCATAAAACGTTTCATATCGGTGTTGTCTCGTACGTGGGGACCGGATTTGGTGGCATGTCCTGGTGTAAAAAAGAAGGTGTGGATCGCCCCCAACATGGGACGCACCACCCGGAGCCGACTTTTCGCAATCGAAGTCTCTAACTGCTCCAGGAAATTATCCAGTGCTTTGAATTTCATGATACCCTCAGCCTTCCTTTTCCATCAACCTCAGGCCCCGTTCCACGATTTCACCAAAATCCGATTTGGAGGGGCAGACGTATGAACACAAGGCGAAGTCTTCGGGGTCCACTTCGTAAATTCCCAGTTTTTCCATGAGTTCGATATCTTCCACCAGAATTGCTTTTGCCAGGTGCACCGGTAAAATGTCCATGGGCATTACTTCCTCATAAATTCCGGTGGCTACAAACGCCCGCGGTTCCCCGTTCAAGTCCGTATCCATCTCGAAACGTTTCTTGCCAGTGAAATAGGACAGATACGTCGGCAGATAACTAGG
Organism: uncultured Lentisphaeria bacterium; assembly: GCA_964469505.1. GTDB lineage: Bacteria > Fidelibacterota > UBA8477 > UBA8477 > JABMPR01 > CAYXZO01. The sequence goes on along the minus strand of CAYXZO010000021.1, from coordinate 19,580 downwards.
GCGTTCTAGGCCGGGTACAGCCCAACCAAACAGGCGTTTGCCTTTCACCTCGGGGATAACCGTGATCTGATGATGATAAAAACCGACATACCCCTCCAGACCGGCATTGGTACCGGTAAGTACATCACCAGAGATGAAACGAAATTCTGCTGCATCGGGCTGTTCCTGTAGAACTTCCTTGATCTGAGCCCCCTCCACGGTTTTCACATATACACGTTTTTCCAGCCCCGTACCTGCCAGCGCCACTACCTTTTCCGCCGGATAGCGTCCTTCCAGGAAGAATTCTCCCACCCGGGCTACATCCACTGGATGCAGATACCAGATTATCTCCTTGGGCCGCAGACGATCAATGTGAAATACCTGAACGCTGATATTACCGGCCGGATGAGGCCCCTTGAACACGTGCAGTTCCACCCCTTCCACCTTGCCGAAAAAGGCTTCATTGGCCGGCGACACGGAGAGGTGGATCTTACCGGTGGTCAGTTTCTGCAAAACCTTAATACCGGCTTGGAAATACTTTACCCGGTCCTGAAGCAGAATCTTGGTGTCTGGAGCCAGGGGTGCGCTGTCCACCGCCGAAATAAAAATGGCCTTTGGAGTGGCTTCCGGATCGGCGATACGGGTGTAAGGACGTTGCCGAAGGACGGGCCACAATCCCCCTTCCAGTAGCGCCTGCCGCACCTGTTCACCTGACAGCTCATGCAATTGACTTTCGTCGTGTTTGGAAAACTCCACCGCTTCTTCAGTACCGGAGGTAGCAATTACTACATGGCGGATCGCCCGCCGTTCTCCCCGGACGATGTCCTTAATGGTCCCCCCTACCGGGGCCACAAACCGAATGGCCTCGTTTTTCTTGTCAACGAACAGTACCTGTCCCGCTCGTACTTGATCACCAGGGGCCACTTTCAACATCGGTCTCAGGTTACGAAAATCGAAAGGCTGCAACGCGACCAGCGTGGGCCGCTTGCCGTTTACCACCACGGGTTCTGTATCACCCGCAATCGGGATGTCGTATCCCTTCTTCAAGTGAAATCGCGCCATATTTCACCGTCTCCATTTCATTTTACGCGGCAAATATAGGTTTGGCTGGCTATGGTGCAACGAAAGTCCCTAAAAGCTTCCCGGAAAATAAGGGTGGTAATTTAGCGAGGGAAACATCAACTATTGCTTCCAGGCGAGTATCATGTCTTCAAGGCTGAAGAGCAACAGATTCGGGGGCTTTTCTCGAAGCAAACCAGGGGTGAACCCCCTTTTTGTGCAAAGTGCATAATAGATATGTTTGGCCCTGTTGAAATATGGCCCTTGAGCTTTTGCTTTTAGTGCTTGAAAAACATTTATACCGACCTTTTTATTTGTCCATTTACATTCTACTACCAGCAGAGTTTCCCGCTTTTCGTCAAAACCAACGAGATCAATTTCCGTTTCCCCGCTCCAAAAGCGGCCCATACGAAAAATATTAAATGGAATACGGGCCCGTAAGTTCAGCCATCTCAGATATTCACGACATACGTCCTCGAAAACCGGTCCCATGTACTGGCCAAGGTAAGGCCAGATCCTGGTTTGCAGCACGTATTCTCCTCGTCGCTCTTCCAACAACCCTAGGTTGGGAAAAACGAATCGGAACCAGAATCGAAAAAAATTATCTGAAATACGATATATGCCTTTGCGGCTTTTTTCGGGACGTTCTTCTTGAACCGGAACTTCCCTTTCCACCAGCCGCAAATTGCGCAGGATTTCCAAGTACTTAGTAACTATCCCCCGCTCCAGACCACTGGTCTGAACGATTTCATTCAACCTGGTTCTCCCTTGAGCGATGGCTTTTAGGATGGCGAAATAATTCCGCGGTTCTCTCAGCTCCTGCATCAACACAAACTGCGGCTCGTTGAATAAGAAAGAATCCGGCTGCAATATTTTGTTTACGATACCACTTCGTATAGACCTGATAGTGCTGAATTGTTTTAAATAAGCTGGCAGCCCCCCTAAAATACCGTACGCATCCACTTTCATTTCCATGCTGAGATCGGGGAAAAAATGTAACGCTTGTGCGAATGCAAGGGGACGAATGAATAATTGCCCGGTTCTACGACCGTATAATGGGCTTTTATATGCCAGAAGCTCATTTTCCATAAATGACACATAAGAGCCACATAATATTAGGAAGATGGAACTCTTTTCTAACTGCTCATCCCACGCTTTCTGAATTATTGAAGAGAGAGCCTTGTTAGCGGATTGCAGATACTGATATTCATCTATCACTACTATTAATCTTTTTCTAATGGCGAGTTTGGCCAGGTAAGCAAATAAAGCACTCCAATTCGAAAATGGGTTATCGACTAGTACCGGATCTTTTGTCAGTTGATATACACGTTCCGAAAAGGCTGCTAATTGTTCTTTCTCGCTTGATAAATCAGCTAAGTAGTAGATGTGCGGCCGGTCAGCTACAAATCTCCTGAGAAGGGCAGTTTTTCCTACACGCCTTCGACCGTAAACCACCACCAGCTGTGCACCGGGTCCTTTATACCATCTATCTAAACTTGCTAATTCGTCTTGCCTGTCATAAAACATTATTGTTCTCCCGTTAAGCTACTTTAAAGTATACTACTCTAGATTATCTTAACAATCAACCAAATTTTATAAATCAGTAGCCTTCCCAAGGCACTTACATAAATAGTGTAACTCAATTTTTAGTAGCTGAAATCAACACTCTTTAATAAGCCTTGCCCACTAATCAATAGCTGGACGAATTTTGCCCCGATTCTACCGCTCGAGTCTTGCCTCTCCCCAGGTACACCGGTTTCTTTTTATTCCCGTCATCATTGGGCAAAACACTTGCCAGCCCTATGGGCGGCGGATATATTCGGCAGCTTTTTCGGGAAGGGCATGTTAGATCAACTTACAGAACGTTTCGACAATATTTTCAAGCGCCTGCGTGGGCAGGCCCGGTTATCCGATAAAAACATTCAGGAGGCTGTACGGCTCATCCGCCGCGCCCTTCTGGAAGCTGACGTTCACTACGATGTGGTGAAACACTTCCTGGCTGAGGTACAAGCCAAAGCCCAGGGCCAAGAAGTTCTCCGCTCCATCACCCCCGGCCAGCAGTTCATTAAAATCGTCCACCGGGAACTTGTGCGGCTGCTGGGGGAAGAAAACGTCCCGTTACAACTGGCCGGTTCACCGGCGGTAATATTACTGGTTGGGCTTCAGGGCTCCGGCAAAACCACCACTGCGGCCAAGCTAGCCCGCTTGCTGAAACGCAAAGGGCGATCTCCCCTCCTGGTGGCCGCCGATATCTACCGGCCGGCAGCAGTGGAGCAACTAAAAGTTCTAGGACAGCAAAGCTCCATCCCCGTCTATTGCGGGGCGGAAGGTACTCAACCGGAAGAAATCGTATCCCAGGCCTTGAAAGAAGCCCGACGCATACCTGCTGATGTGGCTATAGTGGATACCGCCGGACGCCTGCACGTGGATGAACAGATGATGGCCGAGATCAGGCGCTTGAAAAAGCGGTTTCAACCCAGTGAAATCCTGTTCGTAGCCGATGCAATGACCGGGCAAGATGCCGTAACCGCGGCTCGAGCTTTTATGGAAGCGGTGGATTTCACCGGGGTTGTACTTACCAAGCTGGATGGCGATGCCCGCGGCGGGGCCGCCCTATCTATTCGCTACCTGACCGGCCAACCCATCAAGTTCATCGGAGTCGGGGAAAAACTGGAGGCGCTGGATCCCTTCCATCCCCAGCGGCTGGCCGATCGCATTTTAGGCATGGGTGATGTGGTTACCCTGGTGGAGAAAGCCCAGCAGGAAATTGACCTGGAAAAAGCTCAACGCTGGGAAGAAAAACTTCGTAAAAACCGCTTCGATTTGGAGGACTTCCGGGATCAACTCCGGCAGATCCGGCGACTGGGGCCCTTGAAAGAACTGCTGGGGATGCTGCCGGGGGGTGCTAAATTACAACAAATGCCGGTTGATGAGCGGCGCTTGGTGCGCATCGAAGCTATTATAAACTCTATGACGCCTTTGGAGCGGCAACGTCCGGAAATAATCAAAGGCAGCCGGCGGCGGCGTATTGCCGCTGGGTCCGGAACTACGGTTCAAGAAGTGAATCAGCTACTTAAACAATTCCGCAGCATGCAGAAGATGTTGGCGCGTTTTCGTAAGATGCCTCAAAGTCGTCTGCTGCGGGGTTTCCCAATGAATTTTTAACCATTAGATGCGAAGGAGGTATCTTTGGCAGTACGCATCCGCTTAAAAAGAATGGGTCGTAAAAAGCGTCCCTTCTACCGGATCGTGGTGGCCGATTCCCGAGCTCCACGGGACGGCAAAACACTGGAATCTTTGGGGTACTATAATCCTTTACCCGATCCGCCCCAGATTAAAATCAACGAGGAACGACTGTTCCACTGGCTGGGACAGGGAGCTCAGGTCACCGATACCGTGCGGAGCCTCATGCGGCGCGAAGGGCTAACCCTGAAATACGAGCTCCTGAAACGGGGAGCCGATGAGGCTACCATTAATCGAGAGCTGCAGAAGCGGGAACTGTTGCGCCAGAAGGGAATCAAGCACGTACCGGCGGAAGAGGCTGCTAGTACTGAAGCCGCTGATGAGCCCGAAGAGACTGCAAGTTCAGCTCCTGAGGAGACTGCTCCCGAAGCACCGAAAAAGGAAGCGCCAGAATCGGCTGAAGACGAAAATTAATCTTTACCAAGGTTCTTTTTTTCCATAAGCTTAGGCGCAGAAGGAGAAGCGTGTTCAAGGTGAAAAAAAGGAGACGAGCATGAAGGAGTTTGTTGAGTACGTAGCCAAAGCTCTGGTGGATCATCCGGAGGAAGTGCAAGTCAACGAAGTCAGCAGCGAACGGGTTACCATTTTCGAACTGCGTGTAGCCAAAGAGGACGTTGGTAAAGTCATCGGCCGGCAAGGGCGCACAGCAAAAGCTTTCCGGACGCTGCTGGCGGCCGTTTCGGCTAAGTCCGGCAGCAGTCGGGCCATGCTCGAAATCCTCGAATAATCAAATCAGGATGGCCATCGGAGACCAGCGAACAATCATCGCCACGGTTCGCCGGCCTCACGGTGTGCACGGAGAAGTCGTGGCCACGTTATGGGGGTTCACCGTGGAAGATTTAGCGGGCGTTACTACCGTTTATGCTTTATCCCCGAAGGGAGAGCAAGTGCTGCACTTGATCGGGGCCCGGGGAACCCCCACCCATTGTTTACTCAGTTTTGAGGAAATTGAGGATCGCGACGCCGCGGAAGCCCTCCGCCGAGTTAGACTGGCAGCCCCTCGTGAGGCTCTTCCTCCGCTGGAAGAGGACGAATTCTACGTCCAGGATCTGATCGGACTCACAGTTGAAACTCCGGAGGGAGAGCGCCTGGGTGAGGTTCGAGAACTGATCTACCACCCGGGCCAGGATACCCTGGTGGTCCAGCGCGAAGACGAAGAGGAAATACTGATCCCCTTCGTTTCAGCTTGGGTTATGCAAGTGGACTTGAAAAAACAACGCATCATAGCCCACCAACCCCGGTATTCCTGATGCGGATCGACGTTATCACTCTTTTCCCGGAGCTGATCGAGCAATTTGCCCGTGTGGGTATCGTGGGTCGAGCTTTCAGCAACGGCAGCGCAGAACTTCACTGCTGGGATCTGCGGCGCTTCGCTGACGATCGCTACGGCCACGTGGACGATGCCCCCTACGGCGGTGGGGCCGGAATGGTACTGCAACCTCGACCTATCTTCCGAGCCTTCCATGCGCTGAAAGATGTTGCGGGGACTGATTTCCACGCCGTATTCCCCACTCCTCAGGGCAAGCTTTTCCGGCAGGAGGATGCAGAACGCTTAAGCAAAATACCCCACCTGGTCTTCCTCTGCGGCCGTTATAAAGCCGTAGACGAGCGGGTGCGGGAACGTTGGATAGATGAAGAATTGAGTATTGGCGATTATGTGCTTTCTGGCGGCGAATTGGCAACCATGGTTATCCTGGATGCCGTGATTCGTCTCTTACCGGGAGCCGTCAATGATCCCGAATCCACGGCCGGCGATACTTTTCCCACGGGACTGCTGGATGCGCCGTATTACACCCGCCCGGCGGAAATTGAAGGACTGAAAGTACCTGAAATTCTACTCTCGGGTGATCACCAGGCCATTGCCGCCTGGCGCCATGAGCAGCGCTTGCAACGAACCCGCGAACGCCGGCCCGATTTATATCAGAAATACATGCTTGAATTGGAGGAACACCATCATGGACAAAGTTGATCTGTTAACCGCCGATAAACTGCGGACCGATATCCCCGACTTCAAAGCCGGCGATACGGTAGCCGTAGAGGTCCGGGTTGTGGAAGGTAATAAAGAACGAATTCAGCGCTTCGAAGGCAACGTCATCGCCCGCAAAGGTAAGGGCATCAACGCCACTTTTACCGTGCGTAAGATTTCCGGCGGTATCGGTGTGGAGCGCATTTTCCCCTTACATTCACCATCCATAGCCGCAATCCATGTACTACGGCGGGGTAAGGTGCGCCGGGCCAAGCTTTATTACCTCCGTAAGCTGAGGGGCAAGAAGGCCCGTATCAAAGAGCTCCGACCCGGTCGCTGAGCTTCAAACCTTTTAAACCGGTTAAAGCCACGTTTTGTGGCTTTTTCTTTTTTTATAATAGGCGACCTTTAGCGCCGTGGAGCGCTTTGTCTTTACTCCGCTGAATTCTCTGGCCATCTTGGGAGTCGGCTTTCTGGCCGGAGTGGTGAACATTCTGGCTGGGGGCGGCTCATTTTTTACCCTGCCGCTGCTGATTTTCTTGGGACTACCACCAAATCTGGCCAATGGCACCAACCGCCTGGCCATTCTTATTCAAAACACCAGTGCCGTGGGTCGTTTCATGCAGTTGGGCGTGAATCCTGGTCGGTTCGCCCTGAAAGCTGGACTGGCAGCCCTGCCCGGAGCCATCCTGGGAGCCTGGATCGCAACCCTGGTAAGCAATTCCCAATTCCGTGTCTCCCTGGCCTTTTTCATGATCATAGTTACCCTGTTCACCTTGCTGCGACCCACCGGGCCCGAAGAGAAGACCATCACGCCCGAAGAGTACACGGGAAGCTGGCTCAAGGCGGGGCTGCTATACTTTCTGGTAGGTATCTATGGGGGCTACATTCAAGCGGGAGTCGGCTTCATGGTGTTGGCGGTCATCACCTGGCAGGGCCTGAATCTGGTGCACGGCAATGCTGTGAAGCTTACCATCATAATCGGGTTCACCACCATAGCTCTGATCATATTTGCCTCCCACGAATTAGTGGTCTGGCCGGTGGGTCTTTTGTTGGGTTTGGGAAATTTGGCCGGCGGTTTCCTGGGAACCCGCCTGGCAGTTCGTGGGGGTCACGCTTTCGTAAAAAAAGTTGTTACCGTTGCGGTAATCTTTTTTGCCCTTAAACTTTTGTTCTACTCATGAGTGCCCGCGACCTGAGTTCAACATCCGATCCGCGCCGAAGTCTGCCTTCGGTGGACCGTTTACTGCACGCAATAGCAGCAATAGAGATGCCCCATGAGCTCAAACGCCTGGCCTGCCGCCAGATTATAGCTGAAGCCCGCACCCGGAACGCTTCTCCCTCTTTTGACGAACTGGTTACTCGAGTGCGTGCGCTTCTGAAGGACTGGGCCCAACCTTACCCAGAGGTCATCAACGCCACTGGTGTGCTACTGCATACCGGCTTGGGCCGGGCACCTCTACCGGCGAATGTCTTGGAGCAACTGGCTACCTGGGGAGATCGTTATATCGCCCTGGAACTGGACCTGGCCTCTGGCCGACGTGGCGACCGCTTCGCGCCTCTGCAACCCTGGCTCTGCGCCCTCACCGAAACGGAAATGGGCCTGGTGGTCAACAACAACGCGGCGGCGGTATTGTTGGCTCTCAATTCTTTGGCCAACCGCAAGGAAGTAATCATCTCCCGGGGGCAGGAAGTGGAAATCGGGGGCTCTTTCCGCATCCCTGAAATCATTCGCAAGGCTGGGGCTCGGCTGGTGGAAATCGGCACCACCAACCGCACCCACCTGGCCGACTACGAAGCCGCGCTATCGCCCCGCACCGGCGCCATTCTCTGGGTCCATCCCTCCAATTACCGCCTCCAGGGCTTCACCAGCTCCGTTTCCCTGGAGCAATTGGCGCGACTGGCCCGGGCCCACGATATTCCCCTGGTAGCCGATTTGGGCAGCGGCGCTTTGGTCCGGCCCCCCGGTGGATTTCTGGATGACGAACCGCTGGTGGCCGAGATCGCCCGTCAAGGGGCTGACGTCATCACCTTTTCCGGCGACAAGCTGCTGGGTGGTCCCCAGGCCGGCTTCATTGTGGGCGGCGCCCGCTGGCTCCGCAAGATGCGGCGCAATCAACTCCTACGCGCTCTGCGGCCTGATAAATTCCAGCTTTTCCTGATTCACCAAACTCTGGCCCGGTACCCCGGTCAGGGACACCCTCCCGCCGGAATCCCTTTCTACCGGCAACTGGCCTTAACCCCGGCGGAATTGGAGGATCGGGCGCGGGCAATCGCTACGCGGCTTACCAATCCAGCCCTGACCGCTGCCCCGGGCCCCTGTGACAGCACCATCGGTTCGGGCGCCGGACCGGAGGCAAAAATTCCCTCATTTGGCCTGACTTTGCGCCACGTTCGCTTGTCACCGCAGCGACTGGCCCGAGTGTTGCGCCAATCCCGCCCGGCGGTGGTGGGACGCATCCAGAACGATACCGTCATCTTGGATTTGCGCACGGTATTCCCACCCCAGGACGCAACGCTGGTAACCATTCTGAACAAGCTGGACTGATGCCACGCCAGCGGATCATCGGCTTGGCCGGCCACATCGACCACGGTAAAACGGCTCTGGTGAAAGCCCTCACCGGCGTGGATACCGATCGTCTGGCCGAAGAGAAAGCCCGGGGACTGACCATTGACATCGGTTTCGCCTTCCTGAATCGAGAAATCACCTTCATCGATGTTCCGGGGCACGAGAAGTTCATCAAGAACATGGTCACAGGGGTGGCGACGGTGGATCTGGCCCTGCTGGTGGTGGCGGCGGACGACGGAGTTATGCCCCAAACCCGCGAGCACGTAGACATTTTACGCTTACTGGGCATTAAGCAACTGGTAGTGGCCCTGAACAAAATCGATCTGGTGGAACCGGAGTGGCTGAACCTGGTGCAAGAGGATCTGAAAAGCTTTCTTGAGGAAAATGGCTACGGAGATGCCCCTATCGTACTCGTTTCAGCTAAATCCGGCGAGGGTATGCCGGCTTTACGTCGGGAACTGGAAAAGGCACTCAACGGATTACCCGAGGTCGAATCTCCCCAGGCTTTTCGGCTGGCTGTGGATCGGGTTTTCATCAAGAAAGGTTTCGGTACGGTCGTAACGGGAACTGTCCTCTCGGGGCGATTGCGCTTGGGCGAAAAGGTAGCCATCAACGGCGGGAGCGAATTTTTCCCTGTGAGGGGCTTGCAAAGTCACAGCGAGGAAGTTCCCCAAGTGCAATTACGTGATCGAGCTGCCTTAAACTTAGGGGGTGCCGGTGAGCACCAGATACAGCGGGGCGATTTCATTACCGCCCCCCGATATTACACCGCCCATCCGCTCTGGTTGGCCCGGCTAAAACTACTCCCATCCGCTCCTTGGCCCATCAAAGACGGCCAGCCGCTGCATGTTTATCTGGGAACCGGCAAACACACCGCCCGCTTTTTACTGGGATCCCGACGCCGGATTCAGGCCGGGGAGGAGGTTTGGGTCCGGCTGCACTTTCCGGAACCGGTCTGCGCCGTTTGCGGCGACCGTTTCGTAGTTCGTAATCCCAGTCCGGCCCTTACCATCGGCGGGGGCCAGTTAGCCTGGCCCTGGGAAAAAAGCCGCCATCATCCCAAACCACCACTGGAAGCTCCGGAGCGTCTGTTCCAGTCTTCACTACCACAGCAGATGGGACACTATGTGAAGTGGTTGGGGCATCCAGTCAACTCCCACTCGGTTCAAACCCTTTTCGGCCTCGATCCTTCCACCTTTGAAAAAAATCTGCCCTCGGCCAGCCTGCTGGAACAGGCCTCCCAGGTTTGGTCGGAGGAGGCTTACCACGATCTCAGGGAAAAAATCCAGCGGATACTGGAAGAATTTCACTCCCAACATCCCCAGGAAGCAGGGATGCCCCTAAATCAACTTCCGGGCGGCAAAGACCCCCTGGAATTCGTCATCAACCGTGAAATTCAATTAGGCCATTGGAAAATGCATAGGGACCGTCTGCAATTAGCCGATTTTCAGGCGCGCTTGACCCCTGCAGAGGAAGCGGTCCGAGATCAGCTGGAAGCCTGGTTCCGCCGGGAGGCCACTACCCCGCCCCGTCCCGCCGATGTGGAGAACAAACTGGGAGCGGCCGGTTTGAGAGTCATGGACTACCTGATTCATCAAGGGGTCATCATCCAGGTGGATAAAGACCTTTTCTATCACGCCGAAACCTGTAACCAGTTCGTGGCCGATTTACGAAGATGGTTCAAAGAACACGGTACCCTCTCCGTCTCGGAGTGCAAGAGCTTTTTCCCGGCTTCACGGAAATACCTCATACCGTTGCTTAACTGGGCCGACCGCAAGGGCTACACTAAACGCACGGGCGACGTGCGCATCTGGACCGGTGAGTCGTTGGAGAACCCTTGAGGATGAAAATCCTGCAGCCACTGGCGTCGGCTTGGAGTATATTCGCCCCATGAAGTCCAAAACCTCAGCTGCCCCAGCTCCCACGCCCTTGATGCGCCAGTATTACGCCATCAAGCGCAAATACCCCGATTTGATTCTGCTCTACCGCATGGGGGACTTTTACGAAACTTTTGATGAGGACGCCAAAATAACCTCCCGGGTACTGGGCATAACCTTGACTTCCCGCTCCAACGGCGCCGCCGCGGACACCCCCCTGGCGGGTTTCCCATATCACGCCTTGGACAATTACCTGTATAAACTGCTGCAAGCCGGGTATCGCGTGGCCATTTGTGAGCAGGTAGAGGATCCCAAAACCGCTAAAGGGGTGGTCAAGCGGGAGGTGGTGGAAATAGTTTCTCCGGGAACTGCTCTTAGCGAACAGTTACTCCAGGCCAAGCAAGCCAACTATCTGGTGGCGCTCCTTTCCGGTGAAAATCGTTGGGGGGCCGCAGTAATCGACGTCTCCACCGGCGAATTTTTCTGCACCGAGATGGGAGCCACCACCCTGAAAAGTTTCCTCCCCACGCTGAATCCTAAAGAGATTCTAGTGCCCCAGAGTCAGGAGCCGCCGGCCTGGGACAGTGTCAAGCAGCCCCTCTGGACCAAGTTGGAAGACTGGATTTTCAACCACACTTACGCCACCGATTTGCTGGCTAAAAAATTCGGTACCCAGAATCTGAAGGGCTTCGGTCTGGAACACCATCCCCTGGCCGTGCAGGCCGCCGGAGCCATCATCTACTACTTGCAACAGTACCAGGGACGTAAGCTGGAACATTTGACCCGCCTGCGCTTCCTGGCTGCTGAAGAAGGGCTGGTCCTGGACTCCGACACCCTGCGTAATCTGGAAATTTTCACGTCGCTCCAGGGTGGTACCGAAGGTACGCTGTTTCAGGTTCTTGACCGTACCCTTACCGCAGCCGGGGGGCGTTTGTTACGCCGGTGGTTACAACGGCCCGAGATGCATCGTCCCACTCTGGAGCAGCGGTTGGCGCGGGTAAATTTTTTCTATGAAAATGCTGGTTATCGTGAAGATCTCCGCGACCTGTTGCGTCGGGTGGCGGATCTGGAACGGTTGTTGAGCAAACTGGGTACCGGTCGGGCTTCGCCCCGGGATTTGACGGGAGTGGCGGACACACTGACCTTGATTCCCCGCATCCGGGAGCTTTTCGCAGAAACGGCGGCACCTTTCGGTGAGGAACTGAAGACTTTACCTGACCTGAGTTCCCTGGAACAAACCCTCCACGCTCAATTGGTGGAAAATCCACCGGTGGGGGTGAAAGAGGGTGGTTTCATTCGCCCCGGAGTGGATTCCGAACTGGATCGCCTTCGAGAACTGGCCGGTAATGCCCGCAACTGGTTGGTGGATTTCCAGAATCGGGAACGAAACCGCCTGGGAATCCCTTCCCTAAAAGTCAAGTACAACAAGGTTTTCGGCTATTTCATCGAAGTCACCAACACCCACAAAGAACGGGTGCCGCCGGAATACATCCGTAAACAGACCCTGGTGAACGCCGAACGGTATGTCACCGAAGAGCTGAAGCGCTGGGAAGAACAGGTGCTCACGGCGGAAGAGGAGGCCCGGGCTAGGGAGCAGGCTCTCTTCGAGGAACTGCGGCAACTGGTATTCCGGCATACGGTTCAGCTCCAGGACATCGCCGACTTTCTGGCGCACCTGGATTGCTGGTCCGCCCTGGCCCAAGTAGCTTTCGAGAATCACTACGTGCGCCCCGAGCTGGACGACTCACTGGAGCTGGAAATCGAAGAAGGACGTCACCCGGTAGTGGAGCAGATGCTGCCGGTGGAAGAAAGTTTCATTCCCAACGACACCTACTTGAACGCCGACAAAGAGCAGATCATCATCCTCACAGGTCCCAACATGGCCGGCAAATCCACCTACCTGCGCCAGGTGGCCTTGATCGTACTCATGGCGCAGATCGGCTCCTTCGTCCCTGCGCGGCAGGCCCGCATCGGCCTAGTGGACCGCATCTTCACCCGGGTGGGGGCCTCCGACAACCTGGTGCGCGGTGAATCCACCTTCATGGTGGAAATGCAGGAAACGGCCAATATCCTGAATAACGCCACCCGCCGGAGTTTAATCATACTGGACGAGATCGGGCGGGGTACTTCCACTTACGACGGCATGTCCATCGCCTGGGCGGTGGTGGAATATCTCCACAACCATCCCGAACTGGCCGCCCGCACCCTGTTTGCCACCCACTATCACGAACTCACGGCGCTGGAAAAGATTCTGCCGCGGGTCAAAAACTACAACATCGCGGTACGGGAATACGGCGAACAGGTCGTTTTTCTCCGGAAAATCGTGCCCGGCGGAGCTGACAAATCCTATGGCATCCACGTGGCCCGCATGGCGGGAGTGCCCCTGGAGGTTGTCCAACGGGCGGCGGAGATTCTGTCCGGCCTGGACAACGGCCAGATCGTGGTGCATGAGCAGCGGGTGCGTGAAAGCCCCCCCTCCTATGACAGCCGGCAACTGGATCTCTTCCCCACCGCGCCCCCCAGCCAGGTGGAAGAAAAACTGCGCGAAGTGGATGTGAATCGGATGACGCCGCTGGAGGCTTTGCAGCTCATCAACGAGCTGGTGCAGAAGGTGCGCAAATAATGCTCCGGGAACTGGCCGGTGGCTCCGCGCGTAGGTCTAAAGTGCGCTGGTATAAATCACTGCTTCTGGTTTTGATAACTCCCTGGTGGTTATCCGCTGCGGAAGCCAATCTGGGGGAAGAACCTTTTACCCTCGGCCTGGCGCTGGACGCCTACGCCCTGGGAGAAATCTACGCTCTTTCTTTTTCCCAGGTCAGCCTGGGGAGTAACGCCGCCGCTTTGCAGGCGCGTCCCTTGAAACTGGCCTGGCAACACACCTCCGGGTTCGGCGCGGCTTACCTGACGGATGGACTTTTCGTTAGTAAAGGCCGATGGAATTTGGCGCTATTCCGGGGCGCCGTCAGCAATATCGCCGACACCCGGGAGGCTCTGCTGGATTACGGGGCCGACGGCCAGCCCGGCACGGGCGATGCGGGCGAGGGTAACGGCAGATTAGACCCGGGCGAACGACTGGATATCCACCGGGTAAAGCGTTTCGGGGTCAGTCAATTGGCGGTGGAAGTGAGCCGCGCCTTCCCCCGCACCCGCAAACTGGCCCTGGGGGCCACCATCCGCCTGTTACTCCACGACCTGTACTCCGCTACAGGAATAGGAGTTGGGTTTCATTTCAGTGCCTTGTATCAGCCCCTCCCCTCCTGGCGCCTGGGTGCGGAATTGACCGACGCCCTCACCACGGTGGTATTCTGGAATACAGGTCTCACCGAAACCTACCGACCCATTCTCTACGTGGGTAGCGACTACTATTACCGTAGCAAGCGCACGCCCTTCATTCTGCGCCCGGTGGTACAGTGGCAAACGGAGCTGAACAGTTTCAAATTCTCCAAGACTCCCGCCATGGGGCTGGAAATCGGTTTCAAAAACCAGGTTTTTCTCTTTCTGGGTCGCAACTCCCAGAAGTCGTTCCGGCTGGGCGCTGCCGTCCGGACCCGTTATTTCACCTTGTACTACGCCCTACAGACCAACACCCTGGAAGGCGCCGGGGGTAATACGCAACGGATAGGGTTGAGTTTTCTTGAGCCGAAGTGGCCGTTCGGGTGGAAAGCTTCTTCAACGGATTAAACTCAGTCGATTAATAACAACTGTTCTCTTCCAGAATGGGCACACAGATTGGTATTGTGCTTATTTTGTTTTTCCTTTTTAGAAAGCTGCTCCCATGACGTGGTGTCACGTCCCACCCCGCTCCAGGTGACGGTGGTGGATCATAGTAGCTGAGACGCTGTTAGTTGCCATTAGACGAGAAAACAAGAAATGGGAAGTGTAAACCCATTTGCACCAATTGTCAGTTGCAGTAAAATACGCTAATTGGCAAACTGAATGAGGTTTAAGGCTGTGGGAACTGAATTAGGGCAAGTTATCATTCGCCAAGGTGTGCGTATTTATTACATGACATCGACAAATCTGACGGGCGCGTGCATATCTTGAAGGAGGCCGAATGACGAAGAACAAACAAAATGGCGCCAACCTCGGTTTTGAGAACAAGCTCTGGGAAATGGCCGATAAGCTGCGTGGTCATATGGACGCCTCGGAATACAAACACGTGGTACTGGGGCTAATCTTTCTGAAATACATATCCGACGCCTTTGAGGAAAAATACAACGAGCTCAAAGCCTTACAGGAAACCGAATACACGGATCCGGAAGATCGCGACGAATATCTGGCAGCCAATATTTTCTGGGTACCACCAGAAGCGCGCTGGGAGCAAATCCAGGCCCAGGCGCCACAACCCACCATTGGCCGGGTGATCGATGAAGCTATGACTGCCATCGAGCGGGAAAACCCGAGCCTGAAAGGTGTGCTACCCAAAGATTATTCCCGTCCGACCCTGGATAAAACCCGCTTGGGCGAACTGGTCAAAATGGTGGGTGATATCAACCTTAAAGCTAAAGAATCCGGAGTTAAGGACCCGCTGGGGCGGGTATACGAATACTTCCTGGGGCGTTTTGCCGCTGCCGAAGGCAAAGGAGGGGGAGAATTCTACACACCTCAGTGCGTGGTGCAGTTGCTGGTCCAAATGATTGAACCCTATAAAGGCCGGGTGTATGATCCTTGTTGCGGCTCCGGTGGCATGTTCGTGCAGTCCGAAAAATTCGTAGAAGAGCATGGCGGCCGGCTGGGAGATATTGCTATCTACGGACAGGAATCCAACCCCACCACCTGGCGCTTAGCCAAAATGAATTTAGCTATCCGTCGCATTGATGCTGACCTCGGTCCCCACCACGCGGACACCTTTTTCAATGACCTACACAAGGATCTTAAAGCCGATTACATCCTGGCCAATCCGCCGTTCAACATGAGCGACTGGGGTGGCGAGCGACTTCGAGACGACCCTCGCTGGAGATATGGCGTGCCACCGGTGAACAATGCCAACTACGCCTGGATTCAGCATTTCATCTACCACCTCAACCCCCAGGGAATCGCAGGATTCGTAATGGCCAATGGCTCCCTCTCAACCTCCACCAAGGCTGAACTCGCCATCCGTAAGGGCATCATCGAGCACGACTTGGTGGATTGTATTGTGGCGCTCCCGGGCCAGCTTTTCTACACCACCCAGATTCCCGTGAGTCTCTGGTTTGTAACCCGTAACAAGCGAGCCGACTCCAACCGGGGTTTCCGCGATCGGCAAGGAGAGATACTCTTTATCGATGCCCGGCGCATGGGGCAGTTGGTGGACCGGATTCACCGGGAACTGACTCAGGAAGAAATCAACCAGATAGCGTACGTTTATCACGCCTGGAAAAAGGGTGAAAATTATCAGGACAAACCTGGCTGGTGGAAATCAGCGACTCTCGAACAAATTCGCGAGCACGGCTACGTGCTCACTCCCGGTCGCTATGTGGGTGCGGAGGAGCAGGAAGACGACGGCGTGCCGTTTGAGGAAAAAATGGCCAAACTTACAAAAAAGCTCTACGAGCAGTTCAATAAAGCGCGCAATCTGGAGGCGAAGATTAAGAAAAACCTAGAGGTATTAGGATATGGGAGTTAGAGCGACAAAAAGTTTACGAGTCTATGTGAAACCTGAATTGCTGCGTTGGGCCCGCGAGCGAGCCTCCCGGCCCATTGCAACCTTGAAAAAAGCTTTTCCCAATATCGAGTCCTGGGAAAGCGGAGAAGCACAACCAACTCTAAAACAACTAGAACGACTAGCGAAAACGCTCCATGTGCCATTAGGTTTTCTCTTCCTGGATTCTCCACCGGAAGAACCGCTTCCCATACCCGACTTTCGCACCTTACCCCGGATGGAATATTCAAGGCCCAGCGCTGAACTTCTCGAGACTATTTATTCCTGTCAACATGCCCAGGATTGGTATCGAAACTACCTCTTATCCCTTGGTGAGGAACCACTCTCTTTTGTCGGATCTGCCTCCATAAGTGACAATCCCGATGAAGTGGCCACCGATATACGGGAACGCTTTAAATTTGATATTAAAGAACGCAAATATATTCCGAGCTGGACGCAAGCACTTAGTCAGTTTATCAACCAGGTTGAGGCCAATGGCATCTTGGTCATGGTAAACGGGGTCGTGGGAAGCAATACCCACCGGAAACTCGATCCGGACGAGTTCCGTGGTTTTGCATTAGTCGATGATTTAGCGCCGCTGATTTTCATCAACGGCGCTGACACTGTCTCGGCAAAGATATTTACCCTGGCTCACGAGCTAGCCCATGTCTGGCTGGGGAAATCGGGGATCTCCGATTCCGAAGTCTTCCGCACTCCAGACGATGGTGTTGAAAATTGGTGTAATAAGGTTGCGGCGGAACTACTAGTCCCCGCGACAGCATTGATGTATAGCTATGACCCCAAAAATTCTTTACCAATGGAAATGAATCGACTGGCACGAATGTTCAAAGTCAGCACCTTGGTTATTCTACGGCGGCTTTTTGACTGCAGTTATCTAGATTGGGAGACTTACCAAAAGGCATTCCAAAAGGAATTGGAGCGCTTATTAGCCTATGAGCGCCAGGCTCGGACCGAAAAAGGCGGAGATTTTTACAGTACCCTCAGCCGGAGAGTAAGTAAAAATTTTGCCCGTGCTTTAATCAGTAGCGCTTATGAGGGACAAGTCTTGTTTCGCGATGCTTACCGGATGTTAGGCATCTCCAAGGCAGAAACCTTCAAAAAGTTTGCCCAGGTATTAGGTGTTGTGTGATGGCCTATTTGCTCGATGCTAACGTGTTTATTCAGGCTAAAAACTTGCATTACGGATTCGATTTCTGCCCAGCCTTTTGGGACTGGTTGATTGAGGCGAATAACGCACAGAAGGTGTTCAGTATTGAGAAAGTAAGTAATGAGCTCGTTGCCGGGAACGATGAGCTGGCTAAATGGGCAATAGAACGAGGCTCATCGTTTTTTTTGCCACCAGATTCACAGACAATGGATGCTCTTGGCCAGGTGAGTCAGTGGGTGGTTAAACAAGGATATGAACCAGCAGCGGTAAATACTTTCTTCCAGGTGGCGGACTACTACCTCATAGCCCATGCGCTGGCACATGAATATACCGTCGTGACCCATGAAATTCCTTCCGATTCAAGGAAAAGGATAAAGATTCCCAATGTCTGCGTCGGACTGAGGATTCGGTTTCTAACCCCATACGAGATGCTGCGTATTGAACACGCCCGGTTTGTATTGGGGAAGAGCCAAAAAGTCGGCGAGGATGATATTGGGAACGACTAAAACTATGTGTATTTAACTCTCTGTAAGTCATTCCATAAGGTGCGGTAGCAGGGGGCGGAGATAAAGCAGCATCTGGAGGTTCTGGGGTATGGGGGGTGAGGCTGATCTCATGCCTTTAGGGCGAATTGAGCAGTCCATTCTAGTTATACGCGGGCAAAAGGTGATGTTAGATGCCGACCTGGCCGCCCTTTACGGCGTGGAGACGAAAGTACTAGTACAGGCGGTCAAGCGGAACATTTCTCGGTTTCCCGAGGATTTTATGTTTCAGCTGAGCAAAGAGGAATTCGACATCTTGAGGTCACAATCTTTGACCTCAAGATCCTGGGGTGGTCGTCGCTATCTGCCCTACGCCTTCACCGAGCAGGGTGTGGCCATGCTCTCAAGCGTCTTGCGTAGCGAGCGTGCCATTCAAGTCAACATCCAGATCATGCGAACGTTCGTCAAGCTTCGTAAGATGCTAGCGAGCCACGAGGAACTAGCTCGCAAGCTTGACGCCCTTGAACGCAAGTACGACCACCAATTCAAAAAGGTGTTCGACGCCATCCGCCAGTTGATGGCGCCGCCTTCACCGGAGCCGAAACGGCGGATTGGGTTTGAAGTGGGGGATGGAGAGTGATACGTAAAAAGGTGACAAACAGACGACGGACCCGCGCAAACATTTGACACCGAGCGGAAACCGGTGATCAATATCAAGAAAAATCTGGAGGCATTGGCGTATGGGGGGTAACACTGATATGGAAAACAACAAAAGACGGCTTTACTACCCCCAATTGCCCGACCACTGGCAGAGGGTCCCACTGTACTCAATGGCGCAGTGGGTAAACGGATTAGCATTCCGAAACGTCCAGTTTAGCTCCACAGGTATACCTGTCATCAAGATAGCAGAGATCAAGGGCGGAATCTCCGGCCAGACCAAATTCACTCAGCAGACGTTCGATGAATCCGTTCGAGTTCGTCCTGGAGATCTACTCTTTTCCTGGTCAGGCCAGCCTGAAACTTCCATCGACGCATTCTGGTGGCGAGGCCCAGAAGGTTGGCTCAATCAGCATATATTCCGGGTAAAGCCGACTGAGGGTATTGATCGAGTTTTCTTCTACTACCTCCTTAAGTATCTGAAACCCAACTTCGTGCAAATAGCTCGAAACAAGCAAACGACTGGTTTAGGACACGTCACCAAGCGTGACCTAGAGAATATCAAAGCGGGTTATCCTCCCCTCCCCGAACAACGCGCCATCGCCCACATCCTGGGTACACTGGATGACAAGATCGAGCTGAACCGGCGGATAAATGAGACGCTGGAGGCCATGGCGCAGGCGCTGTTTAAGAGCTGGTTCGTGGACTTCGACCCGGTGGTGGTCAATGCAATCAAAGCTGATAATCCCATCCCCGACAAATTCGCCCAACGCGCTGCCCATTACCGCGACAACCCCGACGCCCTCGGCCTCCCCGAGCACATCCTGCGCCTCTTCCCCGACCGCTTCGTGGAGTCGGAACTTGGGCCGATTCCGGAGGGGTGGGAAGTGAAAACGTTGGGGTCCATATGTCACCGACCGCAGTATGGATATACCGCCTCTGCGAACGAAAACCGGGTAG
>CAYXZO010000020.1:0-36709 GCA_964469505.1 uncultured Lentisphaeria bacterium | reverse complement strand
AAATTCCATAGACCAAATACCAAGCAGTTGGACGCTAAATCCGACCACCTAATTTTCATTCCCATTCCCAGTACACGTTGAAGAAACTATTACTAGTTTCCTTGCATGCACCAAATATTGATCGTCCTTATTGCCACGCTCAAAAACAAATCCGCTTGGACTTACTGAGATTAAAATTTTGTTGTCTTACATCATAGTTGCTGTTGCCACATTCCGGATGCCATTTTCGCACCGTAATGAATTATGGTGCTAATGACAGGTTATAAACCCTTCGAGCACGTTCGGCATACACCCTTATCTCCTGGTCCCCTATGCACCTGTAAAGCCTGATTTATTGAAACATAGACACTTAGCCACCGAGATACTTTGCACCCTAAATTCCGGTTTCCGTCCTCCAATTTCCGGCTTTCATCCCTCCTTCTTTGCCCCTGCATAATTCCCGGTAGTAGCTTAACTTCCAACGGTGACTAAGACGCTTTCATCTGAATTACCCATCTACTTGGATTACAACGCCACCTCCCCCCTAGCACCGGAAGTTTATCAGGCCATGGAACCTTTCCTGAAGCAAGCCTTCGGTAACCCCTCCAGTTCGCATCCCTATGGTTATGTAGCCCGGGAGGCAGTCGAAAAAGCCAGGCGGCAGGTGGCAGCTATGCTGGGTTGTGAACCGGATGAAATCATTTTTACCAGCGGTGGAACAGAAGCCAACAATCTCGCCATAATCGGCTATTCCAGAGCCAATCAGCACCGGGGGAAACACATCATCACCTCTGCTGTTGAACACCCGGCAGTCCTGGAAGTCTGCCGCTTGCTGGAACGAGAAGGTTTCGAGATAACCATTCTACCAGTGGATGGGCAAGGGTTGGTCTCTCCAGAGGATCTAGAAACGGCCTTGAGATCGGACACGATTCTGGTTTCCATCATGCACGCCAACAATGAAGTCGGTACCATCCAACCTATAGAGAACATTGCTCGAATCCTCAACGACCGGAAAGTAGCGTTGCACGTGGATGGAGCCCAAGCAGTGGGTAAAATATCCGTCGATCTATCGGCCCTGGGGGTTTCGCTTTACTCCCTCGCCGCCCATAAGTTTTACGGCCCTAAGGGTATCGGAGCGCTCTATGTCCGACGGGGTTTGAAATTACAATCCGTTCTGCAAGGTGCATCTCAGGAGCGAAGCTTACGTCCGGGGACAGAGAATGTGGCGGCCATAGTCGGTCTGGGGAAAGCATGCGAATTAGTCAGGCAACATCTTAAGGAATTCAGTGAGTATTATCGTACTTGCCGCGATGCGCTAGAACAGGGACTTAAGCAAAATTTTCCAGGGCTGGTGATTCACGCCTCCCAAACCCAGCGTTTACCCAACACCAGCAGTATTGCTTTTCCAGGAATAAGCAGTGCCGCCTTAATGGCGGAGATGTCCGAACTGGCCATATCGGCCGGGGCCGCTTGTCATAGTGAGAGCGTGGAAATTTCCCATGTTCTAAAAGCTATGGGGGTGCCTCCTACATTGGCGGAAGCCACGATGCGTATCTCGGTGGGGCGCAATACTACGCTAGAAGAGATAGACAAGGCAGTAGAGATAATAACCCACCATGTCAAGGCACTGCAAGCTACCACTCATGTTATATTTCGCGAGATTGAATCGGTGAAACTAACCCAGTATACTACTGGCCTGGGGTGCGCCTGCAAGTTAAGTCCTCAACTTCTGGAAAAAGCTTTGCAACAGCTGCCGGGGCCACCACCCAACAGTCGAATTCTGGTGGACCACCAGGCTAACGACGATGCGGCGGTCTATCTGTTGGATGAGGAACATGCCCTGATACAAACGGTGGATTTCTTTACTCCCATCGTGGATGACCCTTACACCTTCGGGGCAGTGTCCGCGGCAAACTCTTTGAGCGATATTTACGCTATGGGGGGCCGTCCAATACTGGCTTTGAGCATAATGGGATTTCCGGCAAACCGATTACCGATGCAGGTTTTGCAGGCCATTCTGGCAGGCGCCGCCGATAAAGTCCAGGAAGCGGGGATAGCCATCGTAGGTGGGCATACGGTGGATGATGCCGAACCGAAATTCGGCCTAGCCGTCACGGGGTTAGTTCACCCCCAACGACTGTGGCGCAACCAGGGCGCGAAAGCAGAGGATTGGCTGTTGCTAACCAAACCGTTGGGTACCGGAGTTTTGGCCACCGCCCTCAAACGGAAAGGGCTCGATAAAGCGGTGGAGAAAGCATTCTTAAATAACCTGCTGGAACTGAATCAACAGGCGGCCCAATTGTTGGAGGGTATTGAAGTTCATGCCGTTACTGATGTGACCGGCTTTGGTTTACTGGGACATCTGTGGGAGATGATCCAGGATTCTAACCTGGCGGCGGAGATAAACGCCACCGCTATCCCGCTTCTTCCCGGAGCCCGCGTGGCGGTTCAGGAAGGATTCATCCCTGGAGGAACGAAAAACAATTGGCAGTACCTACAGCCACACCTGGAGCTGCCTCAAAACCTGCCGCATGATATCAAAATGCTCCTGGTTGACGCTCAAACCTCTGGGGGCCTGCTGATTGCTTTGCCACCCAATGCTGCGCGGAGATACTTACAAAGGGCTGAAGCAAATAAATTAAAAGTAGCGGCTATCGGTCGGTTTATCCCAGCAGCACAGCCTTCCCTACGTGTGATTGCGGACTGAGAAAAACGGTTTGTGGTGCTCAGTTCAAAACAGCTTACGTGGAACTTTACGGGGTAAATACCTATTCCCCGGCTCAAGAAAGCTTAAAAATGCAACCCCGACTGGGATAATTACTCACAACTAATTGTATTTATGGCATATTTACATGGTTGGAGAGATGGAGAAAATTAGACGCTCACCGTCAAAAAAAATACAGCCCCTGAGAAGCTCAATAAAAGCTGGAACTTTCTATTTAACCAAAACTTAGAATGAACGTGATGAGGAAAAACGCCGGGGTGGATTCAAACTGGATAAGGTTGAAAGTATTCCTGTATCTGCTCATTGCTGTTTCATTGTCAATCTCCCCCGTTTTTGCTCAGCTTTCCTCTTTGACTCTAAAACAAGCTCTGGCACAGCACCGTACGATTGGGTTGGCCCTGGGTGGTGGAGCCGCAAAAGGATTAGCCCACATTGGGGTCCTTAAAGCTTTTGAAGAAGCAGGGATTAAGCCGGATCTGGTGGCCGGTAGCAGCATGGGCGGCTTGGTGGGTGCGGCCTACGTCACCGGCGTACCCATTGACACGCTGATTGTTTTGGCCGAAAAGACCGATTGGAGAAAAATGGCCTCCCTCTTTCGCCCCTCATTCGCCAGGAGTGGCCTGACCAGAGGCAAGGCTGTGACTGAACTTCTAGACTCTCTCTATCCCATAAAGCGGTTGGAGATCACCCTGATTCCCCTGGCTTTAACGGCTGTGGACATCCGCACCGGTCGTTTGATCGTGTTGCAACGGGGCGACCTGGTTAAAGCGGTACGGGCTACGATTTCAATTCCAATAATTTTTACTCCAGTTTTGCAGAGCGACACTCTATTAGTGGACGGAGGACTGGTGGATCCGGTACCTGTGGATGTGGTGCGCAAAATGGGGGCAGAATTCGTCATCGCTGTGAACGTTTTGTTGCCACCTGCCGACGAGGCCAGAATTCTGCCCTCGACTCAACTACGCTCCGTTCCGGGGAATGGCCAAAAACGACAAAATTGGAGCGGATTCCTGGGCGGCTGGTTTAAACGCTGGTCTCACTCGGAATCTCGAAATACTCAGCCCCCGGAACCCGGGTTGTTCAAAATCGCCCAGAATACTTTTATGATCGCTCAAGCTCATTTGGCTCACCTCAGCTTGCGACTAACTCCCCCTGATCTGCTAATTGAGCCCAATACTCGATCCATCAAATCGTGGGAGTTCAATAAAGGGGACCTGGCTATTGTTGTAGGTTACTGGGCTGCCCGCAGAACCCTGGAAGCTGAGGGTTTTAAATTTTCATCGCCCGGGATGCCTTACCCAGAACGGTCAATCGAACTCGAAACAGGAGAATAACTGTGAAGGGTCGTCTTTGGGCCATTACCATAGCCTCTTTAGCTTTTGCCTACATTGAAGCCGCCGTTGTAGTTTATTTACGGCAGCTTTACTACCCGGAAGGCTTCCATTTTCCCCTGGTCTCTCTGGAGCTACCGCTTTTAGCTGTGGAAGTCGGCCGGGAAACGGCCACCCTGATACTCCTGGCAGTTTTAGCCTGGTTGGCAGGGAAAAACTTCATAGCTCGTTTCGCGGCCTTTATTCTAGCTTTCGGAGTTTGGGATCTGGGGTATTATGCCTGGTTGAAGATCTTTTTGAATTGGCCGACCTCGCTGCTGGATTGGGATATTTTGTTCCTTATTCCCTTACCCTGGGTCGGACCAGTTTTAAGTCCCCTACTGGTATCCCTGGCGTTAGTGATTGCCGGCATCTTATTGGCTCCCTTTGGGGAACAGACTCAGCCACCCAGTTTTCCTAAAAAAGCCTGGCTGGTGGAAAGTGGAGTGGGATTGGTGATCTTTATGACCTATCTCTGGAATACTCCAGCAATTCTGGCCGGTGGAAAACCGACCCAATATCCCTGGATGATATTTCTAGTAGCTTATGGTACTGCCTGGGCTGTTTTTCTGAGTGAATGGCAAAAAGTCAAGCAGTCGTTACAAAATGGAGAATAAGGAGCAAGGCTTATGAATAGGAACATTACTAAACCAGAAGGTAAACTGGGAGTATTGATACCCGGTTTAGGTGCAGTAGCAACCACTTTTATCGCAGGAGTTGAGGCTATCCGCCGTGGTTGGCGTAAGCCGATCGGTAGCCTGACTCAGATGGGAACTATCCGTTTGGGTAAACGACCCGAAAAGCGAGTACCCCTCATTAAGGATTTCGTGCCGCTAGCTGAGCTGAATGATCTGGTGTTTGCCGCCTGGGATCCCATTCCCGATGACGGCTACACCGCTGCCCGGAAAGCACAAGTGTTGACTCCGGAAGATCTGGAAATGGTTCGACCCGTGTTGGAAAAGATCAAACCCATGCCGGCAGTGTTCGAAAAACGTTTCGTGAAAAAACTGGAGGGCACGCACGTCAAACAGGGAACCAGTAAGTGGGACCTGGCACAACAATTAATGGAGGATATCCGTCGGTTCAGGGAGGAACAAAAAACGACCCGGGAAGTGATGATCTGGTGTGCCAGTACTGAAGCCTATCTCGAACCGGCATCGGTTCACCAGACTTTGGAGGCTTTCGAAAAAGGCTTAAAGGAGAACGATCCCAATATCGCTCCTAGCATGATTTACGCTTATGCGGCCTTGCAGAGTGGAGTACCTTTTATAAACGGAGCTCCCAACCTGACGGTGGACATTCCGGCCTTATTGGAACTGGCGGAAAAACAACGCCTGCCGATAGCCGGTAAGGATTTCAAAACCGGTCAGACTCTGATGAAAACCATCCTGGCACCGGGATTGAAGGCTCGTTTGCTGGGTGTTTCCGGTTGGTTCTCCACTAATATTCTGGGTAATCGAGACGGAGAAGTGCTGGACGATCCGGCCTCTTTCCACACCAAAGAGGTGAGCAAGAAAGGGGTGCTGGACTACATTCTGCAACCCGAAACCTACCCAGATCTATACCAGAACCTATACCACAAAGTGCGGATCAACTATTATCCGCCTCGCGGCGATTCCAAAGAGGGATGGGATAACATCGACATTTTCGGCTGGCTCGGTTATCCCATGCAAATCAAGATCGACTTTTTGTGCCGTGACAGCATTTTAGCCGCGCCTATCGTACTGGATCTAGTGTTGTTCACTGACCTGGCGCTCCGCAGTCGCATGGGCGGCATCCAGGAATGGTTATCCTTTTATTTCAAGAGTCCCATGACGGCACCGGGACTTTACCCAGAACATGATCTATTCATTCAGTTGACCAAACTGAAAAACACTTTACGCTGGATGCAAGGTGAGAAACTCATTACTCATCTGGGCACTGAGTATTATGAGAACTATCAATCCTGAATCCGGCCGGAAAGGAAATTAAGCGTGCAACCAACAAACTTAGAGATAACCAGATCCAAAATTGTCAGTTTTTACTACAAAACATTAGGTCGTTTGTTGGAACACACTCCCATCGCCCGCCTACAACCCAATTCTTTGTCTCTGCTGGCACTGGGAATCGGATTGTTATCGGCGGTGGCTTTTGGAACCGATCATACCTTTTATGCTGGTCTCCTTCTGTTATTCAGCGGGCTACTGGACACCCTGGATGGTGCAGTAGCCCGCTTAACTCACACCACTACCCGTTTCGGCGCTTTACTGGACTCGAGCCTGGACCGTTATGTGGAATTCATGATTTTCCTGGGTATGCTCCGTCTGTATCCAGACGGCGCCATGTTCTACTGGACCTTCGCGGCCTTAGTGGGTAGCGTAATGGTCAGTTACACCCGAGCGCGAGCGGAAGGACTCGGCAGCAAGAAAGTCGTAGGGTGGCTGCAGCGGCCGGAGCGGATGCTATTATTGGCTACGGGTGCCATAATCAATGCTCCAGTTGACCTGCGCTGGGGAGGCGGTGATATGGTGTTGCGCTGGACAGTTATTCTGATTGCTATCGGTGCCAATCTGACGGCCGTCCAGCGTCTTTTGGTAGTTTACCGCGCCGAACGGAACGGCGAGCTTGATTAAGCGCCTGCTGGCCCTTTTGGGCCTAATCATCACCCAGTTCCTTATAGGCAAGAAAGGAGCCTTCCCCTACGGTGTGCTGGTGGGCTTCTCCCCCTATAGTATCGCTGCCATAGTGGTAGGAACTGACTTACTCCTTATGTTCCTTGTTGATCATTTCCTGCATCTTGCTGGCAATCATGTCTTTCCTTTCACTTATATCCATCAACGTACTGAAAGATTACAGCAAAAACTGCGGCGACTAAGAGTTTCTAACAAGATGGCCCGCTTAGGTAGTCTGTCAGTAATGATTATCACCGCCACACCTTTTGCAGGTGGGGTGTGGACAGGTATGAGCCTGGCGCGAGTTTTGGGATTAGCCCGTCGCTCCACTTTTCTCCTGGTAGGTGTGGGTTCAATTATCGGAGCGGGAATCTTCCTGGCCGCTACCTTGGGAGTTATCAGCCTGTTTTGAACATAAAACATACTCTCAATGCAGCTTATCATCTATTTTTGACCCCATGATTATCGCCAAGGTCATCGGCTCCATGGTTTCCACGATGAAGAACCCCAGCTTGAAGGGTAAAAAGCTGCTGGTGGTTCAACCCCTTACGCCCGAAGGTGACCCCCAGGGAGAATCCTTCATGGCCATCGACACGGTGCAAGCCGGAGAAGGTGACCTGGTGCTGGTAAATGATGAAGGCTCCGGCGCCCGCCTGGTCTTAAGGGATGAGCGGGCCCCGGTAAGGGCTTTAATCGTAGCGGTAATCGATAAGATTCATCTATTCAAAACCTAGTTCAATCTCTAAAGAAATAAGAAAAAAGCCTTGGCTTTATCGCCAAGGCTCTAGCATTTCATTCTGCTAAACTGTCTGCCCTTAAAAACTAAATCCCGTTTCAAACGTGGTTGTAGTGAACACTTCTTTGGAGCCGGGGGAAGTATCAATTATTCCATCCCCATTCAGATCCCGGAAGCTCTTGATGAAATTCCAGGTGAGGGTAGCTCCGCCTCCCAGCGTAATAGTCACGCGATAACCCATTAGAGAACCTTCGCTAATGAAATCAAACGGGTCAGCGACATTCATACGCTGAAAATAGGCAAAGGCTTCCTTGACTTTAGGAATAAGACCAGGCTTCAGTCCCAAAGAAGCGTGAAAGCTTTTAAGCGCGCTGGTGTCAGAGCGCAAGTCTTGATAGGACGCTGTCCCCTCAACTAGATTGAGGAAATTGGCCGAAGCGGAACCGAAGACGCCCTTCAAAGGGGGCGCATTAAGAATTTGCATATCCCGGGTTATGGCTTCAGGATGCCCCAAACTATCGCTTCCGATCGTAACTCTCTGCAAATCATAGTTCTGATCAAAGAAGCTGAAAGCGAAAGCTTCGGAGCTCTGGCGATACTCCAGATCAAAATGTACCAGTCGCAGTACATCACCATGTATCCCTGGGGCAAACCCCCAACCATGGTTAATGGTTCTACCCGTGCTCGGATCCACGTGTGATCCTAGGAATTTGGCTAATTCCACAGCGGCCCAAAGTTTTAGAGCTCCATTATCCATCAAGGGATGGCTTATGTCGAATCCGATGGCTGCCAGACTTTTACTATCTTGGTTGATATTGATGGGATCAGGTTTGATGTTACGTTCCCAATCCGGATCAAGCTGAATCACGGGACCGGTATAACCTGGAATGCGGCTGTCAACCACATCAGTAATGCCGTCTCCGTCTACGTCCAGGTCTTCCTGATCGGTAATTCCATCGCCATCGGAATCCTTGTAGAGATCAGGATCATCGGGAAAATCATCCAGCAAATCTGGGTAGCCGTCGCCATCCCGGTCTTTAAATCCTAAGTACTGATTGCCGTCCGCCACTACCGAGGCCCCGAAGGTAAACCCGTCCCAACCTACACTGGCCCGAACTCCGAACAACCCCGGCCCACGGGCCATATCTTTCCAATCCGCCACGAAGCCGTCCACTCCCCAGATGAGACCCAAAAGTGGAATTTTCAACCCAAGACGGGTCCCTACTTTGCGAAAAGTGGGATATTGGGTGACGTTTGAGTAATGTTTCACCAAAATACCATATCCCAACGTGACATCATCTAGAGCCCCGTAGCGGAAGTAAAACACGTCCCCGGGATGTCCCCAGCGCAGATACATGATTTTATCCAAGAGATCCTGGGGGTGATTCCATTCGTCTTTCCGCAGCCGGCCCTCGGAATCCAGGTACAACACCAGATCCAGACCAACCCCCAGCTTACCAAAGGCGACTTCAGGCCGCAAAGCAATCTGGTTATACAGCTTACCATCGATGGTTACGGCCCCCAGGCCCATATTCATCTGGCGGTTGTTACCTTTGCTTTCATCCTGGGCTAACAACAGCACTGTACTACTGATTAAAGCCAGCACGAGCAGAAATAGTCTTTTCATAATACACTCCCCTATCGAGGGTTCTTGCAATGTTTTGGTTAAAGGAATATAGATGCCGTCAGGGCGAAAAGTAAGTCTCTTTCAGCCGGGGAAGAATAACTCCCAATTTTTAAGGGCATCCTCTGCTGCATTCTGACTGGCTTCCTTTTTGGAATGTCCTTCCCCAAAACCGACAACCTTACCGTTTACTCTTACTTGAACCACGAAAGTTCGACTATGATCAGGACCGCTGGTGCCGGTGATTTCATATACTGGAGTTCCCAGCTTTAAACTCTGGCAACGTTCCGCCAGAATTCCCTTGTGGTTGAAGTCCTGCAGTTCGGCGGGATAATTCGGTTTGCGGGCCAGAATCCAACGCTGAACAAACTTTCTGGCCGGTTCCAAGCCACCGTCCAGGTATAAAGCTCCTAGCAGGGCCTCAACTATATCTGCCAGAATCGGCCGCTGCTCCCGGGGAGTACGGTTACGAAAGCCAGTTTCAATCCTCAGGAAGGGCATCAAATTGAGGGCTTCAGCACATTCGGCCAGAAAGGAGCCGTTGACCAGAATGGTGCGATAGCGGGTCAGGAGCCCTTCGTCGCCGTGGGGATGATTCTCAAACAGGTATTGGGAAATGATAAGTTGCAAGACCGCGTCGCCTAAAAATTCCAGACGTTCATAGGAATAGTCCCGTTTGCCTCGGTTAGGATAGGAGGCATGGGTTAAGGCTTTTTGCAGCAGGAAAGGATTACGAAAATGGTAGTTCAGGATGCGTTCCAGATTGGGTAGTTGCCTCTGGAACTCAGGATCCAGGGACGGTGATTCCTGGGGTCGGTGACGAAATTTACTCCAGAAACGTTTCCAGAGAGTCGTTTCAGTCTTCCCAGCGTTTAACGGCCAGGACGGCATTATGCCCTCCAAAGCCGAATGAGTTGCTTATGGCGTAGGTCAAGTTGGCCTTGCGCGCCACCCTTGGAACATAGTCAAGATCGCAAGCTGGGTCCGGTTCCTCCAGGTGAATTGTGGGTGGAATAAGACCTTCCCGGAGAGCTTGGACCACCGCCACCAGTTCCACACCTCCGGAAGCTCCCAGCAAGTGCCCTGTCATGGATTTAGTCGAACTCACTGCCAATTTGTAGGCATGCTGACCGAAAACTTGTTTTATAGCCTTAGTTTCCGTGGGATCGTTGGCGGGCGTGGAAGTACCGTGGGCGTTGATGTAGTCTACCTGTTCCGGCTTAATACCCGCGTCAGCCAGAGCGTTACGCATAGCCAGGGCAGCTCCTTGACCTTCGGGGTGGGGGCTGGTCAGATGATAAGCGTCGGCACTTTGGCCAAAGCCTACCAACTCAGCTAGAATAGTTGCACCCCGAGCCTGGGCATGTTCCAGGGCTTCCAGAACCACAATACCGGCTCCCTCTCCCATCACAAATCCATCTCGCCGTGCATCGAAGGGGCGGCAGGCCGTCTCAGGATCCGGATTGGGGGTCAGAGCTTTCATGTTGCTAAAACCGGCAAAAGCTATGGGAGACATGACCGCATCGGCAGCGCCACAAATCATGACCTCCGCTGCCCCATAACGGATGATATGCAACGCCGTGCCTATGGCATGACTGGCTGTGGCACAGGCGGAAGAGATGGAGTAGTTGGGCCCCTGAAATCCCCAGCGAATACCAATGAAGCCGGCAGCGATATCGGGAATAAGCATAGGGATAAAGAAAGGACTAACCCGACGATGGCCTTTTTCCAGCAATGTGCGCATTTGGTCGGCAAATACGTGGAGTCCGCCGATACCAGACCCTACCAGAATGCCTACCCGTTGTGGGTCAACCTGATCTTCCAATTGCGCCTGCTCTATGGCCTGAGCCGCGGCATACAGGGCGTAACGACAATAGGGGTCCATCCGTCGTACTTCTCGGTCTGCAAACCAGGGTTCCAGATTGACTTCCTCATCCACCGGCCCTGCCACCGTTGAGCGATAACCCTCCTTGACTAGCCAATCCAGGTGGCGCACACCGTTGCGTCCAGTTCGCAATCCCTCCCAGAAAGTGGCAACATCGTTACCCAGTGGGGAAACAACTCCCATTCCAGTGATTACAACTCGCCGCTTCATCCGTACTCCGGTTTATTTAGACTCAACTGGGAATAAGGCGAAAAAGCCCTGTCAGTGTCAGGCTTTCTCAGCCAGTTTAGCGTCGATGTATTTTACCGCATCTCCTACAGTGCGAATATTTTCAGCGTCTTCATCGGGAATCTCGATACCGAACTCTTCTTCAAATTGCATGACCAGTTCCACGGTGTCCAGCGAATCGGCCCCCAGATCGTCAACGAAGGAAGCCTCCATGGTCACCTTAGCTGCATCAATTCCCAGTTTGTCAACTACTATATCGCGTACTTTTTCGAAGGTTGCTTCGGACATTTTACTCTCCTCTTTTTCCAATTTTAGTCATGCATTACCAGGCCCCCATCCACACGGATGGTTTGGCCCGTGATATAATTAGCTGCCTCAGAAGCTAAGAACAAAACTACTTGAGCCACATCCTCAGGACTACCGATACGTCCTAGAGGAATCTGGCTCTTGAGGGCTGCTTGCGCTTTCTCAGGCATAGCCGCTGTCATGGCTGTTTCTATATAACCCGGGGCCACGGCATTCACCGTTATGCCCCGACTGGCAATTTCTTTGGCTAACGATTTGGTAAATCCCAGCAGCCCCGCTTTAGCCGCAGCGTAGTTAACCTGCCCTGGATTACCAATCTGTCCCACAATACTGGAAATATTGATGATCCGCCCGGAACGTTGCTTCAACATAGGACGCAGCGCCGCCTGGGTCATCTGGAATACCCCGGTTAAATCGGTGGCTAAAACCTCATTCCAATCCTCGGGTTTCATGCGTAGCATTAGATTATCCCGGGTTATTCCGGCATTATTGACCAAAATGTCCAAACTGCCAAATAATTCCAACGTCTGTTGAACCGTTTGCCGACAATCTTCCGCTCGGCGTATATCACAAGCCAGACCTTTGGCTTGAGCTCCTTGCTGCCTCAGTTCGGCGGCCCGTGCTTCACAACGCTCGGCACTCCGGCTCACCAATACTACCTTACAGCCGACTTGGGCCAGAGCCTTTGCTACTGCGGCTCCAATTCCCTGGGAAGCACCAGTAACCAGGGCAGTTTTGTCTTTCAAAGACTCAACCAGCATTCAGCCGCTCCAGATCTTCCAGGCTAGAAACCCCCGTAACTTCCAATTCTTTACCTGTTTTAGGCTGGATCTTGCGGACCAGCCCTTGCAGAGTTTTACCGGGTCCCACCTCAATAAATTGCACCGCTCCATCAGCTACCATTTGTTTGACGCTGTCCTCCCATAACACGGGCGAGGTCAGCTGCTCGATAAGTTTGCGCTTTAATTCCGCGGGATCGGTAGTCGGTTGACCATCCACGTTGGTGTAAATCGGAACGATGGGTTCCTGGAAACTCTTATATTGCAGCACGGCTTCCAGCTCTTGCCGGGCTGGTTCCATTAATGCTGAATGAAAAGCTCCCCCAACTTTCAGTTCAATAACTCGCCGGGCACCCGCCATCAGGGCTGATTTCATGGCATACCCTAAGGCATCTTTAGCTCCAGAGATAACGATTTGATTAGGCGCGTTGAAATTGGCGGGTTGGACCACTCCCCGCAATGAGGCATGCTCACAGACTTCCACCACTTTGTCCCGGCTCAAGAAAAGGATCGCTGCCATGCTACCGGCCTCTTGTTGCGAAGCGGCTTCCATTGCTTCGGCCCGCACCTTTACCACTTCCAACGCATCTTCGAAGGATAGAGCGCCAGCAGCCACCAGGGCGGTGTACTCGCCCAGGCTGTGTCCCGCCACCATGTGGTATAACAGCTCGTCTGGCAGCAGGTAAAAATAGGTTAAACTGGCCACAAACACCGCCGGCTGGGTAATGCTAGTCTGGGTTAATTTCTCCAGCGGCCCTTCGAACGTGGCTTCCGCCAGGTCGAACTTCAAAATGCGTCGAGCGGTCTGGTAGAGCCGACGTACACTGGCATAGGCATCATAAGCATCCTTAGCCATGCCAACATACTGTGAGCCCTGGCCGGGAAAAACTAATGCTGTCGATTGTACCACAATCAGCTCCTTGATGGTCCGTAACGGAAAAGTATACTACCCCAGGTATAGCCTGCTCCGAAAGCAGCAACCATTACCAGGTCGCCATCCTTGATGCGCCCTTCGGCAACGGCTTCCGCCAGCCCAATAGGAATGGTAGCTGCAGTAGTATTACCATACCGGTCTATGTTGATAAACACTTGCTCATCCTTCATCCGCATCCGGCGCGCCGCCATATCAATGATACGCTTATTAGCCTGATGCGGAATAAAAAGTTTTACATCCTCACCGTTCAATCCATTGCGTTCCAACAGTTGCCGGCTGACCTCCGCCATGTCTACTGAAGCACGTTTGAAAACGGTACGTCCGTCCTGGTACAGGTAATGTTCTCCGGCATCCACCGTTTCGTGGGAGGCTGGTTTCCGGCTACCACCGGCAGCCATGTACAGATAATCGGCCCCAGAGCCGTCGATGTAGAGTAGCTCATCCAAAATCCCATACTCTCCGTTGGGGGCCGGTTCCAGTAAAACCACTCCCGCTCCGTCACCAAATAGAATGCAGTTATTGCGATCTTGATAATTGACGATGGCACTCATTTTATCCGCGCCCACCACCAGAACTTTGCTGGCGCCGTCGGCAATAAGAGCACCGCCGCTTTTCAGGGCGAAAAGAAATCCCGAGCAGGCTGCCGATAAATCGTAGCCCCAGGCATTTTTTGCGCCAATGGCGTGTTGAATCAGCGCAGCTGTGGCTGGAAACATCATATCCGGAGTTACGGTGGCTACAATGATGGCATCGATTTCAGCGGGATCGATTTTAGTTTGCTTCAGCAGTCGTTGTACCGCTTTGATACCCATGTCACTGGTAGCCTCGTCGGGGGCCGCAATGTGACGTTCTTTGATTCCTGTGCGGCTAACAATCCATTCGTCGTTGGTATCCACCATTTTTTCCAGGTCGGCATTGGTCAGTATCCGCTCCGGAACATACATGGCGACACCAGTAATAGTGGCTCTTTGCTTACTCACTGACGCTCTCTCCTCACGGGGCTATTACTTCTTCATCCTCAGGATGGTAGGTAATGGTTTTCAGGGACTCCTGAATATCATCTTCAATGGACTGAATCAAGCGCATTTCGTGCAAATGCTGCGCTTCAAATAGGGCATTGGTAATTCCGGTAGCGGTGGAACTACCATGGCAGATGATGGAAATTCCCTTCACTCCCAACAAGGGAGATCCCCCATAAGTATTGGGATCCATCGTAACTTTCAATTCTCTGAAAACCCGCCGCATCAAGAAAGCACCCAACCGCGCGGTGGGAGTTGTCAACCGTGATTTAATCAGATCAAACAAAGTCTTAAAGCTGCTTTCCGCCAGTTTCAAAGCCACGTTGCCCGTGAAGCCATCGGTGACTACGACATCAATTTTATCGGTGAAGATGTCTCGCCCCTCTGCGTAACCCACAAAATTCAACCGGGATTCCTCCAGGAGGCGTTTGGCTTCTTTTACCAAAGCGGTCCCTTTGCGAGATTCTTCACCAATGCTGAGCAGCGCCACGCGGGGATTGGTTTTACCTAGGATCTTACGGACGACGATATCACCCATGATGGCGAATTGGAGCAGGTTTTTCGGCTTCACCTGGCTGACAGCCCCCACATCCAGTAACAGGGTAGCACCGTCGTCATGGGGCATGAAGGCTCCTACACACGGCCGATCCACACCGGCAATACGCCCCAGCGTTAACAACGAATAGGCCATGACCGCTCCGGTGTTACCCGCGGATATGAAAGCATCTCCCTGGCCGGTTTTAACCAACTCCAGGCCAACCCTTATGGAGGATTTGGGTTTTTCCCGGTAAGAACGGGTGGGAGACTCATCCATGGCCAACACTTGTTCGGCATGGTAGATGCTTAGGCGATCGGTGGGATACTGATACTTTTCCAGCAGGGGCTCAAGCACATCCCGACGCCCGACTAGAGTCACTCGACCCCGCGAGCGGGAATCCCGCAAATATCCCACGACCCCTTCAATATTGATAAAAGGGGCTTTATCGCCCCCCATAGCATCCAGAATGATATGCAGCATTAAGGCGGGCTACACCTCTTTGGGGAAAATCACCTGTTTGCCCTTGTAATACCCACAATGGGGACATACCCGATGGGGTAGTTTAGGTTCGCTGCAGTTGGGGCATATCGCTAGATTTAACCGGGGTAGTTTCCAGTGACTGCGACGATGATTTCTTCTGGAACGGGAAGTTTTACGTCTGGGTACTGCCACTTTTCTTACTCTCCTTTTCTGACCAAGCGTTCAGCGCCGCCCACCTGGGATCAATGCTCTCAGGTTGCTCAATATAGCGTTTCAGTTCCTCATAATGGGCACAATCAGGTCCACATGTGTGGGAAATGGGAATCGCTAGAATCACCGCTTCTCGCACCCTGGGGGCCAGGTCGATCTCTTTCTGGCCGGGCTCAAGAGTTATTACTTCTTCCTGCTCACCCGAAGTCAGGCGGGCTCCAGCCGGTGCCAATAATAAACTGAACTCGTCTTGAAGGGTATCTTCGAAAAGTTCAAGCCCGTAATCACATGTGAACCGCCCTTTGCAGGCAACTTTCACCCGTAAGCGATAAAAGTCACCTGAGCGCTCGATACCCACTCGTGCCTGCAAATCAAGTGGTTCCCAGTCCCATTGGGAGAGCGGTTCAAGCGGCGCCAAGCTTTCAAAAATCTCTTCCGAAAATCCCTGAGGCAGGTTTGCTAATGCTACCTTCATGTCAAAGCGGCCGAATATAGACGTCGCCAGTCCGGTTGTCAAATTGAATTAACCCCGAACGGCAGGAACTCTCCGGCAACCTATAAGCCTTAGAATTTTCTGAGGAAAATTGTAGCACTACCGATAATTAAGGGCCATCGTTGTAAACAGAAAATCCATTTGCACATTAACCGGTTCCTTTCATTAAGTAGAATTTTTCCAGATAGAAAAATCCCCTCTGGTTCACTTCAAAAAGCCGGTATTGTGCAAAAATCGCTAACAATGCTAACATTCTAGTATAACTTAAGGTAACAGCCAAAAGGTAGTGATGAGGGGAAACCAATACAACCAATTGGCTGATCTTCTTACCGGGATCAGGTTCAGCTTGGGGTTGGCGCTGATCTACCTGGGACTTTTCCAATATCAGCTTCTTAACCCTACGCGACTGGCGTTCCTTCTAATTATTTCATGGACAACGGACATCCTGGACGGTAATCTGGCCCGCAGCGGCGGCCAACCCGGGATAACCTGGTTAGGGCGTCACGACTTGACCGCTGACTTAGTAATGGAAAGCGGTATAGCCCTTTTTCTCGTGAAAAACGGAAGTATGGATCTATACCTGCTTTTGTCAGCGGTGGCCATTGGCTGGTTTTTATGGCACTGGACCGATTCCTTCTCCTGGTTCCAGATTGTCATGGCTCTAGTGTATGGTGCTTTTCTCTGGCAAGTACTCATGTATGATCCTTTGGCCGCAGGCTACATTTTTCTATGGTTGTTATTGGTTGTAATATTCGATTATCAACGAGTTAAGGGAGCAGTGCGGGATTTTCTACAAGGATTGCAAGCTCCTGTGCCCCGCCACTGAAAAGTGTTGCGGACTCTTTCTCGTTCACCGGCTATCCCAGCAGCATTATTCTCAGACAGTTTCAACCTGCACTTCAAGAACAACATTCCACCTTATCGAGAAAACGTTCCACCAGATCGGCCACTAAAAGCGGTTGTTCCACCTGGGGAGCGTGGCTGCAAGTTGGAATTACTTCTAGCTGCGCAGTGGGTAACTCCGCGAGCATTCTTTTAGCCAGCTCCACATAACGTTCATCCTTCTCCCCCGCTATGAGCATAACGGGCAATCTTAACTGGGGTAGTTTACTCCATACCCCAGGCCAATTCCCACTTCCCAACATAGGTAAAACCATCGCCAGCTGAGCCGGATCATTCTTAGCTCTGATTTGAAGCAAACGCCGTATAACTGATGGGCGTTTTGCTAGGGTGCGAAACAGAGGTTGCCGGTACCATTTTTCCAGAAACAATTGGAAGTCTTCCTCCCGCAGTTGCCGGGCTAACCGAGCTTCCCATTTCCTCCGCTCTATTCGCTCACGTTCAGTCAACCCGGCAGTAGTGGAAATCAAGACCATACTTTTGAACAGCTCCGGACGGCGGGTTGCCAGTTGCAATAATAGTCGTCCCCCCATGGAATAACCTATCCCATGACAAGGGAGGGAAGCTTTATTTTCCAGAAAATCGGCTAGAGCATCGATAAAACGCGTTCCCGCGGTAGGTTTGGGAGCTTCTGTAAGTCGGTTCTGGCCGTGGCCGGGAAAGTCTATTGCCAGGACTTGCCGGCGATTTGCTAACTCCCGCCCCAGAAATCCCCAATCGTTCTTGGAACCTAAAAAGCCATGGAAACAGAATACGGGATGGGTTTTATGCGAATTCCCCCAGACCCTATAGGGGAAATCCCAATTCATCTATTATTGCCCAGCAGCCGTTTAACCTTTTCGTCCAGGGAGCGATGTAACTCCATATTTTCCCGGCGATCCGTTTGGATTTCGATAACCCACGAATTCTCATCGTTTACGGCGTGCTGGTAATCCCGGACAAATTCCGGAAGGGTCTGTGGGGCAGAATAGTTCAAACCGAACAGTTCAGCCGCGGCTCGAAAATTGAGCTGGTGGGGAGTGGCAAAATAGGCTTCAAATACTTCAGCGTACTTGGCGATAGGCAGAAAATGGAAAATCCCGCCGCCACCGTTGTTCAAAAGAACTATCGTCAGGGGATACGGCGACTGTTTCACCAGATGCAGCGCATTCAGGTCATGGAAAAAGGCCAGATCGCCGATAATCAAGGTTACTGGACGGCGCAGTCCTCGGGCAAAACCGGTGGCGCTGGAGATAAGGCCATCTATGCCACTCACTCCCCGGTTGGCGGCCACCACGGGGGAATGTTTTCGTAGGGGCGCAAATCGATCAGCATCCCGGATGGGCATGCTGCTGGCTAGAAAGAGTCCGTGTTCATGGGGGATTGATTTTATTACTGCTCTCACTGCCGCCGGTTCCGAAAGTGGTGCGTTGCTCCCTAGCCATTCATCTAGGCGAGTTTCAAGGTTGGGCAGCGGTAATTGCGTAGAATTGCGGCTTGAAGTTTCCGACAAACTGGCAAGCAAAGCCCGGGCGGCGGTGTGCGGAGCCAATTGGTAGCGATAATCCAGGCGGTGGACCGGGTCTTGCCGGGAGGGCAATTCATTTATCAAAACATAGGTAGCCTCTCTCTGCCATTCCAGCCATTGCAAAAGTCGCTTGGAAACGAAAGGTCCGCCGAAATGCAGAATAAGATCAGCCGGGGGCAAGGCCTTGAAATCGTTGAGCAATAGGTCGAAGTGGGAAACAGCTTGGGGATGAGCTAGAAACCGCAATCCAGATTGGATATCAGCAAGGAACCGGAAACCGGTGCGTTCCGCCAGGTCTAGGATTTCAGTCGCTGGAGCCCCTACCGGCATCCGCCCTACCAGGATGTAACCGGTGCGTGCCCGGTTTACCACTTCCAGGAGGGACTTTAATTCATCCCCCTCAATTCCCAATTCGGGACGTTGATAGAGTGTGTAGGGCTGACCCTTTTCCAGCCAAACTCGAATGGGCTGCAAATACTCGTCAAAGGGACCTCCAACCACTTTAGGCTCCAGGGGCTCACGGAACATAAAGTTCAGGTGTACCGGTCCCGGTGGTATTCCCAGGGCGCGAAAAATTGCTTGATCAATAGTGGTCAGTACTGCTTGCGGCGCCATTGTGGTACTAGGCGGCGGGAAAGCATATTCCCAACGAGTATATCCCTGGAACAGTTTAGGTTGGTCGATGGTTTGATTTGCAGCGGTGTTGACCAATTCCGGGGGACGGTCTGCGGATAGCACCACCAGAGGTAAGTTGTCCTGGGCGGCTTCAATGACCGCTGGATAATAATTAGCTACCGCTGTCCCTGAAGTACAAATGAGAGCTGCTGGTTGGCCTGTGGCTCGGGCATATCCCAGAGCATGGTAGGCTGCCCCCCGTTCATCATAGTGGATTTGCGCCAAGGCTTTGGGGTTCTCGGCCACCGCCACTGTTATTGGCGTAGAGCGAGACCCGGGGGAGACAACAAAATAGGTTACCCCCAAGCGGGTCAGTTCTTCGATTACCAATCGGCTCCAGAGGTGATTAATATTGGGTGCTTCTAATTCCCGCATTATTGCTCTCTCTGCTGTGGTCTTTCCTAGGCTTTCATCGGCCTTGTCGTTCCTTTAAGCTCATTAATCGTGGGAAAAATCAAAACAAGCAATGAACAGCGATAAAGTTTTTCGAAGACAGGAAGGGACTTTCACTCAAGGCTTCAAAGAACCAGCCACGCTACAGTTTAATCCAGTAAAACTGTAAAGTTTTTCAATTTACTCTCAATTTCCCGCCATTCCTTTTGCGGTTGAGAACCAGCCACTATACCTGCCCCGGCGTAAAGGTGTAACCGGTTCTCCGATACCAACAAACTTCGAATTGCCACAGTGAACTCAGCAGCATCCCTTTCCAGCCAGCCCATGGGGGCTGCGTACCACCCCCTAGAAAAAGGTTCCCAGCGTTGAATGGCAGCCAGAGCCGCCCGGCGGGGAAAACCTCCCACGGCGGGTGTAGGGTGTAGTGCAGCCAACAGATCTTTATCGGACACCTCTTCTTTCAGCTGCCCCTCGATACGTATTCGCAAATGCTGCACATGGGGTAACTTGATAATCTCCGGTACCGCTTGAGGTTCCAACCGCTCAGTAATATCCACCAGTCGACTCACAATTTCCCGCCCCACCACCGCGTGTTCCCGGCGCTCCTTGTCAGTGGCCAGCAACTCTTGCGCAAGGCGTTCGTCCTCAGTGGAATTTCTGCCCCGAGGTCGGGTACCTGCCAGCGCTTCCGATTGGAAATATTTCTGTTTTCGCTGATAAAGGCGCTCCGGGGTAAGGCTAAGAAACGCCGTTCCCGCTGTGGGCTGGAAATAGAGAACATAACGCCCGGGGGCGGAAGGCAAATCAATAGCGGAAAACAGCCAAGCTGGAATTGGTGGTATGTCCAACTCATAAGTAACTCGCCGAGCGAGAACAACTTTTTCGTATCGCTGGGCGGTGATGTCGGAGAGGGCTTGGTCAATAATAGCGTGCCAAGCTTCGTAGTCCGGGAGAGACCACCTGCGTTTAACTTTGAAATCGCGCCTTGGAGAGGGGGCTGATAACGTAGTTAACAGGGGCTTCAAACAGTTATATGCCTGGGTGGCATCAAATCCGTGATCAGCCACCAACCGTAGATAATAAAGCTTATCCTGCCGGCGAATTTCCCATCGCGGCAGAAAAAAATGCAAGCGACCGAAAGGCTCCCACTCCGCTGCAAGCGCCGGTCTGGCGCCGAAAGCTAAGCCGCCGTATAGTCTGAGGGGAGATGAACTGGAATTGAGAAAAGTTTCTATGGCCCGCAGCGTAGTTTGAGTATCTCGCGCATCTTCCAAATGCCAGCTTTGGGCATATCCCAGAGCAAGAGCTTCTTCCTCACCATTGCGGTGAAAAAAGTAAAACAGGGGTTGACATGGTTGCGCCAGCAAGAAGTTGGAGATATCACACGGCGCCAGCCTGCTTTGAAACAACTGTGGTTTGGTGCTAAGCTGGCTGTTCTGTGCTTCGGTTAAAAGCCGGGCGGCAGCTTGAGCCAGGTCCGGTAGGTTGGCAAGTTCACTTACCACACCAGTCCCCCGGGCAAAATTTGATAATCGGTGAAATGGGGAGTGGGTTTATCCGTCCCTGACACGGTCCTAATTAATGTACCTGCACAATATCTGCAAAAGCTTTACCGCCGCACCTGGAATCGTGTCAGTGAATCTGTTAGTAACAAATACCCATTATACCCTATGGTACACCGATGACTTTTCCACTGTTTCCGCGCTAAATCTTTAAAAATTAAGTGACCGCGGCAGGAATCGAACCTGCGACCAACGGATTAAAAGTCCGCTGCTCTACCTGGCTGAGCTACGCGGTCGCCAAAAAGCGGCGCAATATACAAGCCTTGTTTCCAGGGACAAAAATTTTTTAGTGAATGTTTTAAAGATATTCAAGTTCAATATATTGAGACCATGAAGACCGCGTTGCGCCGACGATGGGATAACTTATCCTCAGTGGAAAAAGTTATCTTGGGGTACAACGTATTGCTTCTTGCGTTGATTTTCTGTGCCCCGCATAGCGTGCCCCAGAAACAGCTTTGGTTGGTTTTTCACACCTCGGTAATTCTGGTACAACTATCGGTGGCTTCTCGAGAATCGGATACCGGTTCGGCTGCTTTCGTTTTCATCCGTCATTGGTGGCCCGTTCTCTTCCTGATCCCAATCTATTCGGAAGCCACGCTATTGGATCAGAGTTTCGTCCAGGGCTTCCATGACTCATTACTGCAGCGCTGGGAACGGAGTTTATGGGGTAGCGAGCCCGCTGCTTGGCTGGCTAAAGGCGCTCCCACTTTCTGGATTCAATTCCTGCATCTGGTGTATTTTTCCTACTACCTGTTGATGATCTTCCCGGGCTGGTTACTGTACCGGCGTGATCACAACGCTTTCCGTGCCTATCTGACCGGATTACTGGTTCTATTCATGGTTCATGACCTCTGGTTCATCTTATTCCCGGCTTTGGGCCCCCTCGATCAGCGCGCCGGCTTGTTCACAGGGTTCGGGGGTTTCGTAGGCCTGATGAATTTCATCTACAGCTGGGGAGAATACGGAGGGGGGGCCTTCCCTAGCTCCCACGTGGCGGCTTCATGGTTCATCTTTCTGACACTCAGGAAGCTATTTCGTTGGCGGGGACAGTTGATTTTCGGGCTTTGGGTCGGTCTGATCGCTTTTTCGACCGTATTCTGCGCTTACCATTACGGAGTAGATGTAATGGGAGGAATAATCTCCGGTAGTTTAGGTTATTTAATCTACTATCGCGCTACCCTGGCCCGAAACATAGGTTTTGTTGCTGTACCGGGGCTAGAAAATTAGGTCTCCGGTGCCATATTAACCCCGGCGATTACTAATACTGAACTCGGATTGCGGGTTGCTTTTTCCGGAGCTGATTTCCGGAGCGCGATTCTCCACAATTATGATGGTGCATCTCCGGTTAGAATCAATATCCCCCATAGAAACCGCAGGCAGCCACCATGGGTGTTATGGAGCAATGAACAACAAACATAACGCAGAACAGATACCATCGAGGTACAATTACTTTGATATTTACAGAGCTACTTACTAACCCCCTTTGTTTTCTATTGAATATTGGGAATTAATACGTTGAGAAAAAATCACCGGCAGTTTGAGCCTGCTGTTCATCAGAGTTACGGATTATAAATATGGTTTGTTGTTAGTTCCATACGGTATAGCGTTAAGTCCAGTGGTATCGCCCGAGATCGGGCTCACAAGCCTGCATCATAAGAATTCTAAAACAAGGTTTACAGCGGTCGTGAATGGCCTGATTGGAAACGAAGGTACTTTGTTTTATCTAACTTTTACAGTAAGCGCTCTTTCTTTCGGATGAGCGTTCCTCAGCGCGGTCAACTTCCACTGGCTCATTTTGTCCTTTTTTTCCTCACCAGAACAAGCATCCGAATTCAATCCACCTTTTGCTGAATCTCCTAAGCTGAAGTGATTGTAAGCAGGCAACCCTATCGTTTTTTTACAAATCATCTGATTATATTCTATTAAGCAAAGGTAGAGAGAAACAAACTGATTTAGATCGCCTATGAGAGTGTCTATTAAAATCTTTCTGGTCGTATTCTGTTTTTGGGGTCGTGTTTTTAGCGAACAAAGCTGCGCAAAAGGTGGAATAGAAATCGAATACGGCAAGCCATGGATTTTTCTCGACAAAGAAGGGCTCACCAAAAACGGTCATAGTTTTTCAGTGAGTCTATGGCTTAACTCGAAGGCTAAAAAGCAGCTGGGATTGCTTTTCTCGTATAACGGATGGGATTATGAATGCGGCGGGAACGGTCCTTCCTGTTCTGATGACGAATTCCCCGTCATTTCTCATCTGAAAGGAACCTTGGCAATGCCGGGAGTAGGTGCGGCGGTTAGAACCCGGCCCAAGAGCTTGCCCTTTCTGGGAATCTCCTATTTCAATCAGTCGAGCTTTAACATTATTATGGTAATGTTCACAAACAGGAGCAAGGTATTTTGGGAAAGTTCGGGGGCGGCATTCGCGTTAAGGCCGAGTCTCTCCATTGAGTGGGGACTGATACTTAAACATTACCCCGGAATAGACCTTTGTTTGACAACGGGAGTGGACTGGATGTTTGGTGCCGGCTTCTTCAGCGGTAATCTCGGTCTGGCTGTTTTTCTTGTTCCATAACACCAAGTCTCTTCTCCCGGACTCATCGGGAACACTTGTAGGTTTGCCAGATTAACCTGCCTAACATGCCTCGCTAATATCTTCAGGAGATAAAATTTTAAAGTTTAGGTAGCAGCTTCGCTTCCTCCACTTCCCCACTTAGTGCAGGTTGGACAGGCACAACCGGCAGGTGCCTATCGGTAATTCTGCGTAACAGCCACAGCCGCTTGATGACTTCCAGATTGGTAATTACCAGTAGTAATACCATAGTTGCTGAAAGCTGGTAAGTGACTGCTCCTAGAAAGATTATAAAAAGCCGCACATCCCGTCCTAAACGTAAGCTACGCCCCGCAGTACAGTTGTTTCGTAAAATCTCATCGACAATTCGGGCGGTGTAACTATTCAAATAGGTACCTGTCAGGGTCAAAAATCCCAGCAGCCAAACCCATTCCCTGGCTGTAATCAGCCACAGAGCATGAGTCATCCCCAGGATTATCAGGCCGTCAGCGTAGCGGTCCAGCACCCTGTCTAACCATTCTCCAAAAACGCTGAACCGAAATTTCAAGCGGGCTATTTCCCCATCACAACCATCCAACACCGAAGAGAGTTGTGCCAGAATACCTCCCATAGCCACGGCGGGATAACCGCCCAAATAAAACGCCAAGGTGGAAAGCAGACTTAACCCAAAGCTGGCTATCGTGATGCTGTTGGGCGAAATATCAAATCGGGCCATGTAGGCAGAAATGCGAGTAGATAAGGGACGGTTTACATATCGAGAAATGGGACCGTCAGTTTGTTTTACCAATTGACGGATAAGCACTTGCTTAGCTTTCTGCAAAGCTTCCAGGTTATCTACATCCACCCAAAAAGATCCGGTGATATCCACCACTTCCAGTTTGCCCTGCTTAGCCAGCACTTGATTACCGGCAGAGAGGCTGTATTCACCCCGGCTGGTACTTTCCTCCAGAGCGCGGAAAATATCAGAACTGCAAACAAAAACCCCGGTATCCACAGCATCGAACTCCGGGAGCTCCTTACCTATGCGTACTACTTTACCATCTTCAGTAACAACCTTGGTGACGTCTCCCAAATCAAAATATTCGCTCCTAAGGTTACGATCCACCGCCAGGAGAGTATTTTCCGTTTTTGCCGCATGCCGCACTAACTTCCGAAGTATATCACTGTCGAAAATATGGTCTGACATTAACAGCAGAAATCTGCCATGGACATGCTCCCGGGCCCGGAGTACCGAAACCCCGTTACCTTTGCGCCAGTCGGGGTTATAGATATACTCAATTTTCACGCCATAACGCGTGCCATCGCCTATGGCTTGTTTTATAACTTCAGCTTTAAAACCGACTACGATTTTAAAATCCTGGACTCCAACCTGTCTGGCTGCCAGGATGATTCTTTCAAGTAGTTTAAGACCATAAATGGGGGCCACCGG
Source organism: uncultured Lentisphaeria bacterium (assembly GCA_964469505.1). Taxonomy (GTDB): domain Bacteria; phylum Fidelibacterota; class UBA8477; order UBA8477; family JABMPR01; genus CAYXZO01. The sequence continues at coordinate 11,720 of CAYXZO010000020.1, read as the reverse complement.
TTTGGGTGAATAAAACTGGCTGAGACGACTACCCTGACCGGCGGCAATTATTACGGCAGGTAGCATAATCTCAACCCCCCAGTTATCAGTGGCTCTTACTCCATCAGAATCGGGTGGCCAGCAGTCTTTCTATCACCTGGGCACGAAGCGTGTCACTTTCTCACCAGGCTTCCATACCGATTCTTCTACCGGTTGTAAAAAAGCTTCCGTTATACTGCTTTTCCCTTTCCCCGCTGCGGACCAACACCGGCACTGGTATTGATGAAACAATTAGAAAAAAGTCACATTCCCCCTCATCAATTAGAAAGCACCACTTCCAAACAATCCGATCCAATAAATCAGACCCATTACTAAAAACGGCCAACATATTTTTGTACGGCACAATCAATCTATTTCAGGACGGGACACCATCTTCATATCTCCCGTTTCCTAGCTCCTGTCTCCATTTGATTTCTTCCCTCTTTCCAACCACCAGGCCTTTAACTATATTGCCGCGCTTTTTGCAGCGAGGTGTGGCTCAGCCCGGTAGAGCACCTGCTTTGGGAGCAGGGGGTCGGGGGTTCAAATCCCTCCACCTCGACCATAATTATTGAAAAGGCCCCGCAATCACGGGGCCTTTCGCTTTGGAGCTAGCTCTTCAAAATCTTTTCTTACGCAGGCTCCTTACCAGCCAATACCATCATTATGGCCTTTTGCACGTGTAGGCGGTTTTCCGCTTCGTCGAAAACCACCGAATGGGGCCCATTCAGTACTTCATCAGTTATTTCTTCCCCATAATGAGCGGGCAAACAATGCATCACAATTACATCATCTTTGGCGTTTGCCAGGAGTGCCTCGTTCACCTGATACTCCCGGAAATCCCGCAACCGTTTTTCCCGCTCCTTTTCTTGACCCATGGAAGCCCAGACATCGGTATAAATTACATCGGCGTTTTCCACCGCCTTGTGAGGATCACGCTCCAATTCGATTCGACTTAAGCCCGCTTCCTGAGCCTTCTCCCAGGTCGCCTGATCTGGTTCATACCCCTCAGGTGCGGCCAGGACAAAATGAATCGGAAAACGTTGGGCAAAATTCAAAAATGAGTGACACACGTTGTTACCATCTCCCACAAAGACGATTTTCAAGTCCTGGAATCGTCCCTTGTGTTCTTTAATGGTAAACATATCCGCCATCACCTGGCAGGGGTGATTGTAATCAGTCAAACCGTTAATTACCGGCACCGTGGCATACCGGGCCAATTCCAAAATGTGGGCATGATCGAACAGGCGGGCCATGATCCATTGGTTATAACGAGATATGACTCGGGCGATATCTTTGATGGCTTCCCGCTTGCCAATACCGATGTCCTGGGGCCCCAAATAAAGGGCGTGCCCCCCGAATTGAAACATACCGGTTTCAAAACTCACCCGGGTCCGGGCGGAGGGCTTGGCGAAAATCATGGCCATGGTTTGTCCGGCAAAGAATGGGTGGGCACGGTTCTGATGAACGTCCTTCTTTAAAATTTCTGCCCAACGAAAAACCAGCTCGATTTCTTCGGGTGAAAAATCCGTGATATGCAGGAAATCTCTTTTCTTCATTCAGTCCTCCTTGTTTCTAATCACCTATTCTGGGTCCGCGGGAGTCGCTCCCGCAATACAACTAATTCAGCTTCAATAGCACCTAACCCTGACGATCTTTGTTTATATCCATTTTCCCAGGCCAACCAGACCAGGGCCATAGTTCTGGAACTGGTACCAGGCCAGCTTTAACCGGATTGTGTTTGATATATTCAATAGTACTATTGAAATGTCTTTGATTCCGGATAAAGCGATCGAAATAATCTGGCATCCAGAATTTACCTTTCCTGTTCAGAAGCTTATTCGCTTGATGTGCGGTATATGATTTCCAAGAGTGAACAATAGAAGACAATGAGTAGTTCATTATCTCTATCATCACGTGAACATGATTAGGCATAATACACCAGGCTAAAAGTCGGTAACGATCACCATCAAAATACAAAAGTGCATCCTGAACTAATTTGGCTATACGGCTATCTGTTAAAAAACAAGCCCCAAAACCTTTGTCCTCATACCTGGATATGCGTTTTTTCAGCTGTGCAGTTTCTTTCGAATTAGGAGCAGTTTGTTCATTCCAGTGGAGCTCCTGTTTCCATTCTTCGACTAGCTTAGCCGGCACCGAATCGTAAAGGCGGAAAGTGATGAATTGTACAACATTGCCAGCGTCGAAATGTGGCAGGTAACCTCTCGAGTGCCAACCTCTATGTACCAGTGAACTTTCTTCTGGTTTGGACTCTATCAAAATATCATTGGTCTTTAGTTGTCCAATTGCTTCTGAGCGACCGAGACAGGCGCGGCCCCAGTGTAGGTCTAAAGAATATACCTACTCAAATCCTGGTCGTTGATGTATTCCCTGAAGGTATTTTGGACCATACGTTTGGTAACTCGAATCTCTTTCAATTCCGGGTCCGGTAGTCGGAATAGGACATCCTCCAACAAGCGACTCATGATAGTATGCAAACGACGCGCTCCGATATTTTCCACCCGCTCGTTGACTTCGTAAGCCACATGGGCGATTTCTCGGATGGCTTCCTTGGTAAATTCCAGTTTAGCCCCTTCCGCCTCTACCAGTGCTTTGTACTGCTTGATTAAAGCCGAGCGGGGTTGGGTTAATATGCGCACAAAATCCTCTTCGGTAAGGGTACTGAGCTCCACCCGGATGGGAAAACGCCCCTGCAGTTCGGGAATCAAATCCGAAGGTTTTGAGACATGAAACGCCCCGGCGGCAATGAACAGAATGTGATCCGTACGGATCACGCCGTACTTGGTCTTAACCGTGGTGCCCTCCACTATGGGCAAAATGTCCCGTTGTACCCCCTCCCTACTCACATCCGGGCCAGAGGTGGAACCGTTGCCGGCGATCTTGTCAATCTCGTCCAGGAATACTATCCCCGCTTCTTCTGCTCGACGAACGGCTTCCTGCTTGATTCTCTCCCGGTCCAGCAATTTCTCTACTTCTTCCTGGATGAGAATCTTACGGGCCTCCGCTACCGTCACGCGGCTGGTTTTCTGCCGTTTGGGTAGGGCGTTGCGCAGCATATCTTCCAGATTAAGCCCCAGGTCTTCCATTCCCAGGGGGCCGAATACCTGCATCATGGGAGCGGCTGTGGCTTCCACCTGCAACTCCACTTCCCGTTTCTCGAAATCACCGGCGGCCAGACGACGGCGAAAAGCTTCCCGGGTACGCTCATACCGTTCCTGAGCCTCCTCACTATGCATACCCGTTGAAGGCATGGGCAGCAGGAGGTCCAACAAGCGCTCTTCCGCCCGTTCCCGGGCTTTGGCGTGAACTTTTTTTTCATGCTCCGCCCGCACCATGTTGTAGCTGGCATCGGCCAGGTCCCGGATAATGGACTCCACATCGCGTCCTACGTACCCCACTTCAGTGAACTTGGACGCTTCGACCTTGATAAAGGGCGCTCGCACTAGATTGGATAGCCGCCGCGCGATCTCCGTTTTACCGATACCGGTAGAACCGATCATAATGATGTTATTGGGCATTATCTCTTGCTGTAAATCGCCGGGCACCCGTAACCGGCGCCAGCGATTCCGCAACGCGATGGCTACCGCTTTTTTAGCTTCTTCCTGACCGACAATATATCGGTCCAACTCCGCAACGATCTGTCGGGGAGTGAGCTCCTGCTCCATATTCCAGCTCCTATTTCAATTCCAGCACTGAGATTTGATTATTAGTAAAAACGCATATTCCCGCGGCGATTTCCAGACTTTTACGCACGATCTCCCGGGGTGATTTCTTCCCTGCTGCCAGAAAAGCCCGGGCAGCAGCCGTAGCATACGGTGCTCCGGAGCCGATGGCCAAAACGCCGTCATCGGTTTCGATTACGTCGCCGTTGCCGGAAACAATCAAGCCGTGATCTTTATCCATCACCACCAGCATAGCATCCAGGTTACGCAACACTTTATCGGTACGCCAATCCTTAGCCAATTCTACCGCCGAACGCACTAGGTCGCCTCTGAAACTCTCCAGTTTAGATTCAAACTTCTCGAAAAGGGCAAACGCATCGGCAGCCGCGCCGGCAAAACCGGCCAGCACCTTGCCGTCATACATAGTGCGGACCTTGGCGGCCGTATGCTTGACGATGGTTTCACCCAAAGTAACCTGCCCATCGCCTCCCAGCGCCGCCCGTTGATTTATGCGCACACCCAGAATTGTGGTGGAATGAAATCCCTGCATCATTCACCCTTGTTTTTATTGGTATGAAGTCGTCTTTTTCACCAGCCGGCTAATATATTCGCTGCCGCAGTTCTTACAATTTCTGCCCTTCAGCACTTATGTTTTTCGCACCTGGAATTAACGCTCCTCAGTGTCCGGTGGATGATTTCAAGTAGCGGAAGATCTCCGATTCCGGCGTGAGAATTACCTTGGTCTTGTTGTCGAAGATTTTCTTATAAGCTTCCAGGGAACGGATGAAATTGTAGAATTCCGGCGACCGCTTAAAAGCTTCGGCATAAATCCGGGTAGCCTCGGCCTCGGCTTCACCACGGATGATTTGGGATTTGCGATAAGCTTCCGCTAGAATGATCTGTCGCTCCTTATCCGTCTCGGCCCGAATTTTCAAACTTTCTTCGTCACCCTCAGAGCGGAACTGCTTAGCTTTTCGATTACGCTCAGCCCGCATTCGATCGAAGACCGCCTTTTCATTTTCCTTGGGCAGGTCGGCGCGCTTGATCCGCACGTCCACAATTTCCACTCCGTAATCCCGCGCAGCTTCATCCGCCAGCTTGGTTACCACGGACATCAGACTATCTCGGCTGGTAACCACGATCTCATGCATAGTATGCTTACCTAATTCCACCCGCAGACTGGAATAGATGATGTCGTCCAGGCGAGGATGGGCCAGCTCTATGGTGCGCATGGTTTGTAAGAAACGCAAAGGGTCTCGAATACGCCACTCGGCGTAGTTATCTACGATCAGGTTCTTTTTATCTTTGGTGATGATGGTATTGGGAGCGCTATCGTATTCCAGCAAACGTTTCTCGAAGAAAGTGGCCGTTTGCAGGAAAGGAATTTTGAAATGCAAACCGGGGTCTTTAATAATCCGCACCGGCTTACCAAACTGAAGAATTACCACTTGTTCTGTTTCGTCTACGACAAACAAACCGCTGTAGACAAACAGCATCAGGAAAACACCTATTACAAAAGCCAGGAGTCCCCTCATTTGGCGCCTCCTTTCTCCAGTTCGGTCAGGCCCAGAACATTGACCACATTACCCACGTTTTTGCCGTCCACTACAATTTTCTGCACCTTGGGTAGAATTTCCTCCATGGTTTCCAGATAAAGACGGGTCTTGGTCACATCCTTGGCTTTCTCATAGGCTGCCAGCATTTTCAGAAAACGCTCTGCATCACCCTGGGCCTCTTTGATACGTTTCTGTTTATAGCCTTCTGCTTCCCGAATTAGGCGTTCCGCGTCCCCACGCGCCCGGGGAATGGTTTCGTTACGATAACCCTTGGCCTCGTTGATTTTCTTTTCCTTGTCCTCCTTGGCGGATTGAACATCCTTGAAAGCGGCATCCACCGAGGCCGGAGGAGTTACGTCCTGCAATTTCACCTGGGCTATGAACACTCCCGTCTGATACTTGTCCAAAATCCGCTGTAGCAGATTGCGGGTTTCCATTTCAACGGTGGCCTTGCCGGTTGTCAACACTTCGTCTATGGGATGGGTACCTACCACCTGCCTCAGGGCCGCCTCCGAGGCATGAAAGACGGAACGCTCCGGGGTCTGGATTTCAAAGAGAAATTTAGCGGCGTCCCGGATTTTGTACTGCACTACCATTTGCACGTTGACAATGTTCTCGTCGCCCGTGATCATACTGGCTTCCTCTAGTACCGGTCGATATTGGGCCGTGGTAGTCACGCTACCGGGATTGGTAGTGCGAAAACCCAATTCCAATCGCCGCACTTCCTGGACGTTCACCATCTGTACGGTCTGTATGGGCCAGGGAAATTTAAAGCGCAATCCCGGGCCAGTGACTTTGGTGAACTTGCCGAAGGTTTTGATCACCCCGTTTTCCTCGGGGCCCACGGTATATACCGGACCAGCGAAAACCACCCAGATCAACAGCAGTACCGCTAGGGGAATCAACAGGGCCCGCCATTTGAAACTGGGGAGTTCGATTTGCTGGTCGCCGATTATAATTCTTCTAGCCATTTAGCTCCTCCTTCTTAGCTGCCGTCAATATAGGCTTTACCGCCTCTTTTTTCACTGGTATTCGCCGGGGGTTACTTTTTCACTTATGTCGAGAATAGACTTACTTTCTTCCCCGAACAGACTTGGGTAACATCTTGCAGAGAATTAATTTCTCTTATGGCTAGCAAAACGCGTCAATGGAGCTACTTACTGCTGATTACGGCGATTGCAGCGCTTTTAGGTGAAATAATCTTACCTAATCGTTTGCCCTTGTTCACCCAGTACATATCCATCCCCACTGATAACGGCGTGCGCCGCTTGCCTGCTATTCTGGCCCCGGCCAACGGTGATACACTCAGCCAGAATCCCTCCCCTATCACCACCAGTGCGGTTTGGAATTATTACCAGCAACAGGCAGCTGTCTTTCTGGACGCCCGCGATTCAGCCGCTTACCTCCAGGGCCACATTGCCGGTGCCATCAGCCTGCCGGCCCACCGGTTCATGGATTACCTGGACTTTCTAGACACCCTACCATCAGATACGCTGATCATAACCTACTGCGCCGGCGAGGAGTGCAACGCTTCCCTGGATCTGGCCAACCGTCTAGTGACTGATTATGGTTTCAGCCGGGTACGGTACTATTTCGGCGGTTGGCAGGAATGGCTCAAAGCCGGTCACCCAATCCATAAAGGAGCAGCCCCTTGAAGTTGAATCTACCCATCTGGCTTCCCCGTTTTCTCCAAATCTGCCTGGCTTTGCTTTTCCTTTACTCCGGCGGTATCAAGATCTTTCAGCCCATGGCTTTCGCCCGGGCTTTGTACAATTACCATCTACTACCAGACTCCTTACTGTATCCAGTGGCGGTGGTGCTACCCTACCTGGAGTTTGTGACGGGCTTCCTGCTGCTCATCGATCGTCTCCGGCTGGCGGCGTTGGACGTTGCCATAATTCTCCTGGCTGTTTTTACCCTAGCTGTAGCCTCTGCTCTGGTGCGCGGATTGGATATTTCGTGCGGTTGTTTTTCGCTGGCCCCTGACGGACGCCACGTGTCGGTGTTGAAGATTCTAGAAAATCTGGTCCTGATAGCAGTTGCCATTTACCTCCGTTTTTTCGCCGCAAAGGTTCCGTGAGCTTACCAGACTCCCACCTTTTGAAAAACCAGGCCGAATTGCCGATTCTCAATTCTTAAGCTGGCCTTATTTGTCCAAGGGACATCAGCCGAGTCAAGAGGTGTCCCCCTCTCTGAAAGAAATCCACCCTGGTGAGACGGTTTTAAGTAGATTTAACGTTGGTAAATAAAAGCCGGCCGGAAAGTGATAACCGTCAGGGGGAGAATTGTAAAGGCACAGATCAGGCAGACCGATATGGAAATCAATATCAGCCACCCAAAGAAAAAGACCGGCACGAAGGATGAGACCATACTGACGGAGAACCCCAAGATCACCGAAAAGGCATTGATAACGATTCCGACTCCCGTTGTTTTCAGCGCGATACGGTAAGCCTCCAAATCGCCACGTCCGGCCTGGATTTCGTCCCGGAAGCGATACAAAAAATGGATACTGTAATCGATGCCGATTCCCACCACTATGGAGCTCAACATGGATGTGGTGGCATTGATGGGCACTCCCTGATAACCCATTAGCCCAAAGACTGCCAAAATACCCAATGAAACAGGCAAGGCCGTAATCCAGGCGGCGCTGAAAGAACGGAAAAACAGCCCTGTGAGTAACGCCACCAGCAGAGCGGAGAGTATCAGGCTACGGATTTGCCCCTGGATAAGCATGGGGATAAGCCGCCCCAACAGAACTGCGTACCCTACCACTTCCGGTTGTTGTTCCCTGTCGAAATGCTGCTTTACATAAGCTCTCAACCGCTGAATGACGTTTTCCATCCCCTCAATACTCAGTGTGGCCAACCGTACCGCAATGCGACCCGTTGTGAAATCGTAATCCACATAGCGATCTAGTACGTTGTCCGGCGCTTGCAGTTGATACAACAGCAGATATTGGGAAACCAGTTCGCGACTATCCGGTAGGCGGTACTCCCGGCGATCTCCGGCATGCATGGCCTGATTAATTTTTTTTACGAAATCGGCCGGGGAAATGGTGGTCCCCACCGCTTGCTGGTGGGCGAGAAATTCCTGAATGAGACTCATGCGTCTCAGCAGGGCCGGATTCTTGATCTCTCCATGAAACACTACGGAAAACGAAGTGCTGCCCCCCAGGTGGTGATCCACGATCTGGTGGACCCGTTGGACGCGGCTTCCGGGAGGATAGTAGTTGAGAGGATTGGAATCGACTTTCACCAGCCGTAACCCCCAGGCCGCCAGCAGCACAAAAATCGCTGTCACTCCCAGCACCATTCTCCGGTGGCGGTAGATCAGTTTGCCAGCCTGTTCCAGTATTCTAGCCAGCCAACGATCGGAAGCGTTATGGCGTTTTTGTTTAGTCCCGGGTAAGGGCAGCAGCTCCAGCCAAGCGGGGATGAAAGTAATGGTAAGTATAAAAGAAAGTAAAATTCCGAAACTGGTAAATATCCCCAACTCCCGGGCTGCGGGTAAGATATGCGATAGCAAAGCCAGAAACCCCGCCAGGGTTGTTAAACCGGCCAGCAAAATGGGACGACTGACCCGCTGAATGCCATGAAACAGAACCGACTTCAACTCCGCCCCTTCCATTGCGTCCAGATCTTCGTAATAGCGGGTGATAACATGGATGCCGTAATCATTGGCAATGGCGATGAGCATGATGGGTAACACGCTGGTAACAATGGTCAAGGGATAATTCAACCAGGCCATGAGTCCTAGCGTGGCGCCGATAGACAACAACACCACAGCCATGGGCAGCAGCAGGCCCCGCAAAGAGCGGAAACTGAAGGACAAAAGCAGAGCCATCAAAGCCATGCCCAGCGGAACGAACAGGCGCACATCGTGATTGATATCCCGGGAGATACTATGGCGTAGAATGGGTAGGCCGGAGAGCTCCAATCCCAGGGAATCGGAACGGAACGCAGAGATTATCGTCGCCAAATCATGGTAAATCTGGGCGTCGGAAGCTTCGGAGATGGCATAAACGGAAATCAAGGAATAGCGGCGATTGTAGCTCACCAGCGAACCCATCACCAGACTGTCCGTTAAAGCGCGTTGGTATAGGCTGTCCGGCGGTAACAGTGTATCCTCGGGAATCAGGTTCTCCACCACCATGCCGCTGGTGTCACCGGTGATGGTGAGGTAATTGGTCAGGCTGGTTACGCGATCGGCGTAAGGTAAGGTTTCCAGCGTGTCAGTCAGTTGCCGCAGCGCCTGCAGTACGGAAGGAGCAAATACATCCGGCGCCTGCACCAGGATTAAAGCCATGTCCTGGCCGCCGAACTGGTCTTCCAGGGCGTGCATCTGGAGCAGTTCGGGATTGTCCTGGGGGATGAGAGCCTCCATATCGGGATTGACAGTCAGAGAGGGCAGTTTCCAGGACAGTACCGCCACCAGTGCGATGGAGGTAAAAATCACCGTCCGGGGATGATCCAGAACTAACCTAAAGAAGCGCTGCATGGCGGGCAAATCTAACCGGCTAGCTTTTTTCTACCAAGCTGGTCCCAGCGCCGAACTTCGCTGGTAGTGGTTGACAATAGCGGTATACTTACCCCCTCCCCTTCAACCTCAAGCGGCCTTTATATCACCACCAAGTGCACTGACCGTCGCGGTACTCAAACACTCGTTCTTCCCGATCGCCATCGGTGTCCACCAGCCAGTACAGCCCAGCAGTTGGGGCTTGAAAGGTCAAGGGGCCTTTATCCGCCGTTTTCTTTCCAGCGGAGACCCATTTCCCCTGCCAGTAGAACAGCTCGTATTCTCGTCCCGGCTTTAACGGGATGGGGGCTTTTCCCGGGGCAGGTTGCTTGCCGGCCTTGGTAGCAGTACCCCAGAGCTTCAGTGTGGTGGTCGCATTTTTAGGAGCAATAAGAGGCCGCACCTGTCCCGATTCTTCCAGAATGAAAGGTTCGCCGGCGGGAAAGATTTCTTTATGGCGAAAGAAAGCGGGGAGATAAAGAATGCCGCGCCCCATGTCAGTGAAGGTCACCCGGCCGTCCTTGATGGTGCCCCAGTGAATGGGGTGCCATTCTCCGTCGTTGAACACGCAGAGGTAGGCGTGACAGGTGGAGTCAGGGATGGAATCCAGGGTGATGGTCACATCACTTACGGCCACGTAATCTTTAGTAACATCCAGCGTGTTTTTGCGGCCTAGCCAGGGGGGCGCTTTCTCACCAGGGCATAGGTGAAAAGCCAGATTGTCGTATTGATACGCGAAAGTCTGGCGGTAAACTTTAGCGGGGCGGTTGCTAAGTTTGTATTTGCCGGGGTCGGCTTCACAGCCCATGAAAGGGACTACCCCGTCGGGAGTCAATAGCACATTCCAAGCATGATTGTTACCCGTATCGGCCCAGTAAGGAGTGTAATCGGTGGCTACCGCCAGGCCGTTGGCCCGCATGGCATAGGCGGAGAGGTTGGTCATGTCTTCGCAGCGACCCATTTTGCTCTGGAACATCTCGGAGAAACTCTGGTCGGTGGGATGATAGTAAAACCGGGGATCGAAACGGAACCAGGAACGCAGTTCCTGATTGATAAAGGCGGCGATGGTGGTGGGGTCGTCGGTGTTCAAGGATTTGAGAGAGTCAGCATAGCGGTTAATAAAGTACGGCCGCCAGTTTTCCACCGGTTCGCCGGAACCGCGGTATGGCAGGACGTAGTTGAAGAATTCCTCTTTTGTGAGGAAACCAGCCCAGGGGGCGGTGTGCCAGATTTTGAGAGCGTAATCGATGTGTTTTATGAGCAGTTGGGGATCCAGATTCTGCAGATCGTACTGGCGGGTTTTGACCTTGAATTCCAGCTCACCGTATTGTTTTTGAAGTTTATGGAAGGCTTGTTTCAGGGAATCGTAATTCGGGAAGACGGTGGGATCGAAGGGTATTTCCCTGCCGGTGGAATCGAACAGTCCGAACACCGCATAGGCCTTGCCGGGCATGTTGGCTATGAGAAAGCAAGCCGCCTGATAGCCTAGGGTATCATTCTTTTGATGGTAGTGGATCAGGACCTGCCGCAGGGCGGCAGCGTGGTCTCCCGCCTCTTGGAGGGCTTGCTCCACTCTGGTGGGAAACTCAGCGGGGGATTCCAGGCGCGGACGCCGGTTGTGATAACCCATCTGGCTGCAATTCTGCACTAACAATACTCCCGCCAGAACCAGGGTTCCGTTAAACAATCGTTTGAGCACAGGGAATCTCCTTCTTAAAAGCTTGGTGAACAAGAGGATCCGGGGCATGGGTTTCGAGTTTCGCAGGCGAAGAGCAATCTGGCAAGGGAAAAGGCGGCAGGGATATTGTGATACGGTGGAATCGAGTTCATTGAAACGGCTGTTGACAACTGTCCCGGCAGCGTGTATTTTCGCCCGCTTTTTGCGATCCGGAGTAGCTCAATGGTAGAGTCCGCCAGGCGGCGGATTAACCACTAGGTTGGGGGTTCT
>CAYXZO010000019.1:0-37191 GCA_964469505.1 uncultured Lentisphaeria bacterium | reverse complement strand
TCATATAGTAAAGCAGAGCTCTGCAAATTTAATTTTAAGCAGACAAAAAGAAAGGAGAAGCAAGATGAGTATTCTCAAGTTGGCTGCTTTACGGAAAAAGCTTTCCGCTGGATTGTTGGCCGTGCTGGTGGGTGTCACTCTTGGTGGCGGCATTCTTTTATTGCCCCAGATTGCCAAAGCCGATTCGAAGCCGGGTGGTAAAACAACCATTTATGCCAACTGGCGCTTGTTCGGCTTTTGTCTTGGACCCACGGAAAAAATATGCGAAATCCATGAATATCACCAGTAAGCCCTTTTTCGGTTAAAGAGGTGAACTGAACAGGGGGCAGGTTATAGATAAACCTGCCCCCTGTTGACACATGATGTATAGTAAATAAAATTTAGAGGACTAAGAAAAATCTTTGTCATAAGGAGAACCATAGGCCGGACAAATGATGACTTCAGCTAGATGGACGGGATTTGTGATTTGGTATTTATTCCCACTGGTTAAGTTTACCGCGCCAATAGTCGGAAGAAAAAGTAAATAGGTTGCTAAGGAGAAATGCAATGCTAAATTGCGGATCAAGTTTAGTCATGCTACTGACGTTTGTCTGCTTCTCCTTGGGCGGGTTAAAATTGAGGGCTGCCGAAGGGGAGGTGATTTCTCTTAAGCCCGAACCGCAAGCTGTGATTGCTGAGCCACTGATTAATCCCAGCAATATCTTTGTATGGGGTGATGGAAATATATATGTGATAGACCCCCAAAATCCGGACTACATAGTATATCGGGTTGTGCCTGGTTCCAGTCAGAGTGAAGACTTAATTCGCGTGGGCGCGGGACCAGGGGAAGCAAGTGGCATGGGTTCCAAGGTACTGCAGCCCTTGGGACAAGATAGGTATTTTTTCTTTGATGCCGGGCTCCAGCGAGGCGCAATTTATGACCGACAATTTCAGCTTATGCATACAATACGCAATACGGTTACCGGCAACGCTCTTTCCCTGTTCGTTGTCACGGATTCCACCATTGCCGTGCTTGACATGACTCCCAATAATCTTATCACCTTTTATAGACTTAATCATAGTTATCACTTATCATCAAAACCTTTAAAAGAAATTCCCGTTGACTTTTCCAAGGCTACCATGCCAATCGGGAAAAATCCATTGCTCAAACAGGGAGATTACTCTTTTGATAGTAATGGACTTATAATAAGCTTCACGTTTTCTACAATACTGATATTGATTGATAATAATCTCAATGTCAAAATGATAGACCCGTTGCCCACGTCAATTCCCTTTCCAAAGTCCAGGGAATTGACTTATCAGATGCCGGATATAGGTCGTTACCCGGTTGCCGTGCTGGATGTGGCTCTTGATAAAAATTGGATATATGTGCTTTTTTCAGGCAAACAAGTCTCCTGGAGGATGAGTCTGAAATATTTGATTAAAGGGGAGATGTACAAGGTTGAGGAGTATGTGGAACTTTCTGATGTGGTATATATCATAAATCGGCTAACCGGGAAATTAGCATATGAATTAAAACTTCCGGTTAAGGCCAATAAAATAGAGGTTGACAAGAATAGAATATATGTGTTAAGTAAAGCACACACGCCACCGGCAATTTTGATATACCAGAAACCGGATAAGTTGCGGTAGCATATTTAGTGACGCCGCTTTATATGTATTCATTTGTAATTAAACCTTAAATAAGGATAATAAATCCTTCGATTGATCTGGTAAAATAGCATGGGGTAAAAAATGCCCGAATCGCTTTCTGAAATTGCAAAACTATCATCGCGCGTAGCGCTCACTGCCGTTTATTTTCTGACGGCAATACGAAAAATACAGGATATATTGATAGGGAATTTACCTATACGTTTATCATTGGGTTGGCAGGATTTAAGGCCCATGATTACTTACGTATATTTTTTTATAGCCGTTATGGAAATACTTATTGCGGTGTGTATCTGGTGCGCTAGTACAAGACGAATGGCGTTATATGGAGCTTTATTTGTAGTAGTCCCAGGAATATTTATATCAGGAATTGACATTTTGTTGAAACGCAATTCCACCTGTGGTTGCGGTTTGTTGGGGGCGGACCCAATTGCGTTATTGATTCAAAAATTATTTATAATAATGATAATACTTATGGCTTTCCATTTTAAACGCAAGCAGCAGATTAAATGTGTTTAACTTTTTTCTTCGATAGAGAATAATAGTGCAGAGAGTTTTAGCCAGTACTACTCAGTGATCCTTATATGTTACCTGTTGTTCCGAGAATGTTGAACCAGTATTTTATGATATGATCGTGCGATTGGGCCGGAGCACCAGATGGATTATAAGCATGGAATAAGGCGAATTAGGTAAATGGTTAAAAGGATTAGCTATTTTGTCCTGAGTTTGCTGATTTTAATCAGCTTGGTTTACTATTACGTGATTGTAAGCGGAGAAGAAGATGACATGACTGTAGTTCGATCTTCAAAAAGAATAAGGGCGCCACTCAAGATAAAAGCGGTGGTGGCGCACAAGGGCACTCTTTACGATTGGCTCACATGTACAGCGGATCTTGAGGCCGTTCATAAGACCCGCATAAGGGCGGAAGTTAAGGCTAAAGTGAGAGCTATTTTGGTGGCGGATGGGCAGCAGGTTAAGGCGGGTGATACGCTGGTTGTACTGGACGGTGAACTATATAAAGCTGATCTGGCCCGTGCGAAAGGTGATTTTTTTCGGGCTCTGATGGAATTTCTCACCGAACTAAAGCTGAGTTTGCCTGGTGACACGCTGAAATGGGCTCGCTTCTTGAAAAATGCTTATAGTCAAAACCAGTGTCCTCCACTACCTGAGCCTCAAACATTAGCTGAAACCAGCACTTTAGCACGGCATGGCTTGCCGGGGTATTATGCCACTTTAAAACACCAGGAGGATCTGCTGCGGAAATGTACGATTAGCGCCCCTTTTGCTGGAGTGGTGTCGGCGCTTAAAGTTTATCCAGACCAGGAGGTTAAGCCAGGAGATATCCTCATGCGCCTCACGGATCTATCTTCCCTTAAGATACGGATACATGTTCCCGAAGATGAGTTGATGGCAATTAAACCAGGAACGCTTTTTTATTTGCTGCCTTTTCCTGAGGATACACTAAAGATCAACGCGGTTCTGCCGGAGATAAATTCCACCTCGCGCCAGGCCACGGCGATATCCGTGATTAACAACCATGATAATAATTTCAAGGATGGTCAGCGCTTATTGGCCAGAGTGGCAAGGTATGTATATCCTGATCGGCTGGTTATTCCAAGGCGGGCGGTTCTGATCCGTAACAACCGTCCTCTGGTATTTGCTATCCACGGTGGACGAGCGGAGTGGCAATACGTGGAGTTGGGAGCAGGCAACGAAGATTTAATAGAAATACGGGCGGGCGTTGCCCCGGGGGACACGGTGGCGGTGGAAGGACATTACTCGCTGGCTCATGATACCCCCGTCAAAGTATCCGTTACGCCTTTCTAGGAGAATCGGTTCGATGAATATGAAAACTGCAGTAAAGCGGGTTAAACTCGCACCGGTGGTAGTTTTCACCCTGGCTTGCTTATTCCCTAGGTTATTATGGGGAGAGCCTATAACCCTGTCGCAATTTATAACCATGGTAATTCAAGCGAGCCCGGATGTCAATCAGGCTAAATACAAGCTGTCATTAATTCAAGCCCAAAGAAGGCAACTGAAGGAAGAACTCTGGCCGGAGTTAACTTTATCTTTAAATACTTTTCAACTGCGTCAGGGTCCAAGGGACATATATTTCGGGGGGGAAACCATTCCTCAACCGGCTTCAGTATTGACTTATCATTCCGCTTCACTGGGTATTAATCAGGAAATTTCCAGTTATGGAAAATTGTCACTACAATTAAAGGAGAACACCTTACATGCGGAAATCGAACGGTTGGAATACCTGGCTAAGGTTAGAAAACTTATCATAAAAAGTATAAGGATATTTTTTGAACTGGCTGAAAAGCAGGCTATAAGACAACTGCTTCTAGAGGAGTTGGATGATCTTAAATTACAGGCGCGATTAGTCAACTCCCTAGTCACTGATGGCGTCAGACCTCCAATAGATAAAATCCGATTGAAGACCAGTTTGAATGATTTACGCCTGAGAGTTAAATCGACTGATGAACAAATAGTACAGTATCGTCTAGAAATAGCCCATTTGATGGATGTTAATGATTTTGCCGACGAATTACGGTTATCATTGCCGTTTATTGAAGAAGACACAATGACTACCACCGGAATGATTGCGCTGGAAGAGCTGCCGGAACTAAGGAAAATCAAATTAATGATTGATGCCGAAAAGATGAAACTTTCGCTGCTGCGTCGGCAAAGCTGGCCGGACATGACTTTGAGGGTAGCTTATGATCGCAGTTCCGATATCTTTAAATATCTCGTCGCGGATTTTAACCGTAATTGGAGCATAACGTATTCCGTTGCTTTATCATTGCCTGTGTTGCAACACGGAAAGCTCAAGCTGGAACGAATTCGTCGCAAGATTGCCATTCAGCGAACGGAAGAAAGATATAAACAGGTGGCCAAGGATCTGCAAAAACAAATTCAAACCCTCAAGAATAAAATTCGACATAAAAAGAACATGTATCATCTGTATGCGCAAAGTATAGAACAATGGCGTAAAATCTATGAGTATGAGCGGGAAAAATATCGACGAGGACTTACTCTTTTTAGCGAATTATCGACTGCGCGTCGAAATCTATTGAGGAGTAAACAAGACATGATCCATTTTAAATTTGATTTAATGAAGTCCCAGGCGGAGTTGGAAGTTATAGCCGGCAAATGGGATTCCGCTATCAACGCGGCTTTGTTCACACCACGCTGAGAATAACCAATAATGATGTGGGAGATAAATTATATATGAAAAACAGGGGGAGGAGCGCCGAAAAATTCTATTGCAATATGAATAGTAGGCCTCAGATAAACGGTGCAAATGTGTGGCGGCAATATGCCAATAACAGGTTCTGTTAATCCGATTGTGATGGCTAGGCTTCTATAAATCAATGTGGATTACAAGATAAAATATTAATCCGGGTGGAATGTTTACGGTTGAAATAAGGATAAAATAGTAGTGATCGCCGTTAAACGTCCTATAACGGTTTTTATGATAAGCATAGCGGTAGGACTTTTAGGTTGGCAAGCTTTCAATCGGCTGGAAATCTCCCTCTTGCCTGATATCCAGTATCCAGAGTTTGTCATATTCACTAAGTATCCGGGGGCCGGCCCGGAAGTGATTGAAAAAGTCATTACCGCTCCTCTGGAAGAAACGCTGGCTGCTCTCCCGGGGCTGAATGATATAGAATCATTCTCCCGGGATGGGACTTCGATTATCGTGACTAGATTTGATTGGAATATTGATCATCGCTTTATTTTTCTGCGAATCAGGGAAAAAGTAGATGCTTTATACGAGCGCCTACCGCGAGCGGTTCAACGCCCCTACATAATGGATTTTAACCCCGCCAAGCTACCGGTGATGGAATTGGTCCTTTCAGGTAATATGGATCTGGTTGAATTGGGAGAATTCGCGGAAAAAGTTATCAAGCCACGCTTCTCGCAACTGAAAGGGATTGCCGGCGCAACCATTGTAGGGTTGCCCCGACAGGCGGTTTATGTGGAGATGAACCCGTTGAAATGCGCCCGGCTGGGCGTGAGCGCTGATGATATAATCACAGCGGTGCAGGATAATCTGAAGCTGACACCCGTGGCTTCCATGATTAAAGTGGGATACAATGAATATCCGGCCATAGTCGATTTTAGCCTTGAAAATCCCGAGAAGTTGATGGCTGTTCCCATACCCAACGATCATAACATTCCCTTGCGTTTGGGCGAAATAGCGCGGATTAGGGAAAAACCCATCGAACAGCATTCGCTGATTTTTGATGATTCCCAACCAGCCTTGCTAGTGTTGCTATACAAGGAATCAGGGGCCAGCGCCGTTATGGCGACCGATGCGGCCATTAAGCTTATCGACGAACTGAAAGATATATATCCTGGGGTGGAACTCACTGTACTTAAAAACCAGGGACGAGTAGTTCGACAAACTATTGATAATCTGAAACAAGCATTGTTGGTGGGAGCTCTTCTGGCGTTTTTAGTTGTTCAACTTTTTCTCCAAGACTGGCGGTATTCATTGATTCTTACTTCTGTGGTTCCCGTCAGCCTGTTGGGGACTTTCGCCATACTTTTTTTACATAAAATTACTTTGAATGTGATGACGGTCGGGGGCCTGGCCCTGGGAGTAGGCCTGATTGTGGATAACGGCATAGTGACCCTGGAATCAATTTTCAGGGAAATGAATAATGAAAACACTTTAAAGGCTATCGCGCAAGGTACCCGCAAAGTAGCCAAGGCCATTCTTGGTTCCACCCTTACCACCGTGGCAATTTTTCTGCCTTTGGTTTATGTGCGGGGATATGCCGAGGCCATCTTCCAGGATGAAGCCATCGCGATTACTTACACTCTACTTTTTTCACTGGTGGCCGCTGTTTTCCTGGTGCCGGCGTTAACTCGTTTCTCTGTTTTTAAAACCAGGCGTAATACTATTACGGCCTCAAGAAACTCTTTCAGGGAACGCTTTATTTCCTTGGCTCCCATATATCAAGGATTCCAGAAATTTTATAACCGTGTAGAGGATAAATATCATCAACTACTATTGGTGATTTTAGAGAATAAAAAAAGCTCGCTGGTATTGCTTCTGGCCTGTTTTTTTCTGGCCGCTTTGGGTCTTTGGCTGATTCCTAAAAGCTATTGGCCGGAGTTGCCCACCCGTCGATTAGAGCTCGTGCTTGCGGTTTCGGATAAAGTGCCTTTTTCTCAACTAGAAACTCAGGTACGAGTTTCAATAGCGAACTTACGGAGTTTGCCGCAAGTGGAGCGAGTTGTCAGTCGAGTCACGTCTCCGAATGATATATATAATGGTTCTTTTCAATACCTAGCCGCCCACCCCGGATACTATAACATACGTTTTTCTTTATGGTTGAAAAACGCCGTATGGTTAAACAAGCTGGATCGAGCTGAGATTGTGAACCAGTTAACCTTACCATCGGAGAATTTGTCCATTTCGGCACCGGAAGTTCTGCCCAGGGTAATTACCGGTACTTCGTCAAAGAATTTCCTGGTATATCTCTCAGGCCAAGACCGTGACATGGTTAAAAAAGCCGCGACAGAGCTGAAAAATTATCTCCGCACTTTTAATTATTGTCGAGAAGTAGCGATGGAAAACGATGCCGAACGTAAGGTCCAGGTCCTTCATTTGCGTCCCTTGGCCCTGGAGCAGAATGACCTCGACCCCCAAAAATTAGGACAGGATATTTCATTATACACTCAGGGCCGGACAATAGGAACCTGGCGAAAGGAACTGGGAGAATTACCGGTCATCGCGGTGTGGGATTCGACCCAGGTGCCCTCCACCGAGAAACTTAAACGAGCTTTGATAGAACCCGGTCGATCCCTTGTGAGAGGGACAAGTTTGTTCTATGCCGAAAATGCGATCCGAGTGGCGGAAATCAAAAGAGTTAACCGACATAAAGTGATTACCGTATCCGCCGATGTGCCGGCATATAAAGTCAAAGGATTATCGCAAAAGGTCAGACTTTGGTTTCAGAATCGAGAATATGCGGGAGTAACAATGGAAATTGCTGGCGAGAGTCGTCGTATCATAGAATCCTTCCGGGAACTTACTTTAGCCGGGCTAATGGCTGCGATAATGGTATATCTAATACTCGCCGCTTCGTTTGAGTCTTTTATTCATCCCTTTAACATCCTGTTGACCATTCCCATTGGAATAGCCGGAGCTGTTCTTAGTCTTGTATTATTCGGCGAAACTTTGAATGTGATTTCCATGATAGGCATCATTATGTTGATAGGCATAGGAGTAAATGATGCCATCATTAAAGTGGACTATGCCCAATACCTTACCCACCGGTTGCGTTTGCCTCTACGCCAAGCAATTCTGCGAACCAGCAGCGAAAAATTCAGACCGGTACTAATGACCACGCTGACAACGGTTGTGGCAATGCTCCCCATGGCTTTCGGCTTAGGAGCAACGGCCGGTCTAAGTAGATCCCTGGCGGTAGTCATCGTGGGCGGCTTGACGATAACTACCATCGTTACTCTGCTGATAACACCTTTACTCTACGAGCTGGGGGAACAACTGCGAAATAACAAGTTTCATCAGGGCAAAAATCTGAATTAGAGCCATGCTATATTCCTTACGCTGGATCTTAAGGCATCCGGTGTCAGTTTTGATTGCCTTGAGCTTGACTTTATTTGTGGGTGGCGTATCCCTTCTGAAGTTGCCGTTGGAGATTATGCCGGCGGCCCGGGGACGAGGAATCCAGATTATTGCTCATTGGAAGCAATATTCTCCGGAAATAATCCAACAAACCCTGACAGCGCCCCTTGAAAAAATGGCCTCGCAACTGTCGGGGGTAAGCTCGATTCAGTCATCTTCAGGGATTGGAGTGGCTTTCGTTAAGCTGAACTTTCCCCAAGACGCTGACTTGACTTACGCTTACCTGGAATTGCGTGAAACGCTGGCTGCCTTACGAAACCAACTTCCACAGGATGTAACTATTAAGGTGGAACCCGTATTTGAACGAGAAGAAGCGCTCCAACAATTCAAGCAGCCGTTTTTTGAGCTGGAATTGAACGGCCCGTTTAGTGCGCGCAAGTTGCGCCACTTGGCGGAGCAAATAGTGATCCCCTCTTTAAAAACCATAGATGGTATCGCCAATTTGGAGTTGTTTGGTGGATCCCAGTCGTTTATTGAGATCCAATCTAAGCGCTCAGCACCTGCGGAAGAGTCCGCAAATATATCCGATAAAATCGCGCGCCATTTGAGGGCATACTCCCAATCTATCCGCGCTGGTCTGGTCGAAAATTACGGAGAAAGGTTGCCCTTGGAGCTGGAGCGAATAGTGCGGGGTTATAGCGACCTGTCCCAAGTTCCTGTGGGGAAAGGACCCATTCTGGGGGAAATAAGCACTATCTCGTTTACCTATAAACCACCTCAAACCCTTTACCGCCGAAATGGCCAACCACTCGTATATATCCGAATATTCAAAGCTCCAGGAGTGAATGCTTTAAGCCTTTCAGGCCGGTTGCGGGAAAAACTGGAACAAATAAATGAACGCTTACCTGCTAATGTCAGGCTCATGATTGCCCACGACGGTGCGGAACAGCTAAGCGACGAGCTGAAAAGTTTGGCTTTAAGAAGTGCCATTATTATGGGAATGGTTTTCCTGATACTGTTTCTGCTATTTCGCCGTTGGCTGATTTCTCTTTTAGTATTGTTCATAATCGTTTTCTCCATTTTAAGTGCGGCAATCTTCTTATTCTTTACGAATTATACTCTCAATCTGGTTACCCTAGCGGGAATCGCGTTGGTTTTCGGCATGTTGGTTGATAATGCCGTAGTGGTGGTGGAAAACATCCAGCGCTACAGATCCCTGGGCAAATCACCTTTTGCCAGCGCTTTGCGGGGTACGATGGAAGTTGGTCAGCCCTTACTGGCTTCCAGCGCCACCACAATCCTGGTGTTCATGGCGCTTTTGTTTCTGGAAAAAAGACTGGGGACTTATTACGCTCCCATGGCGCTGGCTTTGGCTTTTTCTCTCACAGCTTCCCTTTTCTGGGCGTTGACCATGGTTCCGGCTATCGCTGTCCGATGGCCGCGGCTATTAACTGATGGGCGCGGAATTTTTACCCAGCAACGATTGAAAACGCTTTATAGCCGTTTGGAGTTGAAAATCCTTAAGCGGCATAAGTTGATCCTGGGGGGCGCCGTGGTGCTTCTCGCTGTGTCAACCATGGCATTCTGGAAGTATATCGACCAGGGCGGCTTTTTATTTTGGGCCAAACCTAAGGATTTGGTAGTGCAGATTATTGCACCACGGGGAATCGTATTGTCAGAGCTGGATAAAATCGCGCGATGGTTTGAAAGCACCGTTTTGGGATTTCAAACCCCAGTAAATGTTCAAACAGTGGTGAATGCTGCTCAAGCATATGCCGAAGTACGTATAAGCTTTCCGGATTCTTTAGTAGAGAAGGGATTGCCCCAAAGGTTGAAACGACGTTTAACTACCGACGCGGTTAATTTTGCGGGAGTGGGAATTGGCATATACGGCTATGGGCCCCCTTTCTGGAACGAAGGTGCGGAAATGGTGCCTCGATTCAACACCTTTCTTCAAATCTACGGTCCCGATTACGACCGCTTGCGTAAGCTGTGTAACTCTATCCTGAAGATGGTTAAAAATGATCCCCGAGTTGGGCGTGGTTTAGTTTCACCTTCGATAAGAAGCATCACTCAAGGGAATTATAAAGAGTTCAGATTGCAACCGGATTTTAACCGGTTATGGAATGCCGGACATTCCATAACATGGGCCCGGGAGATGATAATTGAACCTCTTCTGGGAAGGGAAACAGATCAGCAGCTTGAGCTTACAGGTTTTGACTATCCCGTTAAAATCACATCAAACAGCGAATTTGCTAAACTGGGTGAACTACTGAATAACGATGGTATTACCACGTTAGGTGAACATTTCGAGCTTTCTCGCTATTTTCGCTTTTCGAGAAGACATGTGGAACCCTGGATCGATAAGCAAAACCAGCAATATCGTTTTACCGTGGCCTGGGAATACTTGGGCCCGGAGCGAATGCGCGCCGACTTTAAAAAAAGAGTGATCAATTCACTTAGCTTACCGCCCGGCTATGGGCTGGTCAAGAAAAACTGGTCGTTTCTTACAGCTGAGGAACAGCATCAATTACTAAGACTCCTAGGAGTCGTTAGTGTAGGATCATATATGATTTTAGCCGCGCTGTATGAAAATATATTACAACCCTTTATAATCTTAATGAGCTTTCCTTTTTCATTAATCGGTGTGTTTCTGGCGTATATTCTTTCAGGTAAGCTATTTAACGCCAATGGATATGTAGGCCTTATTATTCTGGTAGGAATTGTGGTAAACAACGCCATTGTGTTGGTGGAGCGAATTAATCAGTTGCGCCGTAAAGGGGTAAAGCTGGAACAAGCGGTCATTCAAGGTGCCTCAGATAGAATCAGGCCCATTTTAATCACAACTTTAACTACAATCGGTGGTTTACTGCCATTACTGTTCCTAAAATCCGAAAGTTCTTCCACGTTAGCTATGATGCTGAAAGAGCTGAGTTTCATTACTGTGGTGGGGCTGGTTTCGTCAGGTTTTTTCAGTCTTACACTCATCCCCGCAATTTATTACCTGATTGGTAGGAGAATACCTGACAGCGTCGCGTCATGATAGATGATCTTTCTCTTGCATATCTTCTCTCTATACCTGTCACGAGCTTAATAATCCGTCGTATTGCGTGGTTATGCATAGCATGAAAACCAGTTGACTTTGCGAGATTGATAAAATCAAAACCATGACCCCGGTCCCAACCGCCAGCGGCAATTACTAGATTAAGGGAATCTGTAGAAAAAACCGTTTCCCTACTTTGAGTGACTTGCGGAAATCTTAAAGTGGCAACTCCCCGGCAATTCTCCTGAAGGGCTCCTTTTATTCACGCTTGATCGCGTGAAAATATTCTAACGAATTGTTTCAGCGATTAGCGAGCATTGCACCTGTTTTTTTTCGCAGGGTGGTCTAAATTTTTTTATGCGCCGTGAATCAACCCCAAGGAGCAAACATGGACGAGCAGTTTAAGAAGGCCAAGCGTCATGCGCTACGGCTGTTACACCATAATATGGCCATAGTCAGTGCCGGCACTGCCCCTGAGATCTTGGGCACATTGGTTACCTGGTTTATGCAAACCAGTTTCGAGCCACCGTTGGTCACATTAGCCCTGAAAAAAGACAGCAGACTACTGGAGCTGGTGGAAGAAACAGGTCGTCTGACCATCAGTCTTATTGCTAAAAACGATGAGCAACTGGCCAAAGCTTTTTTCACCCCGGGGCAATGGGAAAGCGATGGTACTTGTAAAGGTTTCCCGGCACAGGTTTTACCTGAAGGGGGGATGATTTTCCAGGCCAGCCCTGCCTGGCTGGTGGGAGAGGTTGCTCAAATAATCCGTATCGGCGACCATTACCCGGTTATCTCAAGGATCGTCAAGGCGGGAATTAACTCCACAGACACTCCTGCCATGTGTCTTTGCGAAACCCCATGGCATTACGGAGGGTGAGCGCATGTTGAACGCCTGGGAAAAGGTTATTTTCATCTTTCTGTTTTTAGGTTCGTTAGGTGCTGCTCGAGTCACCTTTAAAAGGATGGCCAACTGGATCGGCACAGGAGAGGGGAAGCTTAACTGGTCACTGGCGCGCCGCAACTGGCGCCGCGCCCTAGCCGCCTTTTTTGGTCAGACTACTGTGTTGAAGAACCGGCCGGTGGTGAGCTTCTTCCATGTGCTGGTGGCCTGGGGATTCATCCTGTATTTACTGGTAAATCCCCTGGATGTGATTGAAGGTTTCCGGAATCACCCGTTGGTATTAATTACTCCCACGATCCATAACCTCTATCTGCTGTTTGTGGATTTGTTCAGCGTGCTGGTATTGGTGGGGATGATCTACCTCATGTTCAGGCGTTTTGTTTGGCGGGATTCTAATTTAAGTATCCGAGACAACGTGCTCCTTGAGTCCGATGCACGGCTACATATCAGCCGGGATTCAGCCATCGTGGGGATATTCATCCTCCTACACGTGGGTTTCCGCTGGGTTGGCAACAGCTTCCACCTGGCGCAGGCTGGTTTTCAGACTTTCCAGCCCACTGCCAGCCTGTTGGGAGCTTTGTGGAAGGGAATGTCGCCCTCGGCCCTGAATTTCTGGGCTCACTTCTGCTGGTGGGGTGCTCTGGGATTGATTTTGGCCTTTATTCCTTACTTTCCCTACTCCAAGCATGCTCATCTGTTCATGGGGCCCATCAACCATCTGCTGGTGGAAAGGGAAACTTCGCCGTCGGCCCTGGAAGTCCTGGACTTGGAGGATGAAAGCATCGAGCAGTTCGGCGCGTCTCAAATACAACACCTCCCCGCCAAGGCCCTTCTGGACGGTTATGCTTGTATCATGTGTAACCGCTGTCAAGAAGCCTGCCCGGCCTACGTGACAGGTAAGGAACTGTCTCCTTCGGCCATTGAGATCAATAAGCGCTTGTTCATGAACGAAAATGCCCCAGAAACGGTTCAGGATTCACCCCGCCTGGTGGAATGGCTCCTTTCGCCGGAAGCGGTCTGGGCTTGCACTACCTGCGGCTGGTGTGTGGAAGCCTGTCCGGTAGCCAATGAACCCATGGTGGATATCCTTCACGTCCGGCGGGATCTGGTACTGATGGAGAGTGATTTCCCGGCGGAAGTCGTGACTACTTTTAAAAACCTGGAAGTCAACGGTAACCCGTGGGGCTTGTCTGGACAGGATCGGGAGAAATGGATGGAGGGGTTGGAAGTACCCCAGTTGCGGGAAAAAGGCCAGGCCGAATACCTCTATTGGGTGGGATGCGCCGGGGCCTACGACGCTCGCGGACGGGAAGTCAGCCGTGCCATGGTGCAACTGCTCAATCAGGCGGGAGTTGACTACGCCGTGTTGGGTAATGAAGAAACCTGTACCGGTGATGCCGCTAGGCGCATTGGCAACGAATACCTCTTCGCCATGCTGGCCGAACAGAATATTGAGACCTTTAAACAGTATGGGGTAAAGAAAGTAATCACCCAGTGTCCTCACTGCTTTACCACCTTAAAGAACGATTACCGGAAACTAGGACTGGAACTGGAGGTCATCCATCATACCGATTTCCTGGCACGTCTGGTTGATGAAGGTAAACTACAACCCCGCGAAAAAGTGGCTGCTAAAGTGGCCTACCATGATTCCTGCTACCTGGGGCGTCATAACCAAATCTATGACCAACCGCGTCAGGTTTTACAATCAGTACCAGGAACCACTCTAGTGGAACTGGCACGAAACCGAGAACGGGGTTTCTGTTGCGGCGCCGGCGGCGGTCGCATGTGGATGGAGGAGAAGGCCGGTTTCAAAAAGATCAACCTGGAACGGGTGGTGGACGTGAAAGCCGCGGCTCCGAATTATTTGGTCACCGCCTGTCCTTTCTGCGCCACGATGTTGAGCGATGGTATTACTGCTGAAGGCTTGGCAGAGAAAGTGGCCACGGAGGATGTGGCTCAGTTCCTTTTGCGTTCCATACAGAGAGAAGCGGATGAAGATCCCGCCTCAATTGGCCAAACTGAAGCTTAGCAGGTTCATCAATCCCGTGGAGTTCGCTGGGACGGATTATTTATCGAAAATAAAAAATAGTCCTGGCGCTGTTTGATAGCTGTAATAGAGTGAGCGCTAAGACAACTGCTCCGTCACGCCAGACAAAGCCGAACAGCTTAGCTTACGATCTCCGGCAGCCGGAATGGACCGATTGGCGCTGGCAATTGCAGCATACAATTCGTTCCCTGGGGCATTGGCGCCGGTACGCTCCGGATAGATTTTGGCCTGGAAGTTCTGTTGCAGAATTGGAACGGGTGGTGGAGCATTACCCCATCGCAGTTACTCCGT
Organism: uncultured Lentisphaeria bacterium; assembly: GCA_964469505.1. Classification (GTDB taxonomy): domain Bacteria; phylum Fidelibacterota; class UBA8477; order UBA8477; family JABMPR01; genus CAYXZO01. The sequence goes on along the minus strand of CAYXZO010000019.1, from coordinate 22,649 downwards.
ATTATTTATCTCTGATTGAGCCTCACCAAGTTAATGATCCGCTATTAATACAGGTTCTCCCGCGCAGTGAGGAATTGCACCGCACTCCAGGTGAGCTGGACGACCCCATCGGCGATCTGACTCCGGAAAAGGGGGATCATCCTACCGCGACAGTGACCCATCGTTACCGTGACCGGGTATTGTTCTTTCCCACCTTCACCTGTCCGATCTATTGCCGCTTTTGTTTTCGCCGGACCCGAGTGGGTCAACCTGGTAGTGAACCTACTAAAGCTACCTGGGAGGCCGGATTACGGTACATCGAGCAACATCCTGAGATTCGGGAAGTAATTCTAAGCGGTGGCGAACCGTTGATTCTCAAAGATTCGCAATTGACTAATCTTTTGCAGCGGTTAGCTGCACTACCGCATTTGAATACCTTGCGCATCCATACTCGCATGCTGGCAGTGAATCCTTTTCGGTTTACCACCGAGTTGTTGCGAGCATTAAGTTCACTAATGCTACCGGTATGGATTGTGGCTCATTTCAATCACCCCCGCGAACTGGCGCCGGATTCTCAGGCGGCCTTGGCAAGGTTGGCGCAGCATGGAATCCCCGTTCTGAGCCAGACGGTACTATTGCGTGGAGTTAATGACCAGCCTGAAGTTCTGGAAGAATTATTGTTAAAACTGATTCACCATCGGGTAAGGCCATATTATTTGCACCACCTGGATCCAGCGCCGGGGACGTCTGCCTGGCGGGTGGCTATTGATCGGGGAATTGATATAGTCAGGGCCCTGCACGGGCGGATCCCCGGGTATGCCTTGCCACGTTATGTCCAGGATCAACCCCAGGGGCGGGGAAAGGTGCTGCTTTATCCCACTTCCAGTCCCGAAGAATGGTAGCCCGCTAGCTACAAACAGGGTTGCATAGATAGTTTTCAGCCTTCCGGTAAAAACTTAGGAAAATAATAGTCTTTCAGAGAGTCTGTCCGAGCAAGTAACAAAAACAGTTGCCTAAATTTAGTTAACCTGGCTATATTTTAACTAAGCTAAATAAAAAAGGGGTTAATCATCGCCACCGATATCGAGCAAGGCGCAGAGATTTTGAATTTGTTCTCGCGGCTGGTTTATGAGGTTTGCGAGGCGGGGGTTATGCAGGAAGTGGCTCCAGTCCCCCTATCGCGTTCACAATTTATGGCGTTGCGGGTGCTGTACAGCGTGGGTGCCCTGACCATGGGGGAGGTGGCCACCCAATTAAATGTTACCCGGCCCGCTACCAGCAAACTGATTGAGCGTTTAGTGCAAGCCGGGTTAGTCACCCGGGAAAGTGTGCTTACTGATCGACGTAGTTCGCTTGTCAGTTTGACCGATCGGGGCAAGGAAGTAGTTAAAGCCTATTACAATCGTCGGCGAAAGAAGCAAGCTCAAATCCTGGCCACGTTTACTTCAGCCGAACGGGAAGCTCTTTTTAAAACCATCAGACGGTACATCCAAACGTGTATTTCCTTTGAAAAGAATCTGGAAGTGATCTGCCTGCAATGTGATGGTTCATTCGGCTCTGATTGTCTTATAAAAGAACACGTGGGTAATTGTGTTTTTCGCACCAGTACCCAGGTGTCAAAGGAGTAGGGGGTAACAACAAACAGGAAAGGGGAGTGGCTGTGAAAAAAGAGCCAACTTACGCTGAACTTTTCCAGAAACACGGTGTCGACCGGCGGGAGTTCTTGAAATTCTGCGGGTTGATGTCCGTGTATCTGGGGCTGTCTCCGGCCTTGGTCCCCAAAATTGTGGAGGCCATGGAGAAGAAGCCGCGCATTCCGGTGATCTGGCTACACGGCTTGGAATGTACCTGCTGTAGTGAGTCTTTCATTCGTTCCTCACATCCCATCGCCGCGGATATCATCCTGAATATGATTTCCTTGGACTACGATGACACTTTGAGTGCAGCGGCCGGAGAACAACTGGAAGCGGTCCGTAAGGACATTATGAAACGCTACAAGGGCCAGTACATCCTGGCGGTGGAAGGTAATGCCCCCACCAAAGACGGTGGAGTGTATTGCATGGTGAATGGTGACTCATTCCTGAATGTGCTCAAAGAGACCGCTGCTGATGCTATGGCGGTGATTGCCTGGGGCTCGTGTGCTTCTTTCGGCTGCGTCCAGAATGCCAAACCAAATCCAACTGGTGCCCAACCGGTGCACAAAATTGTAAAGGATAAGCCGGTTATTAACGTGCCTGGTTGTCCTCCCATCGCAGAAGTGATGACGGGAGTAATAACCCATGTGCTAACCTTTGGCAAGCTACCGGAGCTCGATCGGCTTGGTCGGCCTAAAGCATTTTATGGAACTCGTATTCACGACAAATGCTATCGCCGGCCGTTCTTCAATGCGGGTATGTTTGTGGAAAGTTTCGATGATGAAGCCACTCGCAAGGGTTGGTGCCTCTATAAGATGGGTTGCAAAGGCCCCACGACCTACAACTCTTGTTCCAAGATTATGTGGAACGAAGGTACCAGCTTCCCCATCGGTTCCGGCCACCCCTGCATCGGCTGTGCGGCCCCTGGTTTCTGGGACAACGGTCCATTCTACACCAGGCTGGCTAACATCTCCTTCCTGGGAGTGGATAGTGATGCCAACACCGTTGGTAAGATAGCCGCCGGTGCCGCCGCAGTAGGGGTCGCAGCCCATGCCGTCGGAACGGCTATCCAGAAAGCGGCCCGTAAGAACGGTGAAGGGGAGGAGGGTTAAACCATGGCAAAACGTATAGTTGTCGATCCCATCCCACGCATTGAGGGGCATCTACGGATCGAAGCCAAACTGGATGGTAACAATATTATCCAAGACGCCTGGAGCAGTGGTACCATGTGGCGTGGTCTGGAAATCATCCTCAAGGGACGGGACCCTCGGGATGCCTGGGCCTTCACCCAGCGGATTTGCGGTGTGTGTACTACCGTACATGCCCTGGCTTCGGTGCGCTGCGTGGAAGATGCCCTGGGGATTACTGTTCCGCCCAACGCTAGAATTATCCGTAATCTGATGGATGCCACCCAGCATACCCAGGACCATCTGATTCATTTTTACCACCTCCACGCCCTGGACTGGGTGGATGTGGTGAGCGCCTTAAGCGCGGACCCGAAGCAAACCTCCGATATCGCCCAGAGCATTTCCAACTGGCCCAAATCATCAGTGGGTTATTTCAAAGATCTGAAGAAACGCCTGCTGGACTTCGTAAACAGCGGTCAGCTGGGAATTTTCAGCAATGGATATTGGGGACATAGAGCCTACCAGTTACCGGCGGAAGTTAACCTGCTGGCCGTAGCGCACTATCTGGAAGCCCTAGATTTCCAGAAAGAAATCGTCAAGATTCACGCCATCTTCGGCGGCAAAAATCCCCATCCCAACTACCTGGTAGGCGGCATGGCTTGCGCCATCGATCCTAACCGGGATACTGCCATCAATACCGAGCAGCTGAATCTGGTGAAACAAATCATCGACAACACCATCACCTTCATCGAACAGGTGTACATTCCGGACCTGATCGCCGTAGCGGGTTTCTATAAAAACTGGCTCTACGGCGGTGGTCTGGGTAACTACCTGGCTTATGGTGATTTCCCGGAGAAGGACGTCCACGACATCAGCTCCTTGCGCTGGCCCAGGGGCGCAATTCTCAACAAAGACCTGAGCACGGTCTATGAGGATGTGGATCCCAGGGATCCCCAGAATATCACCGAAGAGGTGAGCCATAGCTGGTACACCTATTCCGGAGGTGACGACAAGGGGTTGCATCCCTGGGACGGTGAGACCAGTCCGAAATACACCGGTCCTCCCTTACCGTATAAGTACCTTAACACCGATGAGAAGTACAGCTGGCTCAAGACTCCGCGGTGGAAAGGTCATCCCATGGAAGTGGGACCGTTGGCCCGGGTGCTCATTCAGTACGCCAAGGGTGACGCTTTTATCAAAGACACCGTCAACATGGTGCTCAAGAAACTGGATGTAGGTCCCGAAGTGCTCTTCTCCACCCTGGGACGTACCGCGGCCCGGGGAGTCGAATGCCTCCAGACGGCCTACTTTATGCGGGATTTCTATAACCAGTTGGTGGACAATATCAAGAAAGGCGACCTCCGGACTTTCGACAGCAGTATGTGGGATCCGGCCCGCTGGCCCAAAGAAGCCAAGGGCTTCGGCTACATGGAGGCCCCTCGCGGTTCGCTGGGACACTGGATTAAAATCAAAGACGGCAAAATTGACAGCTATCAGATTGTGGTGCCCTCCACCTGGAACGCCTCTCCGCGGGATCATAAAGGTCAGTCCGGAGCTTATGAGGCGGCTCTGAAGGGCACTCCCATGGCGGACCCGGAAAAACCGGTGGAAGTCCTGCGGACGATTCATTCCTTCGATCCTTGTTTGGCGTGTGCCTCCCATATCATCGACGCCGAAGGGCGGGAAATCACTACCGTCCGGGTAAGTTAGGGGAGGTGCGTTATGAATCGGACCATAGAAGAAGTATATGTCTGGCACTTACCGGTCCGGATTTACCACTGGATCAATGCGATCTGCATAGTCATTCTGTTCATCACCGGCTTGTACATCGCCTGGCCGGTTTTCCAGTCCTCCGTTGGTGAAGCTGTATGGTACCAGAATTTTGGCTGGATACGCTGGGCTCATTTTGCCACCGCCTATGTGTTCATCTTCAATTTTCTGATTCGGCTCTATTGGGCTTTGTTCGGAGGGGATCGCTATGGTCGTTTCGGTGGTTTTCAACCCTGGAATCCCAAATGGTGGGGCAAGCCCTTCAAGGAACAGATGGCGGCCTATCTTTTCATGTCGCGCTACGAGCCCAACTATACCGGTCACAACCCGGTAGCTGCTCTCACATATTTCATTTTCGTTTTCTTAGGCAGTGTGTTCATGATTGTAACCGGACTGGCCATGTATGGTGAAAATAATCCCGGTGGTTTTTTCGATACCACTTTCGGTTGGGTTGTCAGCATCTTTGGTAGCGCCCATGCCCTGCATAGCTGGCATCACTTAGTGGCGTGGGGTTTCGTGTTCTATTTCATTGTGCATATTTATGCGGTGGCGCGACACGATGTGGTTGACCGGACCAGCGTGATTTCTTCCATCATCACCGGGTACAAGCATCGGGTACAGGAATTGGAATCAGCTGATTGAATTGGTAACTTCAGACGGTTGTTAATAGCCCCCGTCCCTTCTGGCGGGGGCTTTTTTACCCCATGGGGAAAGGATATATAGGTGGATCACAACAGGATTTTGGTGCTGGGGTTAGGTAACATTATCTATCAGGACGAAGGTGTGGGAGTTGCGGCCCTAAAAGAACTGGAGAAACGGTTCCCGGGAGAGACTCGCATTAATTTCCTGGATGGGGGCACGCAAGGACTTAACCTGCTCCCGTTTGTGGAAGAGGCTGACTACTTGTTGTTGCTGGATGCGGTGGATCCCGGCGACCGGGAGGGAGATGTGTTTCAGTTCAGCGGGGAAGAATTGCCGCTGGTGTTGCAGCGCAAGATGTCAGCTCACCAGGTGGGAATGTTGGAAGTTCTTTCACTAGCCCAATTGCATGGGCGTTACCCACGCCATCTGGTGCTCATCGGCGTAGTCCCCCGCTGGTTAAACATGGGAATGGAACTAAGCCCAGAAGTTCAACAGTTATTACCTAAGATGGTTGCCCAAGCCGAAGCTGTGCTGCAGGGATGGCTAAAATCATTGGCATCTTGAACAATTAATCCATGGTATAGAAACCCCATTAAAGAGGCATTTCCTAACGGTCTAAGAAGCGGCTAGAAAATCAGGGGGCGATTTCCGCCCCCAATCGATTACATGATCGCTGAAAGATTGTCTCAGATGCCGGCAAATAAGTAAGAGAAAAACCTTACGAAGGGAGTGATAATAAAACCAAAAATTGGGATATTGGTCATCATCCCTAAAAATACCAGGCCAAACAACAACATCGGTCCCCGTGTTTCCAGGAAATAAATTAGCCCCTCATTGCCGGGAGGGAGCAAGCCGGCCAGGATTTTGGAGCCGTCCAGCGGCGGGATGGGGATCAAATTGAATACCGCCAGAGCCAGGTTGATATACAGCGACAGGTAAAGCATTTGCAGCATTTCTTGTCCCGCCAACCCAGTCATTCCGCTCAGTCCCCTGTGTCCCATCATCCATCTTAGAAGCAATCCTGAAATAGCAGCCAAAAGCATGTTCATCCCCGGGCCGGCGGCGGAAATCCACAACATGTCCCGGCGGGGATTTTTCAGATTAGCAGGATTTACGGGAACCGGTTTGGCCCAACCGAAATGCACCAGAAAAATCATCACCGTTCCTAAAAGATCCAGATGGGCCAAGGGATTTAAGGTTTTACGTCCCATGTAACGGGCAGTAGGATCACCAAGGCGATCGGCTACCCAGGCATGGGCATATTCATGGAAAGTAAGGGCCAATAAAATAGGGGGTATGGAAAGTATTAGTACTGCAGGTGACATCATTCTGTTCCTTTCTCTTTTGCCAATATAGTCGAGGCATTATTAGAAGCGGAAATAATTTGAAGAACAAGTAGCCTGGAAATTAATGTTGCATGAATAATCCTATGGCCTTAAGATAGAAACGATGGAAACCAAAAACGTTTCCAAAGTAACATCAAGACGGCGGCAAATATTGGCTACTGCTCTGGAACTTCTGGCACTTGAGGGCCCGAAGGGATTTACTATGGAGGAGCTGGCTCACAAATTGGGGATCAGTAAGAAAACACTTTACCTTCTCTTCCCCTCCCGAGAAAGGCTATTGGAAGAAGTGGCATCGGAGGTGCTTGAAGACCTGGAGCGAACCTTTCGGGAAGTAGTGGCGGGTGATGATCGACCGGAAGAAAAAATGGTGGCCCTTCTGCTGGCAGTACAACACCACATCTCACGAATGCCGAGAACTCACCTGGATCAGTTAAAATCCCGCTATCCTCGTATTTGGATGAGAGTGGAGAAGTTTCGACTAGCTCGAGAGGAATATTTCAGACGTTTATTCGAGGAGGCTAAAACCGCAGCCATACTTCAACCCGATTTAGATCCCGCCGCGCTGGCCTACTTGTTGGTAAATATCATTAACTCCACTTTTCAACCTGAGTACTTTAATCGCTTAACCCGTTCGCCGGTTCAGGAGATCCATTTTTTTTTCAGAATTTTTATTCGGGGGGTGTTCAAAACTGATGCGGCTGCAAGGATCATCAAGGCACTTGAAGCAGCTTCCAAGTCAACCTCAATTTCAGGGATAAGCTCATGAAAAAAATTATTCATTTCCCAATCCACCGACCCATTACTGCCATCGTCACCGTACTATCCGCCTCCATCTTAATGGTTCTCGGAGTTCGGTTCATTCATGTGGACGACAACATTTTAAACCTGGTGCCAGAGGATATCCCCGAACGCCAGGCCTGGGAAAAAATGGAGGATTTGTTCGGAACCAGCGAGTTCATTTATGTGGCTTTTGGCCATCCCGGTCAGGATATCCTAAACCCTACAGCTCTCCGGGATCTGTGGACGCTCACTATGGCTCTGGATACCCTCGCTCAGGTGGATGAGGTTACTTCCTTGGCCACAGCCAAGCGTATCGAGTCGGATGAAGGCGAGATGGTGGTGGAGGATATGTTGCCAGGACCATCCCTTTCCTCCGCTGATATTCAAGCTGTTAAGGATTACCTGGAAAAGTTTCCCCAGTTAAAGAAGCAGTTGGTTGGTAGACATGGGGATTATTTGAATATCCTTATCCGTCCATTACCTGATGCCGATTACACTAGCCTGGGCCTGGAGGTTACGCAGATTACCCATAAAGTGCTGGCTGGTCTGGACTATGAGGTCCATTTCGGTGGACAGTCATATCTGACGGGTATCATACCCAAACTAATCCGGGAAGATACCAGCAGGCTAATCGTCATTGGTATAATAGTAATGATTCTGTTGCTGTTGATTAACTTGCGGAGCGTCCCGGCGGTTACCCTGGTATTGGTTACCATCCTGCTTTCGTTGGGAGCGATGATGGGGTTTATGGGATGGGTGGTGCATTTCACCGGCAGTAATAAATTCTATTTCTCGCTGGTTAATACGTCCATGCCTATCATCCTCCTCACAATTGCCAACTCCTATGGTGTCCATATCCTCACCCATTTTTTCCGTGAAATGCGGCGAGGAGAAGGAGTGGTAACAGCACTGGAAAAAACTTTGAATGTGCTTTATTTGCCAGTTTTCCTGACTGCTTTCACCACTCTTGTAGCTTTCTTTACTCTTCTTTCAGCCCCCATTTCCGCCCTCACCGGTTATGGAGTATCTATTGCGCTCGGTGTGGCCTGGGCGTGGCTGTTATCCACTGTTCTGTTACCCGCCGTTATGCGCTTGGTTTATGAACGTTTCCCCTCCGCAAGGGCAGTGCGTCCGGGACCATTGGAAAAGCTGGTCGATCGTTTTGGTCACATGGTTCTTCGCCATCCGGGACGGGTTGCTTCTGGGGGATTGTTGGTGGTTTTGTTGGGAGCGGTAGGCTTTACCATGTTGAGGGTAGAAGTGAACATCGCCCATTTTTTCAGCCCTGGCTCTCAAGTCCGGGAAAGTTTCGACTTTATGGACCAGGAAATGGCCGGTACCCTGAGCCTGGTGTTTCTGTTCACGGGCGACCTGAAGAGTCCCGCCGTGCTAAACGATATGGATCGATTGCAGCGCTTCCTGGAACAGGACCCCCGAGTAACCACGACCTTCTCCTTGGCTGATGTAATAAAAAAGATGCATCGGGCAATCATGGATGACGACCCTCGCTTTGAAACCATCCCGGCTGACCGTTCCCAGGTTAACAACCTGCTAACACTTTATACGATGTCAAGCGACCCGGAAGATTTTAGTTCATTGGTGGATTATGATTATCACCAGGGTATCGTAACTGCCTTGCTCCAGACTCTTTCTTCCAGCGAGATCATCAAGTTCTCCAGAAAAGTAACTACCTATATGGATGCCAACCTTACCAGCGGAGCTCAGATCGAAGTTACCGGTTTGATGATGATTTTCAGAAAATTCATTTATCTAGTAATTCGAAGCGCAGCAGCCAGCATCCTTTTCTCCCTTCTACTGGTAGCCATTATTGTCTGGATCTTTTTCCGCCGCCTGCGATGGGCGGGAGCTTCGGTAATACCGTTGGCTGTAGCGGTTATCTTGAATTTTGGCCTTATGGGATGGTTTCACGTCGATTTGAGTCATATAACGGTTTTATTGTCATCCATAATAATCGGGGTAGGGGTAGATTTTGCCATTCACTACATTTCCCAATTCCGGGCGCTGGCTCGTGAGAAGGTACCGGTGGAAACCATCAGCCGACGAGTAATGGGACGGGTAGGCTATCCCATCGTGCTGGATGCGTTATCCAACATGAGTTTCGCAGCCTTGTTGGGTTCCAGTTTTATCCCTATCCGAGCGGTTGGTGGATTAATGGTGTTTGCCATGGTCAGCACGTCGGTAGGGACTTTAAGTTTACTGGCAGCCATGATTGAACGTCGGCGAGAAACATATTACGCCCTTGAGCAAAAAGATTAGGAGGGTATCATGCGTCTAAGAACCGTTATTGTCATTATTTGCGCAGCCTTACTGGGGGGCCTTTGGAGTGGAATATCTGCGGCTCAGCGCCCCAGCGGATACGACATAGCTAAAGCCGTGGATGAGCGACCGGTTCCCAAAGATTTTAAAGCCTACATTACCATGACCTTAGTAAATAAACGTGGCAAATCCAGGGTTGATAAAATGTATACCATTTCCAATGATGACAACCGCAAGCAGATTATCTGGTTTTTAGCTCCTCCTGATGATAAAGGCGTGGCCTTTTTGAAAATTGAGCACCCCGGTGCCGAGGATGAAATGCGCCTTTATCTCCCCGCTTTCAAGAAGGTCCGCCGCATTTCAGCTCGTAAGAAGGGAGAGTCATTCATGGGCTCCGATTTAAGCTACGAAGATCTGACTTCCCGGGAATTGGATGATTACACTTATCGTTTGTTGTCCGATACGGTCGTGAACGAGCAGGAATGTTACCGGCTGGAGAGCACTCCTAAACCGGGGGTTACCCGCACTTATGGACGTTTCGTAACCTGCGTAACGAAAGACAAGTATTTGCCGATCTTGGATTTCGCTTATGATCGTCACAGCCGATTATTGAAAATTCGAAAGATGACCTTCAAGCCCGTGAAAGATTACGATATGCCGATAAGCATAGATGTGGAGAACGTGCGTAAAAAGCATTCAACCCACTTGAAGTTCGATCGCGTTGAAGTGGATACCGGTGTATCCGATCACATTTTCCGGGAACAATCGTTAAAGAGAATTCCTAAACTATGAGAAAGAAATTTTTATTACTTACCACGGTTATTGGTTTGGTGATTAATCCGTTGCACGCGGCGCCGGCTTTTGATTTCTCCGGTAAGGTGGCTCCATCCGCGATGTTCGGACTTGATTCTCAACGAGTGTTCAATTTGCCTTTCCGGCTGGTTGAAACGGAATTGACTTGGGGCGGCCTCTTTTGGGAGTTGAAAGGTAATCTGGCGGTGGAAATGCGCTGGCGAGGAGATCAGCGGTTTCAACCAAAACTGGATTTACGTGAGTTCTATGTAAGCTTTTATCCGGCTTTTGGTGAGATTCGAGTTGGACGCCAGATTCAAGCCTGGGGCGCGGTGGACGGTAATAATCCCACTGATAATCTTAATCCCTACGATTTCTACTACCTGTTCGACCCCGGTGCGGGCCGAAAACTAGGGCAATTCGCCCTTTCTCTCGATATCCCCGGTGATGCTTGGCACCTATATGCCACCTTTTTAGGAGAGCACCGCGCATCTCGCCGACCAACCCCTGATGATGATTTTCCCAGTTTGGCTCCTCCACCCTCCCTTTCCCTACCAGCCGGAGTTGAGTTACCTATTGACCTTACCACCGGGCCCGCCGATTCCCAGCTGGTGGAGCCCTCCAATCCCTACGGTGGCGGATTACGCATACTACGTAGTTTTGCTTTTGGCGATATCTCCCTTTCCTGGCTCACCGCCGTTGATCCCATGTTCAGTCCATACGAGAAGGTATTGCTCACCGTTATTGATAATCCCAGCATGCATATCGTAGCTGAAATTCCCAGCAAATTCGGTTATCGTCGAACTCAGGTTGTGGGGGGGGATGCTGTTGTTTTCTGGGGTGATTTTACTTTTCGACAGGAAGGAGCCTGGTTCCATACCCGCTCTGATCCGGACGCCAACATCAAATTGACGGCTGATTATTCCCAATATGTAGCGCAAATCGAGTATGAAACTCCGTGGGACATAACCTTGATGGGGCAGTACATTTATCAACATGTCTGGCAGGTAAAGGATGAAAGTGAAGCACTGGCGGTAGATTCAAGCTACATCTTAATTGAGCATGATTTCAGCGAGGATTTCAAACCGGGGTTGGGTACACCTTATGCTTTGCTTGGGGACAAAGTACTGCTGTTCTCCACGAGGGCTACTCTCTGGGACAATTCTCTAGAAATACGCTTTAGCGCTTTAAAAAATCTGGAAGAGACCGGTTTTATGACCGCGGTGGAAAGCAGTTACACTCCCGCGGAGCACATTCAACTGGAACTGGGTTGGGTGTATTTTTGGGCTCCATCTAATAAACCGGAAAACATCTTTTCCAGGCTGAAATCTTTTGCACATGTCAGAGGAGGAATCAGCTACTTTTTCTAAAATCGTAAGCTCCAAAGAGTGAACCGCCTGGTCTCTATGGAGCATTTGCCAACAGCTTTGTACTTCGCCCCCATGTATTGGGGGCTTGTCATATCTAATTTGCGGGCAAGTTTTGTTTTTCCAGAGTAAATTCACCTTGTTTCGACGAGAGGGGGCTATTCGGTACCAGAGCCGCGGACCGGCGTAAAGGGTTTAACTTCCCTTGCAATTAGGAGCAACAGCCGTAATTCAGGGCTCAGGTAGTGACAATTTGGGGACAGGGAGATAAGGCGGTGTCGAATAATAAAATACCATACGGCAAATATGTTTTTGAGGTTTTTACCGTTTTTCTAGGGGTCACACTTGCGTTCTTGGTTAATCACTGGCAAGAGGAAACTCGCAAGGAGGCCTTAAGACAAGAATACTGGCAGAGTTTCCTACGGGAAGTCAAATCCAACCAGTCTGAGTTAGATTCGGTTATAACCCGCAATACTGCTAAATTGAACCAGATGCAAGAGGTGGCCCAAAAGTGGCGTCAGAAAAAATTAGAAGTTGCAGCCCTGGATGAAATTTTGAATTTGCTTACCAATCTTAACATCGTTGCTTTTCGTACTTCCACGTATGAAGCTGTGAAGAGTGGGGGCACTTGGCATATATTCACCAACACCCGGCTGGTGTTGGATGTAATCCGGTATTACCATCTGATCTCCGAAGCCAAGATTCTGCAGGATATTCTTCTGGACCAATTCAATCATAACATTCTTGCATTTCTTCAGACTCACGTCGATTTCCTTATGGAAGATTCTGATTCCTCATTGCTTAAGAACAGACAAATGAGAAATATTTTCGCCTTGAGCTTGTCCTTGCAACAGCAGCTTCAAGAAAAATACCAGGAAGTATTTGAACAAGGGCAAGAGGTCCTTAAAAGTTTAGAGTCAATAAACCGGTGAACCGTTGCATGGGGCGGATTTTTAAAGAAACTTGATAGAGGCCGGAAAGTAATTCGTGTCTTTAGTTCCGGAGTGGCCTTTCGGAGTGCAGAATGGAAGAGCTGGAAAAAAAGTTTCGTAAAATAGCCCGCAGGTTGAGTGCCTTCGATATCCAGGCTGATCGGGCTGCCTGGACTTTGGGCTGGGATGATCTGATAAGCGGTAACCGGGCGGCACCGGGATCGGAGCTTTTCCTAGGTAAGTACTCCCGCCATGGGATTGAAGTCATCATTGAAAAATTCGGCTTCAAACATCTTCTGGAGCGCAGGGGATTTCGGGATTTGGTGGTGCATTGTGATACTCAGGATAATTTTCGCCATACCTTGCGAGTGTATTACGGCAATACCCGCGATCCGGAACACCTGTTGTTCGAACTGAATGCGCGCTTTCAGCGCCTGGAACCTGATGCCGACACCGCGCTAGTGAAATTCGTGGACAAATTCAACGTGCTTTACATCGAATGGTTAATGTTGCAAGATCCCAAGGCCGACTTTACCCCCACACGGCCACGCTTGCCCGGTCAGGAGCACCCCGGGCTGGGGCTCGGGAAGGAGGTTTTGACGCTTCTAATTTTAATGGCTCGCCACCTGAAAGTTGATGCTTTGCTGAACGTACCTGAACACTACCATACCGCTTTGATGTTTAGTAAACGTTTCATGTTTTTCAATCCCGTGGTGCAAGCCACTGTCCGGGCTGTGACCAGGGATCTGTGGCAGAAGTACCGGTTGGCGGTTATAGCGTGGGGAGTGCACTTGGGATGCGTCAAGGAGATTAACGCTGACCATGTTTTCCGCTGGAAACCCCATCGGCAGGTAGTTCCCATGCATCCAGCTCTACGGGCTTACTTCGCCAGCGAAGTGTACGCGGAACAGGTAGAACGGACTCTAAAAGGCGTACGCTTCACCCTCGACGAAGAAACCCTTCGCCGCAAATTGAATACGATGCCCTCACCGCCTTTCAGACTTTGAAAGGCTTGGAAGGGAAACCTATTGAAAGTTTACTAAACTACTGCGCCAGACCTGACGCGAATGTTGAGCCTTAGCTTCAGGATTTGGCTGGCTGATGAACCGTACCGCCATTAATGCTAAAATCATTACAATAATAAGTACCCCGATAGGTAGGGTGCCCCCCCCGCTGCGACGCGGAGCCCTGAATGATTTCATACCTCTCCTTGTCCTCGCTTGCCGAAAAAGTTAGCCCCCAAGACTTTTTGGCCTGATTCCTACCAGGCCTAAATCCCGACTTTTTCACAAGAACCCAACCTATTATGGCTGGCTAGTGATGCGAAATTTATCTAAGTATTATGACTCCGCAATACTTTTGTAAAGAAAAAGTGACTTTTGTTCATGAATTAAGAATTGCTTCAATTACTACCACCACATCCAACACGTTAATTGCCCCATCATCGTTTAAATCAAACTGCTCAAACTGAGTGGGGTCCAGATCTTGGAGCGTCAAAATCTGTTCGATTAGATAGGTGACATCCTCTACATTTAGTTCCCCATCACCATTGACGTCGCCGACTATGGGAGCATTCGCGCGCCAGCCCAGAACCTTGATATTGTCCACCCGGAAGCCGTCACCATTTACGTAGCTATCCGACCGTACGCGGAATGCCAGCCAGAACCGGGGGGCGCCGGCGAAGTCTTGTAGAGAAACTTTCTCCAATGACCAATCATGCTGGCCATCAAAAACCGGTTCACCGCCAGGTTGAACGCCATAGCCTGATCCCGGATGGGTATGAGTTGCCGGTAGGGCTATCCACGTGATACTGTCGGTAGACGCTAAAACCTGGGCGCAGTCCCAGTCGGATTCGATATCCCAGGCCGCTTGAAACTCCAGAGTCAGATGTTCGAAACCGGTAAAATCCAGAGGATGGTTCAGGATGAACCATAGATCCGCCTGATTAGGATAATCCCCTACGGGCGATTCAGTGAAGGCATAGTCCCCGCTATAAGCTTCGGTAGTCAACCCCCACCCATCGGTGGTCCAGTTAACCAGGCTGTCCTCAGCCCCGTCGCTGAAGATCAAAGTGGGAGTGCCGACGATCCACTGTAGCGTATCTCGTAGTGAATATGCGTCGTCGTTATCAACAGTGACAATGAGAGTGGCGGTTTCGCCATACTGGGCCTGCACCGTAAATGTGAAATCGGAGCCGGTGATGAGTTGGGAAGTCAAGGGGGGGAGCTCCTCAGTTTGAATTTCGTTTACAGCTATTGCTAAAGAACTATCAGGGCAGGTCAGGGTAATCCGCGCACAGCAAGCTGCTTCAGTTAGGCCTTTGTTGCGCACCTCCAGGGTGCCGAGGTAGGTACTTTCGGGTTGGATAAAATCAAGGTTGGAGAAGTGGAAGCTGGTGAATTGAACCGTATGACCTGCAATCAAGGCCAGATGGCGATTCATGGTGAAGTTCTCTTCGGCCAGGGGAAATATGTATTCGGTGGCCGGCCAAAAAGCCCCCTGGCTGTAAGACCCCACTTCGGGGGTGTAGTTCAGAATCCCCTGGGAGCCGAAAATCCAGTCGGAAGTTGTACCGTTGGCCAGATAGCTCACCGTCTCAAGTGAATTGCCAAACAGGTAATGGTTATCCCGCACCAGATCCTGTCCCGCTTCGGTAAAGACGGCCAAAGCCGAATCCGGCAACTCGACTGCTGCATCATATCCGTACGGTCTGATCAACAGATTACCATAAGTGTGATAGTTAAGGACTGCCACCGGCTGATGGGCGATGATAAAATCTCTTAAAGCCTGAGTTTCAGGCTCAGAAAAGGCGGCGGTACCTCGATAAGTTTGATCACAGGGATTACTGCTGGAACCACTGTTGTCGTAACCCCACATATAGCCCCAATTGCGGTTCAGATCCACACCCGGTTCGGAAAGACAATCGGGGCGCATATTCTTACGGTGCATACCGCCCCCGTTGGGATGATTCTGCTCGTTATAGACATATCCGTCGGGGTTATCCACCGGAATAAACCACAGTTCGCGGTTATCCACCAAATATGTGAGAATCGGATCCAGCCCATAGGCATCCACCAGCCGCCAGGCAAAATACAAAATGGTTTCCATCCCTTCGGGTTCCCGGGCGTGGATCAGAGCGTGATAAAGAACCACCGGCTCGCCCTCATCCAGATCGGGGTTGTCGGAGATTTTTAGGGCCCAAATGGGCCTTCCTTCATAGGACCAGCCGATGGTGTCTTTTTCACTAACCAGATCAGGTCGTGTGGCATGGAGCGAGTCCAGTTGCGCCCCGATTTCCGCGTAAGTGTAATATCCCCCCATACTGCCGTACCCTAATTCCCGGGGAGCATAGGGATCTAGACGGGCAGCGTAATATTCTTCCAGATTGGCTTGTACGGTGTCCAGGCGATAACCGAGATTTCTAAAACGCTGGATGTCGTCATCGCTCAAGACCGCATCGATCCAATAACCGGATTTTTCCCGGGCGCCTTCGGGATCCAGGCCGTTGGCAAACAACTGTTGTCTTTGAGCTACCGAACTATACCAAACCCGCATGAAGTGGTATTCGGCTATAAGCAACAGGGGAAAGTGCAAAAGCAGTAAAATCAGCACCAATCTTGTCCGCAACATCAATAGTCTCTCCAGGTGATGGTGAAAAACCAGCTTTCGCTAAACTTTGGAGCTTCCCAGGTAGTTCTCAGCTTACGCACCAGGGGGAATCCGACGCTAAGCTCAAATGGGCGGAACCAGGTGGTAAAAAAGTTGGTGCGTCTCCATGAGGGTTGCCAGGTAAGTTGCACTCCGGCATCGGCTGGCTGATCGCCGCTGTCGACCAAGTAGGCCAGATCGGTGAAGAAGGCCAGGGATAACCGACGCATGAAGCGCGGCACCGGCAGGCGATACGCTGCGTTTACATTGAGGGCCACGATTTGTCTGACGCTGGAGTCCTGAGCCGCGAATCCCCGCAGGCCGGCCCCACCGCCACGGTAAGCGTGGGAGCCGATGTCAGTCCCACCCATTTCATCCAGAAAGCTTTCCCAATGGCGAAAATGACGCTCCCGCAGGGTAATTCCACTCAAACGCAGTTGTTCTCCTTGAGGGGTGGAACCGTAATCAGCCCCAATGAAGGCCCGCAGCACTATTGGTGTGCGCCCATTGCTGCTATTAAAAATAGCTTCGGCTCTGATGGAACTGAAGGTTTGTCCCCAGGTCCCCCAACCACCGGGACCGGCGCTCCACTGCAGATCCCAGATAAACCAGTTGGGTCCCAACGCCCGTTGAAAATGATAAGCGCTGCTTAGGATGGTGTAGCTCGTAGGTTGTGTCAAAGTTGAAGTAGAATCTAGGACCTGAATGTAGGTGGCTCCCAATCTGAGATTTTGCTGCCACCGGTAACTGTATTTGCGAGCCCAGCCCAGCTTGAATTGGCTGCTAACTTGCAAGGCGCCGTTCCATTTCTCACTCTGGAATTTAGCCTGGGCGTTAACGGGGAGACCGTAGAAATTCTTTTCTGCCGCCAGGCTGCCGTCCAAATCTTTTTGCCGGGTGTTGAACCAAAGTCCCAATTGCCAATTCCGGAAAAATTTACGGTAAGTATGGCGAAGGGTAAGGCCCGCCTTGAGCCCTGTGAACTGACTATTGTTCAGACTTGGACGCCAAAGGAGAGTACAACCGTCTCCAGGGATGGATTGTCCCCCAGGAATATCAGGCCGGAAATACATTTTATGAGGTAAACCGTTATCCAGACGATATGCGTCCAGAAAGATATCGTCTGGATCCAGAGCCACCCGTACCGGTCGAAAAGGAGTTTCGACAGACATGATCACTTGCTTGCGATAGCGGAAAGGAAACAATGGTCGGCTGACTTGTTCCCCTTGGGGACCGTAAAGCACAACCGGTAGAGGCATGAAGTATCGGCCCTTGCGCGTCACTTCTACAGTGGTGATGTAGTTCCCGCCGTCGAACTTTTTGGTTTCCCAACTGTCCAGGGAATAATCTACCCAACCTTTGCGGTGCAGCCACTGGTCGAAGAACCAATCCAGCTCCTGGCCACTGCCGTCCTCCATGGCTTTGATGAAACGCTCTTCGGTAACGTGTTTCAAAGCCCAACGTTGGAAATACAATTTCATGCCCTTAGTGAAACGTTCTTCACCCAGGTAATTCTTCAAGCTTTCTAGCATCAAGCTGGTCTTGGTGTAAGCGTTGGTGCGGTACGAACCGCTGTGCACAAAGTCCTGACTGCGTCGGGCGATGGGTTCGTTACGAGGCGAGAGCATATAGGCCAGTGCACGTTGCAAGTCGTCTTCCCGTCTGGAGTTATGAGGTAGGTTTTCCGCCTCGTACTTGGTTATCCACCTAGCGG
Source organism: uncultured Lentisphaeria bacterium (assembly GCA_964469505.1). Taxonomy (GTDB): domain Bacteria; phylum Fidelibacterota; class UBA8477; order UBA8477; family JABMPR01; genus CAYXZO01. Next base: position 4,641 of record CAYXZO010000019.1, on the reverse strand, counting down.
CCTTTAAATCTTCCCGATTGGGGTAACGAGTTTCCAAATACCAGCGCGTTTGAAAGGTGGTGAAGCCTTCATCCAACCACGGTTCATCCAGTTCATCGTTGCCGAAAATACCGTAGAACCAGTTGTGACCTATCTCGTGGACGATCAAGCTTTCGCTTTCCGAACCGTCCATCACCAACATAGGGTATTCCATCCCACCACCTATGAGGGCTTTAGTGATGGTCATCTGAGGCCAGGGGTAGCGGCCGAAATGGGTGGAAAGCCATTGGAGGGCTCGTGCACCGCGGTGGACCACTTTTTTCGTCCAGCGGGCCCCCACTGCTTTATCAAACAGTACGTGAATGTCAATACCGTCCCAATTTCCGTGTTCGTAGACCAAATCAGGTGAGGTCAGCCAGTCAAAATCGTGGACGCGCTCAGCATGAAAAGTAACCACCCGCCTTTTAGTGGAGTCTTTTTCCAGCTCCTTGTGCTTTTGCTCGTATTCTTTCAACCACTCCTCCCAGGGACGGGTAGTATCCACCGCTACGGCACTCCAGCCGGGATCACCTTCTGTCACTATCCCCGTGGCGGCCACGATATAATTTCCCGGCAGATCCAGAGTTACATCGTAGGTACCGTATTCCCCATAGAATTCACCCCACTCACCGAAAGGATCAGGGTGGCTTCCATTCTCATCGTACACTACGAATTTGGGGTACCATTGAGCGAAATCAAATTGTCGACCACCCCACCCCGAACGATCATAATGGTGGTGGATTTTGCTCTTCCACTCTAAAGAGAATTGCAGCGTATCGCCTGGTAACAATGGTTCGGGCAGAAAAAGCCGCAAGATGGTGTCATCATCTATGCGCCAGGATATGGTGCGACCGTCATTCAATTGGGCTTGCTCGATGATAATTCCGGTCCAGCGCTTGTGCGAAAAAGGCGCCCAGCCATGCTTGCGGTTGGCCACATCCGCTATAGTCCCCCGATTGAACGCGTTCCAGTAGAGGTGCATATCAATTTCCCTCAAGGTATCGGGGGAATGGTTTACGTAGGTAAGTTCGCTGCGGGCTTCCAGGCGCTTGTGGTTTACGTCCAGACGTACGTGCATCACATAGCGTACGTCTTGCTGCCAGTAGGCCTCCAGCGTGGTGAATAGAGCCAAAACACCGATCCAGAGTAACTTCCGCATAAGGCTATCTCTCCTCCATCAAAGGGAAAAATGTGTGGCCCAGTGCCATTCTGGCGGCAATTTAATGGCAGATCGGAAAAGGGAATAATGAAATTACTGTAACCATCGCATGGCAGGGGTGCTGAGAAGTTCCATAGATTGACTTTGTTGATTGGGGTTAATTCAAGGAGGTCTAAGAATGTATCCATCTGGTACAAGTTGTTTGCGTTGAAAGTATGGTTTGGCGTCGAATCCCTTTTATGGTATAACTGTCATTGTTTTCAAGGCGACGATTTGTTTTCTATTGTTTACTGCTCTAACCTTTGAGTTTCAGATTTTTCCACCCCTAGCGTGTCGAATGCCAGGATGATTTAAGAGGTTTTCAATAATTAAAGAAAGTGGAAGTGGTGATCGAAAAGAACAGAGTGCGCCTAATAATCAGTGTAAGGTAGAACGTAATAGTTCAAGAGTAGGTCAAAGAACATGGGCGTATACTGGAGGACAAAGCTATCTCAAACTTTGAAAACGAAGTCTATGGAAGAGAGTGATGGCGGATCAACAGTTTAACTAAGTATTTTAATCAGATTTGTAAAAGGAGACTGATTTCGCCCAAATTAAAATCTTAATTGAAAATGCTATTTCTTAGTTAGAGATATGGCTTATCCAATTGATTCTAACCAGAACCGGTTAGACAGATTAATTGACAGCTAGTTTTGTAGAAAGCCACCAGAATCCACCGTTAGTTATGACGGCAGCTAGAGCCCGTAAGGTGGATTAGTGCTGAAGGAAACGACAAGGGAAAAGTTATATATGATCACAAAATCGATGTATCAGCGAGATTTTTACTGATACTGCCGGGGTAGAAAGCAAGCAAAGTTAAAATTGTAATGTTGCATAACTATGATATGTCGGACTATTTAATCTATTCGAGGCTTGGATGTGTAACAGCGTATAAGATTATCTCATTATAGTTAGTGTCGGATTGCATTTACCTTAGTCCTCTTAGTGAATACTAAAGCTACTGGAGTTGTCAAGTAGAAAACCATGTTGATTCACGATAAGATCATAGTTTTATCTACTTAGAAGGCGCATTTGTCGTCAGTAAGATATAAATTCCTTGGTATAAACAAGACGTTCCAACCGCATGAACTCATGCTCTCTAGACCTAATAGTAAAAAGAGTATTTAAGTGACATCTCTTCTACGGCTAGCTATTTCTATCTGTTTTCAAGAAGGCAGTTTTATTTTAATCTTGCTTCTGTCAATCCCAGCCGGAAACCCTTGGGGATAGCGTGCAAAGGGAGTGAAATGCTCCCAATCTTTTAAAGGATAGATAATAATCGGCATATGATATTGGCGGTATACAGCCACAGATCCAGCGATAAGCCACATGGGAGCAGTTGCCAACAGGCCAAATCCATGGGAAAGGGTGGAGATTGCTCCTAAAAAGACCAGAAACCCCATTCGCATGGCATTGGAATTATATGCTACAAGACGTGCCAGCTTTACGCTGGCAATAGGAATTACATACAGAGTATGGAAAGCCACGTAAAATGAATCCTTGCTAACAGCAATCAATTCTCCACCGTACACTTTGCCCGCTTTAGTCTCAACGGTTATCCAGCTTCCAGTGCCATTAGTCTGAAGCTCAGTAGGATTCTTTAGCCAGTTCTTGGGAATATTGGTAGTAGCACAACTTATAATCAGGGAAGTCAGCAAAACTAAAAGTATAGGATATTGATTACCGTCTCGCATAACGACTGTTCCAAAAACACTCTTCCATTTTTCCTTCAACTTGTTTGAACTCCGGCGCCAAGCGTCTTAAAAATAACCTGGGTGCCAGAAACTCCTGGGCGAGCAAGTAAGGGTTCTCTTCCGCGATCCATTCTTCTCTTATCCACTCTAGATAATATCCCCGGCTTTGGATAAAAAGTTCATAATCAAACGCTGTTTTCGGGAGTCGGTAACTCAAGATGTAACGATCCCCGGGTAGAGTTACCAACTGTTTGGCGGAATCGATTAGAGCTACCTGGGCTCTTTTGTCAATTTGACCATTCTGCTTGACTTGATACGGTTTCAAGTCGATGGGGTGCACTTGTCCGGTTAGACGAGCCAGCGCCACGTAGTCCACTCGCCAATTGCCTTTTGTCATTCTTAAGCGGACGTTCAAGGAGTCGGCGCCAGGGATGCTGATAGAAATGAGATGAAAATCTATCGCCAACGGACCGTATTCTTTAATCGTGTCAACCAGCCGCCACTTGCCTTTTGAGTTTTGAACAAATACCTCGATACCACCAAGAATATTCGTTAAGGAATTAGAACTGCTTTTAACTCCCTTGCGTTCCAGTTCGGCCAGCCAATATCCGACGTTGTTCCCCATATATGCAAACGTTTGGTATAAGAGATAAGTGGACAAAAGGGTCTGACGGCACGCTACCACAATTCCATACTGGCCGGGTTGGATATTATCAAACATCAGCTCTATTGATTCCTTGGCTCCCAGATAGTTAGAATCGGCAAGACTGTAGCGTTCAACATGATCGGCTTCCCGTAGGAGAGAGAGACAATCACCCTCTACGCCCCTTGCTGCCGCCGCCGGGATTAAAAAATCACTTTCCCAAAAGTTACCATACAGATCTGCATAAACCCGATTGCCGGGCGTCTTAGGAAGAGCCAGCAAGTCAACATAACGCACCACATGAGTTTCCAGGGCCTCATTCCGCATCTCGATTTCAACGGTGGGGTTGTGGTTTCGGGCATGGTACAAAGCGTCGATATCGGTGGCCTCCAGGGCTGGTGCAATACTGGCCGAAAAGCCCTCAGCCACTGGTCTCAAACTGTCCTCCCCTACGATGTAGAAAGTGGGACAGGAACCGAAACAGGCCTTGGGATTGCTAAGGCACATGGCGGTGATAAACAACGAAACTCCCGTCATCAAAGTCAACCCAGCGGTGGAGGGTGATTGTTCCAATATGTTAGTTTCAAAAAGTGCTACGGAATCAATACCTATTTTGAAACGACCATGCCTTAAGGTATCTCTATCGGGACCAAGCAAAGATCCTTCGCCGATTACGTGCTTATCCGTGCTGTCTCGGTCCCAATTTTTTAATACGTATAACTCACCGTTCTTCAGGTGAACTTTTAAAAACGGAGACAATTGTTTCACGGTTTGTAATTGCCTTTGGGACCATTTTTGAAACCAGTCAGGCTGCACCAGCCCTCGCATGACTTTATTTAGACCTGAGCAGTCCAGCAGGACTGTTAAAGACATAATTGTCGCGATGCTTGTTAGCGTTTGATGAGGTTTATACAGGTTTATCCCTCTTGTGAGTACAAGCTAATTCAATTTTCTTAAGATTTAAAATGAATTTATAAGAAATAAATTTTAAAGATTTAATATTTTTTAGATGCGTTTCCAAAAGTGATTAATTGTTAATATCGATTTGCTACTATCCTCTCTGATACACGTTTGTTATCATCTGAGTT
>CAYXZO010000018.1:8224-40555 GCA_964469505.1 uncultured Lentisphaeria bacterium | reverse complement strand
AAATTAAGGAGGAACTTCGTCTACCAAAATTACCCTCTTAACATATTGCCTTATATATCTTCTTCATGCTGTCAGCAGTCCTCCGGCACCGGTCCCCAAGCGTAATTGAGGGAACCAGATATGCCGACCTGGTGGTTTCGGCTGGGCTCAGCCACTAGTATCCTGATCCACGAGCGGTTCCCGATCATCCTCGAGGAAACCGGTCATAAATAGGTGGTCCTGATCCGCCTGCTGGCGGACTGTCATCCTCCTGATTCCAACCTTCAGTTTCCTGTTTCCCTTTTCTGTCCTCTACCCGCAAGCTGGCGAGCTGTCTACCGTCGTCTTTCCCTCTTCGGGGTAAAAAATCCCCTAAAAAGTGCATTTTTCCTTGTCTCAGTGGGAAGTTTACCCTAAAATTGGCAAAAAGTGGGGAATTATCCCACTCCTGGAAGGCGGATCACTGCATGGGCACACACTCTTTTCTAGGCGAATACCGATACTCCATTGACAGCAAAGGGCGCGTCAACCTGCCCGCGCGCCTGCGTAAGGCCCTGCCGGAAAGCGCCGACGATACCTTCATCGTCACCCGGGGACTCCACGAAAACATTCTAGTATACTCCCTGGAAGAATGGAAACGGCTGGAGGAAGGGCTCCGCCGTCTATCCCTGCTGGACCCCGTGCACCGTATCTTCATCCGCCAAACCACGCGCTTCGCTACTCCCTGTAAGTTAGACAGCCAAGGGCGAATCGCCATTCCCCAATCACTATTGGATTTCGCACACATCACCAAAGAGGTGATCATCATTGGCTTGCTTTCGGAAATAGAGATCTGGGACCCGGCTACTTTGGCCCGCTACGAAGAGTCAGAATTTCAACTCGACAGCGAAGACTTCACCAATCTGGCCAAAGAGCTGCGGACCAGTTGAGTACTGCTCCTTATGCACCGACCGGGCACCGCCCGGTGATGATAAAAGAGGTAATGGAGCTGCTGTTTACAGAGCCTAACGGTATTTATGTAGACGGAACGTTTGGTCTGGGAGGCCACAGCCTAGCCCTGGCGAAAAAGCTCAGTACCCGGGGACGCATCTTCGGACTGGAGAAAGATCCGGCGATAATCGCTCAAGCTAAAGCCCAGGGACTCCCACCGCAGGTAACTTTGATTCCCGGCGACTTTCGCGACCTGACAGAATTACTGGCTGCCGCCCAGGTGGAGGCCATCGATGGTCTGCTGCTGGACCTGGGGCTCAACTCGGCGGCGTTGGATGATCCCGAGCGGGGGTTCTCCTTTGACCGGGAGGGACCCCTTGACATGCGCTTCGATCCTACCCAGGGCCCCACCGCGGCCCAATTACTCAATCATCTCCCCTATCCTGAGCTGGCCCGGCTTTTTCGCGAATACGGCGAGGAACGGCGGGCTAACCGAATCGCCAAGGAAATCGTGGAGTTCCGCAAAAAGCAGCCGCTGCGCACCACCGCTGAGCTGGCGGAAATTATCCGCCGGGTAACGCCCTTCACCGGCCGGGCTAAAACCCTGGCTCGCATTTTCCAGGCTTTACGCATCGCCGTTAACGAAGAACTGGAAGCACTCCGAGCCGTTCTGGAACAAGCCGTGGAATTGCTGCGGAGCGGGGGCCGGTTGGTAGTCCTTAGCTACCACTCCCTGGAGGATCGAGAAGTGAAGCATTTCTTCCGCAGGGAAGCCCAGGCCGATCCCGATGGTGAGCGCTTGCCCCGATTGAAAATTCTTACCAAAAAGCCCCTGCGGCCGACGCCTGAAGAGAGTCAAACCAACCCCCGAGCCCGCAGTGCCCGTTTACGGGGAGCCGAAAAGCTATGAAAGGCCGTCGCGAGACCCGCAACGAGATTATCCGCTCCCTGCAGATTCTGGGAATCGTCCCCTTGGTAGTGGCCACCATGTTTGCCTATGTCTGGTTGGGCCAGCAGGTTCGTAGTACGGCCCAGGAGCTGGATCTCACCCACAGGAAAGAATTCGAGCTCCGCAGCCGTTATAACTACCTCCTGAGCCAGAAAAAGAAACTCTACCGCCCCGATAACCTAGCCCGTCTGGCCCGGGAGAAACTGAATCTGGTACCACCTGAACCGGAACCTTTGCAGGTAATCATTCGCCGATGAGTATGACCTACTTACGTTTCCGTGGTCGTCTGACCGTGTTTCTCAGTACCAGCATACTTTTATGGAGCATCATCGTGCTCCGGGTTTTCTTCATCCAAGTAGTTGATAGCCGGGAGCTGGGCAAAGTTCTGGAGGAACGTTTTGAGGAAAAAGAAATCCTGCCGGCTTTCCGGGGCAATTTCTATGACCGTAACGGTAAAAAGCTGACGGATAACGTGGAGACCTGCTCCTTTGCTGTACGCCCGGACAAGGTGCGGCAGCCTCGGAAGATCGCACGCTTATTCAGCCATTTTTTCGGCAAATCGGAGAATTATTACCTGAAGCTGATCCAGTCACCCAAGCGCTACGTCTATCTGGAGCGCAAGATTCCCAAAGAGAAATGCCGACCGCTGCTGGAGACTTCTCTGGCCGGGTTGGTGGTGGAGAGGGAAATTCACCGTTATTATCCCTACGGCCAGACCGCCGCACCCCTCCTGGGATACGTGGGAGTAGATAACGAGGGACTGACGGGCCTGGAAGCTCAGTTCGAGCCCTATCTGAAAGGTACCGACGGTTGGCGGATTGTGGGAATCGATGGCCGGGGACGTAAGACCCTCCGGGGACGCCCCCAAAGGCAGGACCCGATAAACGGTTGTGACTTCGTGCTCTCCATTGATATCGACATGCAGGCTATTCTGGAAGAAGAACTGGAGGCCGCCCTGGAGCGGCACAAAGCTGACCGGGCCATGGGCATTCTGCTGGAGCCCTACTCGGGGGAGATTCTGGCCATTGCTTCCTTGCCCGCTTTTGATCCCAACAAAATCAACCCGCCGCCCCCGCGGGAGAACCTGAATCTGTATCCCATAACTGCCGAATTCGAGCCCGGTTCCACCTTCAAACTAGTGGGCGCGACTGCCCTTCTGAAGAATCGGCTCATTAGCGCCGATGACAAAATTTACTGCGAAAACGGACAGTATCGTTTCGCTGGGATCCGCATCACTGATTGGAAACCTTTCCGCACTCTTACGTTTGCGGAGATCATCCAGAATTCATCTAACATCGGCGTCATCAAGGCCATCAGCCGCTTAAAAGACGTGCAGTTATATGATATGGCGCGGGAGTATGGTTTCGGCGAGAAGACGAACATCACCTATCCGGGTGAAGCCCGGGGGCGCTTGCGCAACTACACCCGCTGGAGCAAAGCCTCCCGGGGTGAAGTGGCCATCGGGTACGAAGTGAGCGCCACCGCCTTGCAACTTACTCTGGCTTACGGTGCGGTGGCCAACGGCGGTTATCTGATGGAACCGGTGCTGGTGAAAGAAATGCGCTACCCCGATGGAGGGCACAAGGAGCTGGACAAGCCCCAAGTAGTGCGCCAAGTAGCCGATCCCCAAACCGTAACAACTCTTAAATATTTTCTACAACGGGCAGTTTCCAACGGTACCGGACACCGGGCTTACCTCCCCGGTCTACAGGTTGCCGGCAAAACCGGAACCGCTAAAAAGCTGGAAAATGGGCGTTACGTTGACCGCTACATAGCCTCATTCATCAGCTTCTTCCCTAGCGATCATCCACTTTACGTCCTGGCGGTAATGGTGGATAATCCCCGGCGTAACGGTTACACCGGGGGCATGGTGGCCGCGCCGGTGGCTAAGGCCGTGTTCAAACGACTTTACAATCTTTACCAACCGCAGTTTATGGCTCCCGCCGAAAACGCGCCACCGGAACCGGTGGAAAGCGTGGCGGCCTTTCCTCAACTGTTACAAGGTGAAATCTTGAGTAGTGCCATGGTAGTCATGCCCCAGGGCAAACAATGGACAATGCCCGATTTGCGGGGACTGAGCCTGCGGGCTGCGTTGCAAATTCTATCACAACTACAATTAGCGGTTCACGTCCACGGTAGCGGGCAGGTCTTTCGACAAATTCCCGCTCCGGGTCATAAGCTCAAACCCCGTTCGGATGTCACGCTTTATCTGAGTGAAGACTAGCCGTGGAGCTAAGAAGGTTACTAGCAGGTTTGGAAACCACGACGATTTATAATCGCCGCCAACTGGAAATAAAAGGTCTGGCATATGATTCCCGCCGGGTGGCTCCAGGCTACCTCTTTGTGGCTCTACCAGGTCTAAAAACCGACGGGCGGCGCTTTATTCCCCAGGCATTGGAAAAAGGTGCCGTGGGTATCGTGGCCGAGTCCCCCCCACCGGCGGCATACCGCGATTTACTCTGGATTGAAGTACCCCATGCCCGGCAAGCCCTGGCCCAGCTTAGCGCTAACTGGTGGAATCACCCGGGGGAAAAGCTGCATCTCTGCGGCGTAACTGGCACTAACGGTAAGACCACCACCGCCTTTTATCTACAGCATCTATTCACTTCCGCTGGCATCAAGACTGGAGTGGTGGGAACTCTGGGCGTTCGGGGAGTCGGGTTCAGCCAGACTACTCGCCATACCACTCCGGAAAGCCTGGAACTCCAGGGTTATCTGGCTCAACTGGTCAATACGGGCCATAAAGCGGCAGTTCTGGAAGTTTCTTCCCATGCCCTGGATCAGGAGCGTACTGCCGGTTTGAAATTCAAAGCCGCCCTGTTCACCAACCTGACCCAAGACCATCTGGACTATCATAAAACCCTGGAAGCCTATTTCCAGAGCAAGCAAAAGCTTTTCCGCCAATTGGAGCCGGAGGCATTGGCAGTATTGAACGCCGACTCGCCCTACAGTCCCAAGTTGGCAGCCGTCACTCCCGCCCGGGTGGTAACCGCCGGCTTTACTGCGGACGCAGACTATCGGCTGGAGCTCTTGCCTGCCGAAGGGGGACAGACTCAACTGAGACTAATCGCCCCCCGCACCTCGATGGAATTCAGAACCAACGCGTTGGGAAAATACAATCTTCAGAATCTGGTCCTGGCCATGGTGGCCTTTTTGGAATTGGAGGGCGCTCCGGGGGTTATTCACGCGGCGGCAAATAATCTGCCCACCGTACCGGGACGCATGGAACGAGTTCCTGTACCGGCGCCCTACACGGTAGTAGTGGACTACGCCCATACCCCCGACGCCATGGAGCGGGTATTGGAGACGTTACGGGCGCAGTTCCCCCAGGCCGTTCTGACAGTGGTGTTTGGCGCCGGGGGGGATCGGGATCGCACTAAACGTCCCCTAATGGGCGCCGCCGCCTGTCGCTACGCGGATCGGGTAATCGTCACCAGCGATAATCCCCGCAGCGAAGACCCTGAAGCCATCATTGCTGATATTCTGCCCGGCTGCAGTGGTCACACCTCAGTAATACAGGAACCTGACCGGAAAAAAGCTATCCATCGCGCTCTGTTGGAAGGAACCGACGGAGCGGTTATCGCCATTCTGGGCAAAGGACATGAAACCTATCAAGAAATCAGAGGGCACCGCTATCCCTTCAACGATGTAGCGGTGGTTAAAAAATTCTTTGAAAACGCGGGAGTTTCCCAGTGATAGATCCTCGACTGTTCAAAGCAATTAAGCCTCACAAAATACAGGGACGTCTAATCGCTCCCCTTACTGGAGTAGCCTGGGATTCTCGCAAAGTTCAACCTGGTCAGTTGTTTGTGGCGGTGACCGGTGCCCGGGTGGACGGTCACAACTTCATTTCCAAGGCGGTAGTTCACGGGGCTGCGGCTTTGTTAGTGGATCGCCGGAAAGTCAAATCCAGCCAGAAAATGCCGGTGCCCATGATCCTGGTGGACGATCCGGTAGTGGCCTTGGGAAAGCTGGCGCGGTTGCATCGAGAGCAATTCCGGATTCCCGTCCTGGCCATAACCGGCACTAATGGCAAGACCACCACGAAGAACCTGATCGCGCGAGTACTGGAGCGCAAATACGACATTCTCCGCACTCCCGGCAATCTCAACACGGAAATCGGTTTGCCGGCGGTGCTCCTGGAGCTGGATAAAAATCACCAGATAGCTGTGCTGGAGATGGGTGCCAGCCACCCTGGGGACATTCAGCGGTTGTGCGAAATCGCCGCTCCCACCGAAGGTTTGATAACCACCATCCGGGAGGCGCATCTAGAATTCTTCGGCTCTCTGGAAGGGGTACAGCGGACCAAGCAAGAATTATTCAACTACCTGGCCCCGGATGGACTGCTATACGTGAACATCGACGATCCGCGGGTCAAAGAGATCGTCCCCCCCGGCGCACGGCAGGTACCTTTCGGCTTTGGCAATGAAGCGGCTTATCCCTGCCGCAATCTGGGGCTGAATTCCTTCGGGAAAGGGCGCCTGGAGTTCGGTGAGGGTTATCGGGTGCACTTCAAAGCTCTGGGTTTGGCGACGCTGCTGGCCGCACCGGCGGCCGTGGCCGTGGGCTATCAACATCAGGTACCTCCGATAGAGATCAAACGGGGTTTGGAGAGTTACCAGGGTGAGGCTGGTCGCCTGGAGCAGGTCCACCGGGGAGGGATTCATTTCATCAACGACGCTTATAATGCCAACCCGGCCAGTGTCGCCCTGGCGTTGGAAACTTTCTTCGCCCTCCCCTGCCTGGGACGACGTTTTATGGTTATGGGTGATATGTACGAGCTGGGCGAACATTCGGCTGAGCTCCATCGACAAACTGCGGCAGAAATCTACCGGCGACCCTTTCACGGCATTCTCTTTGTGGGCCGGGAAGTTCAGGCCGCCCGCGAAGTACCCAATCCCCCTTGCGAGGTGGAATTCTTCGACGATGTCCCCGACATGGGGCGGCGGCTGAAAAAAATTCTCCGTCCCGGCGACTGCGTTCTTCTGAAAGCTAGCCGGGGTATGGCCCTGGAACGGATCTGGGAATTTTTCGATAAGGAATAAACCATGCTCTACTATTTGCTGGTTCCTTTACGTACCGTGTTTTCACCGCTGAATCTCATGCGGTACATAACCTTCCGTTCCGCAGCCGCGGCCTTGACCGCCCTGCTGATTTCATTCATCCTGGGGCCCAAAATCATCCGTCGCCTGAAACAAAGGCACATTGGGGAAACCATTCGCTCCACTGGCCCTGCCTCCCACGCCACCAAAGCCGGAACGCCGACTATGGGCGGCTTGATCATTCACGGTGCTGCTCTAATTCCCACCCTGCTCTTCGCTGATCTGACCAACATCTATGTGCAACTGCTTCTGCTTTCCACAGTGTGGATGGGCACAGTGGGCTTCATGGATGATTATCTGAAGACAGTCAAGAAAAAGAAAAAAGGGCTGGTAGCGCGTTACAAACTCTTAGGTCAGATCTCCCTGGGGCTGGTTCTGGGCATTGTGATCTACGTTCATCCTGCCTTCAGCGAGGTGCGCACCCTGACCACCGTACCCTTTTTCAAACAGGTGACCCTCGATTTCCAGACCTGGTGGTTATACATCCCCTTCGTGATTTTCGTTATCACCGCCACCTCCAATTCGGTGAACCTGTCCGATGGGCTGGATGGATTGGCGGCGGGACTTATGGGTATTGCTCTCATGGTTTTCGCTATCATTGCCTACATCACCGGGCGGGTGGATTTCAGCCATTACCTCAACATCTTCTACCTCCCCGGCGCCGGCGAATCCACCATCTTTCTGGCGGCCATGCTGGGAGCGGTGCTGGGGTTTCTCTGGTTTAACACCCACCCCGCCGAGATTTTCATGGGCGATACCGGTTCTCTAGCCCTGGGAGCGGCCCTGGGGACCATCGCCGTACTGTTGAAGAAAGAATTTCTCCTCCCCTTTGCCGGAGGCGTATTCATCCTGGAGTCCCTTTCAGTCATCCTCCAGGTGCGCTACTTCCGCTACACACGCCGGAAATACGGTGAGGGGCGACGCATCTTTCTCATGGCGCCCCTGCACCACCACTTTGAACTGAAAGGCTGGGCCGAAAGCAAGGTTGTGGTCCGGTTCTGGATCCTGGGGATTCTGTTTGCCCTGCTAACCCTGGCAACTTTCAAGGTGCGATGAGCATTAAACCACCACTTCAATCGGTTGCGGGTTTGAAGATTACGGTGCTGGGTGCGGCCCGGTCCGGCCTGGCGGCTGCCCGTTTTCTCCACCAACAGGGAGCAGAGGTCTTTCTGAGTGAACTTAATCCAAAACAAATTTCCGCCGCCACGTGGCGCTTGCTGGAGCAAGAAAATATTCCCTACGAGTCCGGCACCCATTCCCCTGCAGTTTTTCAAGCCGATCTGGTGGTGTTGAGTCCCGGCATCCCCGATTCGGCACCGGTAGTGCAGGAGCTGGAACGGCGGGGTTTACCCTATTTCTCCGAACTGGAAGTGGCTTCCTGGTTCATTCCTGGACCCATCATCGCCGTTACGGGCAGCAACGGTAAAAGCACCACGGTGGCGTTGATTCATCATCTACTCCAGACCGCCGGGCGGGACAGCCGCCTGGGGGGTAATGTAGGTACCGCTGCTTGCGATTTGCTGCTGCAGGAACCGGCCCCGGGCGTGGAGACCGTTTTCGTGCTGGAGGTGAGCAGTTTCCAATTGGACCACGCCGCTACGTTGAAACCGAAAGTGGCAGTTTTGCTGAATCTGACCCCTGATCACCTGAACCGCTATCCCAACGTGGAAGCCTACTACGATTCCAAGCGACGTCTGTTCTGCAACCAGGGGTCAGGAGATATGGCTGTGCTCAATGCCGCAGATGAGCGTTGTCTGGCAACCGCCACTCCTGCTGAACATCGGTGGCTTTTCGCCGTTGAACCGCGTCCGGACCTGTCCCTCAAGGCTTGGCAGGAGCGCGGCCATTTCTACTTGCGGCGGGAGGGACAAAAGGTGCCGGTGGCTTCCCGGAAAAGCTTCGGGCCTCCCGGACCCCACAACGCGGCCAATGCGCTGGCTGCCCTATGCGCAGTGGATGCCTTTATTCCGGAAGTTTCAGATATGGCCCTGGGTTTGTCCTCCTTCCAGCCCTTACCTCACCGCCTGGAATTCGTGGGGCGGATCAAGGGTTTGGCTTTTTACAACGACAGTAAGGCCACCAACGTGGATTCCACTTTGGTGGCGTTACAAAGCTTTACCGAACCCCTGTGGATCATTCTGGGGGGGCGTGACAAAGGAGCCGATTTCAGCATTCTCAAACCTCTGCTTCAAAAAAATGCCCGGGGATGTCTGTTGGTCGGCGAGGCGGCCGCCACCATCAAAGCCCAGCTGGGTGCTGGGCTGCCGGTGGTCGAATGTGGCACCATACCCGCGGCTATCGATTACGCTCTGGAACATGGTCAGGAAGGTGAGGTCGTGCTCCTCTCCCCGGCCTGTGCCAGTTTCGATCAATTTCGGGATTTTGAAGAACGGGGTGAGTACTTCCGTTCCCTGGTACAACAAAAACAAGCAGTCCACGGAGCATGATGAAGAACTTCCACACTGATCGAATCTTACTGTTTCTAGTGATTATGCTTTTCACCCTGGGCTCGGTTATTATGTACTCCGCTAGTACCAATCAAGCCCAGGACCCCACCTTCTATTTGAAGCGGCACTTGTTCAACAGCGCCGTAGCGCTGCTGGTGGGAATCTTCTTCGCCCGTTTTCCCCACCATCTTTACCGCAAGTTGTTGCCCATCTTCGTTCCCATCGGCCCTGCACTGCTGGTGGCCGTACTGGTGCTCAATGCACACAACGGCTCCCATCAAGCTTCCCGCTGGCTGCATCTGGGGAAGTTCTCTTTTCAGGCTTCGGACGCTGCCCGGCTCACGGTGATAATTGCCCTGGCGGAATTCCTCCAACGGCGACAGGAACAGCTGGACGATTTGAAAAAAACGGTATTGCCCCTTTTCGCTTACATAGGCCTAATGGCCGGTCTGGTGGCTTACGAACCGGATCTATCCACGGCTTTTATGCTGGTTCTCATTTCCTGCATCATGTGCTACCTGGGAAACATCCGTTTGACTCACTTAGCGGCTTTCTTTTCCACCATCACCGTGGCGGGAATCGGTTTTCTGATCACCCACGATTACATGTGGCGGCGGGTCCTGGCTTTCCTCAATCCCGATCCTTCCAAGGTCCAGGAAGCCTTTCAGTTGCACCAGTCTCTGCTGAGCCTGGCCAACGGTTCCCTGCTGGGCGTGGGACTGGGCAACAGCCTGGGCAAAGACTGGTTCGTACCGGAGCCCCACACCGATTTTGTATTCAGCATTCTGGGCGAAGAATTTGGCTTTATCGGAGCTTTCCTGGTGCTGACGCTGTTCCTGTTGCTGTTCCTGCGGGGAGTGCACATCGCTCGCAACAGCTCCGATTTCTTTTCCATGCTCCTGGCGCTGGGGATCAGCTCTTCCCTATTCCTCTACGTGCTGGCCAATGTAGCGGTAGTCATCGGAATCCTCCCCACCACCGGCCTGCCATTGCCTCTCATCAGCTACGGCGGTTCCAATCTGGTTACCACCGCCGCCATGCTGGGAATTTTGTTCAACATCTCTTCCGGCAATCTGGGGCGCAAGCCGGTGTTCAGCCCCCTAAACCGAGGATTCGAGTATGCCTGAGAAGCTGCGATTGGCAATAGCAGGTGGCGGCACCGGTGGCCATTTATACCCCGCCCTGGCGGTGGTGGAAGCCCTCCAGAACCAGCGGGAGGCAGACTGGGAGGTTTTGTTTTTTGGAACTCCCCGGGGACTGGAAGCCAAAGTGATACCTGAGTTGGGTTATCGTTTAGAGCTGCTGGAAATCCGCGGCCTGGCCCGAGGTTTAAGCTGGTCCAGCCTGAAACGCAATTGGAGCCTACCCTGGTCCATCTGGTGGGCAGCGCGTCGCAGTCAGCAAGTGCTGGAACAATTTCAGCCTCACGTGCTGCTGGCCACTGGCGGCTATGTGGCGGGCCTGCCCACCCGCCAGGCCCTGAAACTGAAAATCCCGGTGGTGATGCAGGAGCAGAACGCCTATCCTGGTTTGGTCACCCGGCGCTACGCAGCCCGGGCCCACCGGGTGTTCGTGGCCTACGAAGCTTGTGGTCGCTATCTGCCCGGTGCCCGGTTAGAAGTGAGCGGTAACCCCATTCGCCTTTCCTTGCAACCGGTGGAGAAAGCCCAGGCTCGGGCCCACTTCCAGTTGGAACCAAACCGCCCCACTCTGCTGATTATGGGTGGTTCTCAAGGCGCCCAGGCCATAAATCGACATTTTCTGGAGAGTCTACCCCGTTATTTAGAGCAATTGCCCCTGCAGGTGCTCTGGCAAACCGGGGCTAGTAACTATGACGAAATTCAGCACAGTGGAGTGCTTACTCCCCGAATCAGGGCGCTGCCTTTCATTGGGGAGATGGCCATCGCTTATTCGGCGGCAGATATTGTGGTGAGCCGGGCAGGGGCTACGGCGCTTGCCGAGATCGCGTTTTTTGGTCTGCCTTCCATTCTGATCCCCCTGCCCACCGCCGCCGCCAATCATCAGGAATACAACGCCCGCGTTCTGGTGGATGCTGGGGCTGCCTTTCTGGTGTTGCAGAGAGAATTGAGTTACGAACGACTGTTCCCCTTGTTACAGCGCTTGCTGAGTTACCCGGCTCAACGCCAGGAAATGGGCGCCGCAGCTCGCAAACTGGCCCGACCCGATGCAGCCCGAATCGTGGCCCAAGGAATTCTGGAGGTAGCCCATGCAGCTTGAGACTCCCATTCGGCGGATGCATTTCATCGGCATCGGTGGCATCGGGATGAGCGGATTAGCCCTGGTGCTGCGGGAGTTGGGTTTCGAAGTGCAAGGCTCCGATCTGTACCCCAGTGCGGTGACTGATATGCTCACCCGCCATGGGATCGCAGTGCGCCTAGGGCATAAACCGGAGAATCTGGGGCAAGCTCAACTGGTGATTTACACCAGCGCCGTTTCTCAGGACAATCCGGAACTCCAGGAAGCGCGGCGCCGCGGCTTGCCCGTCAAAAAACGGGCCCGTCTACTGGGTGAAATCGCCTTGCGCTACCCGCGCCGCCTGGCTATCGCCGGCACCCATGGTAAAACCACCACCACCGCCATGGTGGCTGGGGCCTTGCAACAAGCGGGACTCGATCCCACGGTTTTCATTGGGGGACTGCTGAAAGAGACGGGCACCAACGCTCGGCTGGGCCAGGGGGAAGTGGTGGTACTGGAAGCCGATGAATATGATCGCTCCTTCCTGGAACTCTCCCCCACCGCGGCTCTCATCACCACCCTGGACGCAGATCACCTGGACGTTTACGGAGATCTGGAGGGGGTGCAAAAGGCTTTTGAAGAATTCGTTAACCGGGTGCCCTTCTGGGGCAAAGTAATCGTGAATTACGATGATCCTGGTTTGCAACAACTAACGGCGCGTTTGAAACAGCCTTACATCACTTACGGCTTCAGCTCCCAGGCCCAGTATCGGGGCCGGGTTTTACAGGCCGCCGGTGCTGGCGGTCGGCTGGAAGTGCTGCAACACGACTCGGTGCTGGGAATCATCACCCTGAGAGTCCCTGGCCAGCACAATCTCCAGAATGCCCTGGGAGCTTGTGCATTGTGTCTGGAGAACGGAGTGCCCTTTGCGGCGGTACAGGCCGCCCTGGCGGAATTTACCGGCATCAAACGGCGGTTCGAGCTGCGGGGTGAAGTGGCGGAGGTACTTTTCCTGGATGATTATGCTCATCATCCGGCGGAGATACAAGCCACACTGGAAGCAGCTCGGCAAGCATATCCTCAACGAAGATTAGTGGTGCTCTTTCAGCCCCATCTTTACTCCCGCACCCAAGATTTCGCGGCCGAGTTTGGTGAGGCCCTCTCCCTGGCGGACGTGTTGTTCTTAGCTCCCATCTACCCCGCCCGGGAAGCTCCCATCCCCCATGTTTCCAGCGGTCTGATCGCCAAATACACCACTATTCCCACCACGGTGCTGGAAAACCTGGCAGAATTGCCCGCAGCCGTCGTTCCTCAGCTACAGCCAGGAGATGTGGTTTTTACCATGGGTGCCGGCAATATCGATGGGCAACAAGAGGCTCTGCAAGCCGCGTGGAGGGAAAAGGCATGAGAAGCAAGGCCCAAACCACAGCGTGGGATGTCCGCAGTCTGAGCTATACGCTGCTATTGTGGGGTACGGTCTTAGCCCTGGGGGTCGCATCTCGTTACTACATCCACGCCACCCGGCGCACCGCTCTAAAGCAAATACGGGTGTACGGCAATCACACCATGTCCCACTCCCGTTTAGAGGGCCTGCTGCAACCGTTTTTCAATCAGCCCCTGGACGCCTTGAATACTTCCTACCTGATCCAGCGGTTGAGCAGCTACCCCCTGGTGCGAGCCATCAAACTCAAACGGGCCTATCCCAACGAATTACAGATTTTTCTGCGGGAACGCACTCCCGTGGCCTACTACCAGGCAGCCCAATGGTACTGCCTGGACGAAGAGGGTGTAATTCTGCCCCTGCCAGACCGGGGGATGATTTACAACCTGCCCATCATCCGCCAGGGATTGAAACCCGCTTCCCCTCTGAAGATCGGCGGGCGTGTGCGGGACAAACAGGTACTGGAGCTGGTGGACTTCCTGGCCCGGATGCGCAATCGCTTCCCCACCATCTATCTGGACGTTTCTGAGATCAGTTACGAACCGGAAGAGGGTCTAAAACTGATCTCCGCCACCAATAGTACCCCCGTCTTCCTGGGCGATTGGGCCAGTGCTTTCGAAAACCTTTATGTGCTGGAGGGTTTCAACCAGCAAATAGAAAAGGATAATGTCATCGGTAAGTACAAATACATCGATCTACGCTTCAAAGATCAAGTAGTGGTAAGGGAACGAGGACGCTGATGGCGTTGCATTCCATCATTTCCGGTCTGGACGTCGGTACCGCCAAAACTGTGGCGGCGGTGGCCGAAGTTTCCCCCACGGGTGAAATCAAAATCATCGGTCTGGGAATGGCGCCCACCCAGGGATTGCACCGGGAGACCATCGTGGACATCGAGGCCGCCACCAACTGCATCAGTGACGCCCTGGACGAGGCCGAAGCCACGTCGGGCTTCAACATCCGGGAGCTTTACGTGGGGCTGGCCGGGGAAGACATTGTTTCCCTCAACGCCACTGGCGTAGTGGGACTTAACGATCATCGCCGCAAAAACGCGGAAGTGGAAATAACGGAAGACGATAAGGACCGGGTGCTGGATTCGGCCCGGGCGGTGGGCTTGCCCCAGGGGCGACAGATCATCCACGCCATTCCACAGGAATTCGCCGTGGATGGTAATCGGGGCATTCACAATCCGGTAGGGATGTCCGGCCGCCGCCTGGAGGCTCAGGTGCACCTGGTTACCATCTCGGAAACGGGTACCAAGAATTTGCTCAACGCCATTAAGCACGCCCATTGCCGGGTGAGAGATTTCATTCTAGAGCCCCTGGCCTCAGCGGAAGCGGTTCTCACCGCAGAAGAGAAAGAAATCGGGGTGGCCCTCATCGATTTTGGCTGCGCTACTACGGATACGGTGGTTTTCACTTCCTATGGCATTCAATATTCCGAAAGTCTGCCCTTCGGCAGTGAACGCATCACTTCCGATATAGCCAAGCTGTTGCATATCACCGAAGAGCAGGCGGAACAACTGAAAATAAATCACGGGTCCTGCTATCCCCCTGAGACCGATGTCAACCGCATTTTCGAGGTGAAAGGCATCGGGGGACGGCCTGACCGTAACCTGAACGAGGCCGAGCTGGCCATGTACATCTCCGCCCGCATGGAGGAGATTCTGGAAATGGTGCGGGATAATCTGGCACGGCACGGTTTCCTTTCCCGTCTGGGCTCGGGCATAGTCCTCACCGGCGGCGGCTCACGCTTGCGGGGACTGAAGCCCCTGGCGGAGAATATTTTCAATGTACCGGTGCGCTTGGGGATACCGGAAAACATCTCCCCCGCCTCACCGGTGAAAGTAAACGAACCGGAATTGGCAACGGTAGTCGGCCTATTGGTGTACGCGGCTCGCAACCTTGCTCTGGAGCCCTTTGTGGTTTCCCGGAGCTTCTGGCGGGATCAGTTCAAGCGTTTAGGCCGCTTTTTCAAAGAAAACTTCTTGTGAACACAACTAAGACCTTGAAAAAAAGGAGGAGCAAACATGCTGTTTGAATTCGCAATTACCGACGAGCAACGGGCCAAGCTGAGAGTGGTCGGTGTCGGAGGTGCCGGGGGTAACGCCATCAACCGGATGGTGGAAGCTCATCTGGCGGGAGTGGAATTCATCGCCATCAACACCGATGCCCAGGACCTGGAACACAACCAGGCCGAAGTAAAAATCCAAATTGGACGACAGGTGACCAAGGGGTTGGGTGCCGGGGCCAATATGGAAAAGGGGATGGAAGCCGCCGAAGAGGACAAAGAGGCCATCGCGGCTGCCCTGGACGGATCCGACCTGATCTTCATCACCGCCGGTATGGGCGGGGGTACCGGAACCGGTGCTGCACCAGTAGTGGCCAAGATTGCCAAAGAATTGGGCGCGCTGACGGTGGGAATCGTAACCACTCCCTTCCTCTTCGAAGGTCCCCAGCGCATGCGGCGGGCCAAAGAAGGTATCAAGCGGTTGCGGGAAGTGGTGGATACCCTCATCGTTATCCCCAATCAGCGTCTCATGAGCATCGTGGACCCCAAAACCACCATGCTGGATGCCTTCCTGGAGGCTGACAGCGTGCTGCATCACGCCACCCGGGGCATCTCGGACCTGATCAACATGAACGGTCTCATCAACTTGGACTTCGCCGACGTCAAGACTGTGATGGAAGGCATGGGTGACGCCGTAATGGGTACCGGCATTGCTTCCGGCGAAGAGCGGGCCGTACTGGCGGCTCAAAGCGCCATCAGCTCTCCCCTACTAAGCGACACCCAGATCAAAGGCGCTCGGGGGCTACTGATGAATATCACCGGCGGACCGGAACTGACGCTGGCGGAAGTGGACGAAGCGGCGCGGTTGGTCTATGAAGAAGTTGGCGACCGGGCCAATATCATCTTTGGGGCTGTGATCGACGAATCCCTGGGGGATCAGTTACGCGTCACGGTGATTGCTACCGGCTTCAACCATCAGGAGGATGCCCTGGACTTCAAGACGCGGGAGTCGGAAGAATTGCGCAAACCGGCAGTAGAGGCTACGATTCGGGCACCGGAAAAGACTGCTCCGATTTTGCGCCTGGATGAGCCTCCTTCATTCCGGAAAAACGAAAGTGCCCCGGACGAAGAGCCGGAATTCATCTTCTCCGACGGTCAGGTAGAGCCCAAATATCTGCGGCAAGATTTGGATAAGCCGGCATATGAGCGGAGGGGTTCATCGTTCAGCAGGTTGCTGTAACGCAATTTAAAAAATAGGTTCCTGAAAAGGACACCGTCATTGGGAGCAATAGATGCAATTAGATTGAAATGGAATGTCGATTAGTTAAATGCTGCTTACGGGGCTTAACCCGCTCCTCCGGGTCAGCTCCTCCTTTACTTCAAGGTATCTCCACCTACGGTTTTAGTTGACGGGTCCTGTGCAGGCAGCGAACCTGTTGGTGAAAGGGGCCGCAAGGCCCCTTTTTCGTTTCAATACGCCCACCAGAGCCGGAAACGGGATTGATTTTTTTGGATCTTTTGAGAAATGTGACGTTGAGGACGGTGTTAAGTGTCCCGACCCGCTCGAAAGGGGAAGTAATAACTGCCGACCGCAGCGAAAGGAGACGGGAGGCATGAAACAGAAAAAACGACGTAACCCTCAGATACTTAGCGACTTAGATACCTAGATACCACCTCCCGGTTCTCCTTTTTCCTTGCCTCCTGTCTCCGGTTCCGGTTTCCCTGTGCTCTGACTCTGGGTTCCAGGCGAAAGACGGATTTCCAGGGGGCGGTTCGTATCCAGGTGAACATCCCGCTGGGGATAGGCGATCTCGATGCCCGCTTCCCTAAACACTTTGTCTATGGCAAATCTGATATCACTTTCCACAATCAGGGGTTTGATCGTTTCAGTCAACTCCACCCAGAAATAAACGGTGAAGATCAGGGCATTATCTCCGAAATCTTTAAACAATACCAGGGGTTCCGGTTTGGCTTTGACCTGGGGGTGAGCTTTTACGGCTTGCAGTATCAAATCCCGCGTGCGATCGGTAGGCGAGCCGTAGGCTACCCCCACGGTCACCTCCCGCCGCAGCATGGTATCCATGAGAGACCAATTGATCACGGTGTTTTCCAGCAACTTACTGTTGGGGATTACCATACGAACATTGTCAAAGGTGCGAATACGAGTGGAACGTCCCCCAATAAATTCAACGATTCCCAGGCGTCCTTCCACTTCCACCACGTCGTCGATTTTTAAAGGACGTTCCGTCATCAGCACAATACCGCTGAGAAAATTGTTAACCAGATTTTGACTACCCAGCCCCACTCCAATGGCTACCGCCCCGCCGATCATGGTGAAGGCCGTAAGGGGCACCCCCACAATCGTGAGCACGAACAGAACAACTAAAAATACCAGAAGATAACGGAAGATCACTTCCAGGGCCTTCTTGGTGGCGGTTTCCATGTTCAAACGACGGAGGAAGATGTTCTGAAATTCGTTGGACAGGTAACGGGAAAATTTCAGCCCCGGATAGAGGAGAATCAGACCCAAAATTACGTTGCCTAATTTCACCGCGCTGTCTTTGACGGTAAAAAGAGTCAAAGTCCAGATGTGCCCCAGAATTGTGACCGGTACTCCAGCAATGGACAGGGCAATTACCGTGAGGAGAACGATTAGTAGAAAACTAGAAAAATTGACTAGCCAGGCCCGCGTCTCTGAATCCTTGATGAAAGCAAACAACTTTGGCAGGCGTGATTCCCGTAATAAAGTACGGATCAAGCGAAAGAAAATCGCGTAGCATACCACCCCCAGCAGCAATCGGCCTAAAGTGATATTCAAAGTATTGTTGGTGAGCAGAGGAAACTGCCAGATGGGTAGCAGCCAGTTATTGAACAGGTTCCGAAAAACTTGAAGGCTTGAATCCGCTGAGAATGCCGGCATAGCGAAAAATTAGGGGCGCGGGAGGATTACGGAAAGGAATTGTTCCCAAGGATTTTCCCTTTAGGCTCTCACAAAGACACGAAAAGCACTGAGAAATCCCTTTTTGCCTCGTAATGATCTAAGAGACTTCCGACCGTGGACGGTGGACCGCTGAGGAAAGGAGACAGAATAAAGGAAGTATGAAAATAGTATAAGTTACTGATACTTTTATGCTTAGACGCCCTACACCTTTTCCTTTCTGGACTCCTTTTCTCCGCATTCCGGACTACTTCGCAGGGGATTGCTTCGTCTCCCGATCAGCCGAAAAGCAGACCCGTTCAGGTTGATAACCGTCATTCACTCCTTTATGCACCTTATATACCCTTCCCAACAATCTTTCCATGGCCTTTGAAAAGGCCAAAACCAAAGCGGTCCCGACCAACCGGGACCGCGGCTCAACCAATTTTAACCTTGGTGCTAGAGTTCTTTTATCACCCCTCGGATGGCCTCTGCGATGCGGTCCACTTCGGCATCAGTAATGGTCAGTGCCGGCGCGATTCTGACGGTGGTGCGATGGGTCTCCTTGGCGTAAATGCCGTGCTCCAGCAATTTCAGCGATACCTTGTGACCGTCCAGGCGGGGATCATCATGCATTTCAAAAGCGGTGAGTAGTCCCTTCCCCCGCCCCTCTTTGATTTTGTCGGGGAACTCCCGCTGCAATTCCTGGAAGTGATTCAACAGTCGCTCGCCGCGCAGCCGGGCGTTCTCCGCCAGGTTACCGTCCACCAGGGCTTTGATAGCATACACCGCCGTTACGGCCGCCAGGGGGTAACCACCAAAGGTGGACCCTTCCGAGCCGGGAGTCAAAACCCCGATCACTTCATCGCGTCCGGCCACGAACGAGACGGGTATCAATCCCCCGCCCGCCGCCTTGCCGCAGGCCATGAGGTCCGGTTTGGCGCCGTAAAGTTGATAGGCGAAATTCTTCCCCGTGCGCCCAAAGCCGGTTTGGACTTCATCCAGGCAGTATAAAATGTTGTGTTTCCGGCACAGCTCGGCCACCCGGGGATGGTAATCTTCGTCCGGAACAATCACCCCTGCTTCACCCTGAATGGGTTCTACGATAAAGGCGGCGATACGGTCGCCTTTGGCCTCAAACAACTCCTCCAGCGCCCTCACATCATTGAAAGGCACCACTTCGATTCCCGGTAGGAAGGGCCCGAAGCCTTCCTTACTCTCAGGATCGGTACTGGCGGATACGGCAAAAAGAGAGCGGCCGTGGAAGTTGCCGGCGGCCACTACCAGCAACGCCTCGTCCGCCGGTACCCCCTTTACTTGATAGGCCCAGCGCCGAGCCAGCTTGGCCATCAGTTCCGGCGCTTCCACCCCCGCCACTTTGGGAACCACCCGGTCCATTCCAGTGACCGCCGTGGCTGCTAGCAGAAAAGCTGACATATACTTGTGCCGGATGGAACGGGGCACGGTGGGAATCCGCTCCTGGGTGAGATGAGCTACCACCGCCTCCACAATCAACGGATTCAGCTGACCGGGATTTACCGCCGAGTAGCAACACAGCGCATCCAGCACTTCCTTTTCCACGAAAGGTTTGTGCCCCTCCTCATCGGCTACCCGGCAAACCAGGGTAGTGCTGTCATGGACATGTGAAACCACCACCCCTTCCAGCGGGGCATAGTTTCGTCCCCCCTTTTGCCGTTCGATGGCCTCATGATCCGCCGGAGAAAGGTCCCCGATCCGGATGCCATTCACTGTGAGATCGTCACCGTAACCACTTATGGAAACAGGTTTTTTATCCATCCGCCACACTCCTCTTCTATGTGAGATTTCTGCGCTTCCTTTTGCTTGTATCCACCCTTCCCGCCACAGCGGGATCGAGGCTTACAAAGTAAATAAAATGTCTAAATAATTGGGTTGTAAAGTTTGCCAGGTGAGAAACAGGGCGGTACTCCAGGCCAGATGAGGGCCGAAAGGCAGGGTCTCGGGCAACTGGCGGGTTTTGACTACCTGCCATAACGCCTGTCCTACGGCGCTCAGGCCAGCTATAAATAGAATCAACAGTCCAGGCACCAGTCCCAACCAGAAACCCAGAACTAAAATGAACTTGATATCCCCCCACCCCATGGTAAGCCGTTTTTTAATCAGCCATAGACTGCCCAGCACTACCAGCAGCAAAGCCCCCAGCCCTAGAACTCCGTTGAACCCTTCCCGCCAGGCGTGATTCAAGAAATAGCGTTCGGAAAGGGCCAGAATGAAGAGCAGGGCCACGGTGGGGTCAGGGATAAGTCCATTGTGCAGATCCTCGGCAGCGATGAGATACAGCAAAGTCAGTCCTGCTCCTAATTGGAGCACCGCCGTAGCATCGAGCCGTAGTGCCATTACTCCCCAGAGCAAGTACAAGATAAAGCGCCCCTTCAGCGTGGGGCCGGTGCGGGTCTGACCACAGTGTTCGCAAGGCAAGGGTCGCCAGGTTAACAACTCCCTGGCCAGCCGAAAAGGTTGTGGGCTATGTCCCTGGGGACAGCTCCAAAGGCCGTTTTGGCCCCGGGAACGCAAATAGATCACCAGCCAGAACAAGAACCAGCCGGCGGTGATTCCAGATATGAATTTGACTATCCCAAGCAGAGATAAAGCATTAGAGGCCATGGCGCATGGCCTGGCCGATATAGAACACAGGTAGGTAGGTGGCCATGAGAATCATCAGGATCAGGCCCCCGACGAAAATGATCATCAGCGGCTCGATAATGGAAGTCATGCGGCTCACGATGGCATTTACCTGTTTAGAATAAAAATCGGCGGCTTTTTGCAGCAAAGTGTCGATTTCACCCGTTTCCTCGCCGGTGGCTATTAATTGCAGTAGAATAGGTGGAAAACGCTCCGTTATCTTCATGGCGCTGCTGATGGTGTAGCCGTCACGCACGTACTCCGAGGTCATCTCCAGGGCGTTGGCATACACCCGATTGCTTACGATGCGCTTCACCAGTTGCAGGGAGGGCAGTACCGGTACTCCCGCGCCCAACAAAATGCCTAGGGTCTTACTCAGCTTGTTGAAAATATTGTAGTTGATGAGGGTACCGAACACCGGCATGCGGATCTTCAGGCTATCGATGAGATAGCCTCCTCTCCTGGTCAGCGAAATCATCCAAAAGCCTACCCAGATCATAACGGCGATGCCGATGGCCGCCAGGATATTGTCTTTGAGCAATCCGGAAATTTTGATGAGCAACTGGGTGGCTGCCGGCAATTTGGTGTTCAACTGGGCATACACCGCGCTGAAGCGGGGCACGATGAAAATGAGCAATACCGTCAGAATCACTCCCAGGAAAATGAACACCAGAATGGGATAATACAGGGCCGACTTCACCTTCTGGTTGGTGTCATGGACGTTTTCCAAATAGCCGGCCAGGTCGTCCAAGATGCCCTGCAAACTACCGCTCACTTCACCGGCCTTGACCAGGGCAACGTAGAGGGGACTGAAAACTCCAGGGTGGCGTTCCATTGCATCGGAAAGACTGTAGCCTTTGCGGATATCCTCGGCCACCTGGGTGAGCACTTTCTTGAAGCGAGGATGTTTCTCTTCCGCCGCCAGGTTGCTCAGGGCTTTCTCCAGGGTCAAACCCGCCGCGAACATGGTCGCCAGCTGGCGGGTGAAAAAGACCATGACTTTGAGGGGGACCCGGGTGCGGATACGGGTAAGGGAGAGAGTTAGCTCCTCGATGAATTCGTCGCCCCACTGCTTTTCCTTCTTTTTGCGCCCGTTGCGCCGGGCAATGCGCTCGAAGGCTTCCTGAGCAACGCTCTGGGAATCTTTGGCGCCCGTCGCAGTGGTGGCGGTAGCGGAATCTGGTTCGGGAACCATTATATGTCCTCAACGGTGGAGCGGGCCACCTCCTCAAAGGTGGTAATTCCCTGCAGCAATTTCTGGATACCAGCTTCCCGCAGGGTAACCATTCCCAGTTCCAGGGCCTTTTCCCGGATCACTTCCTGGTTGGCATTTTCAAATACCAGCTTACGGATGGGTTGTCGCATTTCCAGAATTTCGAAAATACCGGTTCGGCCCCGATAGCCGGTTTGACGGCAGTGTACACAGCCCCGGCCATGGTAGAAGGTGTGATCCTTATATTTCTCCGAGAGTTGTAGTCGCTCGAAATCCTCGGCGGTGGGCTTGTATTCAGTCTTGCAGTTGGGGCAAATGGTCCGCACTAAGCGCTGGGCCATCACCAGATTCACACTGGATCCCACCAGAAATGGGGGTACTCCAATGTCAATCAAACGGGTGATAGTGGCCGGCGCGTCGTTGGCATGCACCGTGGTGAACACCAGGTGACCGGTTAGAGCGAATTTGATGGCGATATCGGCCGTTTCTTCATCCCGCACCTCCCCGATGAGCAGAATATCGGGGTCCTGACGCAGGATGCTCCGCAACGTGGAACCGAAGGTAAGGCCGATTTTCTCATGCACCTGCACCTGGTTGATGCCATCCAGATGATATTCCACCGGATCTTCCACGGTGGTAATGTTGGTCGCTTCCGATTTGATTTCCTTCAAAGAGGCGTAGAGGGTGGTGGACTTACCGGAACCGGTAGGGCCGGAAATAACCACCATACCATAGGGCTGGCGGATCCAACGGCGGAAAATCTTCAATTCCCGATCGGGGAATCCCAGGGTGGTGAGGTCCATGCGGAAGGAACTCTTGTCCAACAACCGCATAACCACCTTTTCGCCAAAAATGGTGGGTAGTACCGAGACCCGGACGTCGATTTCCCGATCGCCGGTCTTGATGGTGAAGCGGCCATCCTGAGGCAAGCGGCGTTCGGCGATGTCCATGTTACTTAAAATCTTCACGCGGGTGATCATACCGCTGAGGGAAGACAAGGGCGGATTCATAATCCGCTGCAGCACCCCGTCGATTCGCACCCGCACCACCACTTCATGGCTTTGGGGCTCGATATGGACATCGGTAGCCCGCTCCTTGATTGCTTCCTGGAGAATTAGATTCACCAGTTTGACGAAAGGAGCATCTTCCGCCGTGATCGCTTTCTGGGTCAAATCCACCAGTTGGCCGTCTTCTTCATCACCGGCGAAGACCTGGAGATTGGAGAGGGCGGCGTCCACTTCCCCACTCTGGCGGATCTTGCTGTAATGATACTCTATGGCGTGGTTCAGAGCCGTTTCGCCGGCCACTACCACCTCCACCTTCAAGCCCGTCTTTTTCTCCACGGCGTCCACGGTGGCCAGGTCTTCCGGGTCTTCCATGGCCACCACCACCGTGCTGTCAGTTTTGTGGATGACAATGGCCTTGTTCTCCCGGGCGAAATCTTCGGGCAGACTTTTCACCACCTCCGTGTCCACGCGCATCAGATCTTCTTCATACACAGGTTTGTGTCCCAGCTGTAGGGCGTAGGTGCGCACCAGATCATCTTCGCTGATGGCTCCCATGCGCACCAGCAATTCCCCCAGACGTTCCTTGGTGGTTTTTTGCCGCTCCAGGGCCTGCTTCAACTGATCTTCTGTAATCAGTTTCTCATGAACCAGAATGTCACCCAGTTTCTGGAATTGGGGATTGAATTGCGTCATAAACTCCTCACGCTTATTGCCCTTGAATGGTGCGAACGAACTGAATGGCTACCTGATCGCTGGAAACCTGCTGGGGATCGAGTAAGCGGCCCCAGACGTAGCTGGTGAAGGGGGTATAACCCGTGACGTTATTGTTAGCGTCGAAAATGGGGACGCAGATGTTGCCTTCAAACACGGCGATAATATAGGCAATCCCGCTGTTGTCCGTGCGCACAATCGGCATACCGTTGAGCATAGGATAATCGGGACTGTATTCCTGCCACTGGGAAACTCCCTCGGCGAAGAACAGAATGCGCCCGTTCTTGATGGCATTGCCATAGTAATCCACCAGAATGGCCGTGAGAATCACTGAATCAGGTGTGGGATTATCGGCCGGCTGGAAATC
Organism: uncultured Lentisphaeria bacterium; assembly: GCA_964469505.1. GTDB lineage: Bacteria > Fidelibacterota > UBA8477 > UBA8477 > JABMPR01 > CAYXZO01. The sequence goes on along the minus strand of CAYXZO010000018.1, from coordinate 16,628 downwards.
ATGGTAAGTATGGTCGGGGAAAACGGTGAGAGTGCCGGGATAGAACGGCAACAGGACGGTGCTATCTTCCACCGCGTTCACGTAATTCTCAATCAGGCTGTCGTTAGCCCCGTGCACTCGAGCCACCACCTGCACCCGATCGAATACGTTGTCCGAATTCCAGTAAATGCGGGTCCAAGCGATGCCCGGGAAATGGTCACCACCCAGGTTCATGTTGCCGGTGAAGGAAGACCCTACGACATGCCCGATGCTGTCCGGGATCAGGAACCAGTAGACCTGAGTGGAGTCTTCTACCGGATTAGTGAACTGGTCCCAGACTCTGGCACCCAGCTCCATCTGATAGATGCCCCCGCCGATGGGGGAAATGGAATTCTGGTCCGCATCGGGGTAGATGTATGCTGGCGGACCAGCTTCGATGGTAACTGGTATAGCGACTGCTGTCAGTTCGGTGCTATCATCCACCGTTACAGATGCTACCACGCGCACATTACCGGCTTCAGTACCGCTATTGAGGGTAACTGCAGCAATTCCATGGTTAGTTGTGTCGTAGGAAACGGTTCCTTCCCCGTTCAAGTTGGCGCCGGCGGGCACGTGCACGGGTCCCAGCTCAAACCTAACCAGGTAAGGCATATCCACCAGCTCACCCCGGGCGTCCCGCACTTCGGCCTCGATGGTGGTACTCTGCACACCCCAGCCGCCGGCTACCACAATATGGTTAGGGTTAGCCGGCAGAATGTTGATATACGCCGGCACAGAGGGCCGAATCTCTATCAAAACCGAGTCGCGCACGTTGCCAGCGCGAGCGTAGATCCTGGCAATTCCGGAAGAGTCACCCATGGAGAAGGTGGCCCGCGCCTGGCCGTTTTCATCTGTCACATCAAAAGGAGTGACGAAACCCATATTGGTGAAGAACTGCACCAAAGTTCCCGTATTAACGGGGAAACCTGAGGAATCGGTAACTGTAGCCACGATACTGGCGCTGGTGATCTCTGGGTTCTCCGGCGGCGGCAAAACTGTTCTATCAGCCACTACGTCGATGATCTGGGGAAACCGGTCGCCGGCACTGGGATTCTCCGCCAGAATCTGGACAGTAGTTTGGGCGGTTACCTGGCCGTAAAGGGGATGGGACACCCGGGCGGTAACCCTGGCTACGGTATCCTGAGTGATTTCCGATCCCAAATCCGACAGTACCGTTTGGGCAATTCCGGCGCTGTTGGTGAACTTGCCGGATTCGATGGAGCCCACGGTAGTGGAGAACTGAACCATCTGGCTGTCCACCGGCTCGTTGTGTTCGTTGGTGAGAAGCGCGTAGATGTTGGCGACGGTGATGCCGTTGTCAGCATAGATGGTGGTCTCGGTGGAGAACAGACGCAGGTTCCAGGTGGGAGGCGGATTGAATTCCACCAATACGCTGTGAGAGGACACCAGGTTACCATAGAATGGATGGGTAACCCGAGCAGTTATTTGAGCCAATGTATCATGAGTAACCTCAGCACCCAGGCCTGATAGAACCGTCTGCGCAACACCGGCAGTATTGGTGGTTTTATTGGATTCGATGGTGCCTACCGTAGTGGAGAATTGCACCTGTTCGCTGGCCACTGGTTCGTTGTTCTCATCTGTAAGCAAGGCGTAAACCTGGGTCATAGCCGCGCCGGTATCGGCAAACACCGTATCGCGGGGAGTAAACACCCGTAACGTCCAGATGGGTGGTGGGTTGAAACGGAAATAGACCGTGTCAGAGAACGCGTGGGACTGGGGATTGGCCGTCTTCAATAGCGAGCCGAAGTCATAAACTCCCGGAAATTGCCTCATCAGGGCTTGAAGTGCTCCGGTTTCCACATAAGCCTCGACTGTCACGTTACCGGTGTCACTGGGATTGGAGTAGAAGATTACCGTGCTGGTTCCCGTCCCGTCGGTGGAATCCATGGCCGCGCTTAGATAGCCGATATTGGCGCCTTCCAGCACCTGGTACTGTACGGCTACGTTACGCACCGCCACGCCGGCACTGTCCCGTACATGGGCGATGATGTCCACCGCATAGCTGCTGTCCAGCTTGATGATCTGGACTTGTCCATCCACGGGTCGGGTGGAAGCGAAGAAGTTGGACACCAGCGCTTCCAGGGGCAGAACCGTGATATACACCGAATCCCGGACGGTGTTGTCTTGGTCATCGGTGTAGCGGGCTACGATCAACACCGAATCTCCCGGTTCGCCTTGATCATAAAAGGTGGCCACCGCCACGCCCGCGTTACTGGTGGCGATATTGGACGCAATCGCTCCCTGAAGGGCGGAAAATTTGATAATAGCCCCTTGGACCGGAGTGCCGTCTTCCTGGGTTAAAACCGCCGTCACCCGGGAGGTGGTTTTGCCGTGGTCCGCATATATGACTTGCGGATTGGCAGTCAAAGTCAGTTTGTAATTGATCACCACCTTCTCCGGTGGTTTAGGAGTACGGGGATCGCATCCCATGAACAACACCAGTAAGGCCAAGGCCCCAAGGCTGTATTTTAAACGGGTAACCATCATGCTACTCCCTTATGGTTAAAACCAGGTGTAATCATTTCACTTTCACCTGTATTGTAGCCGAATCGGCACTGGTAGGCTCATGGTACACGGTACCTTTGGACTGAACCTCTTCTTCCAGTGCTTTCATCAGCCTGGTTTTGCGAATTCCGGAATAGTTGTCTTTAATAATGTGCGGCGTGATCTGGATGATAAGGTCGGTCTTATTCTCATGGGTTGCCACATGGCGGAACAGCTTGCCGATCCAGGGTAAATCGCCCAGGAAGGGGAATTTGTAGGTCACCACTTTCTTGTCTACTCCCAACAAGCCCGCAATGATTATGGATTCGCCGTCCTTGACCCGAATGGTGGTGGTGGAGACCCGCCGTTTCACCCAGGGAATGTTACGGTCAGGACCGATAAAATCGAAAATGGAGGAAACTTCCGGGGTCACGGTGGTGGTGATATACCCGTCGGTATTGACCGTGGGGAGAATGTGCAATTTGATACCCACCTGTTCCCGCTGGACCTGAACCTGGCCTCCCAGGCCTCCGCTGGAGAGGATGTACGGCACCACATCCACCATGGAGATATTGGCTTCTTTACCGTTCAGAGTCACTACTTGTGAATTGGCCAGCACGTCGGCCTGATTGTGCTTAAGGAGAAAATCCAGTGTTACATCGAAGGCGGTCAACTGCCGGCTGAAACCGATGCGGGTTCCCCGTTCCAGCCGTTGGAAGTACATGTTGCGCGGAACTTCACCGGTGGGTAAAGGCGAATATTGCTCTATCACCGAACCATCAGACTGCATTTGCTGGGACATACCCGGTACCAGACTACCCCCTACTCCCGGCAGATTGGGAGCTGCGTTCTCAGCCAAAATGGTGGTCAGCTTGGCTAGTTTGGCCCAGTCAATGCCGAGGGCGTTCTCATCGGCGACGGCCACCTCGATCAACCGGGCCTCCAGCATGATCTGCAGCACAGGTACATCCACGGCCCGAATGATTTCCTTAATCTCGGCGATCTTTTTGGGACTGGTGTTTATTAGTAACTTGTTTCCACCAGGATCAACCGTGACTTGATCGGTGATGTTAGCCAATAGATCCTTGACTTCATTGGCATTGGCGTACTGTAGTGGAATAACGTAAGATTTAACCCCCACTTCTTCTTTCAACCGCTGCGGTGAAGCCACCAGGAAGGAATTGCCAACCACCTCGTAGCTCAAACCGGCGGCCCGCACCACCAGGTTCACGGCCTGTTCCACCGGCACGTTGTCCAAATGGATAGAAATCTTGTCTTTCATGTTGACGCCGGGGCCGGTGACAATGTTGTAGCCGCTTTCCTTGGCCAGAATGGCTAGAATGCTGGGCAGGTGGGCGTCTTCAGCGTGGATAGTGACCAATCCCGAAGGCCGCGGCGCTGAGTCCGCCGGTGCTGCCGTTTGGGCTCCTGCCGGATAATTCAGGATTAAGACCAAGCTAAGTGCCATTAGAAAATTGGTTACTTTCATGAACTTTTCTCCAGCTTCCACGGATTACTCGCGTTGCAGGTAACGGGCGGCCTGTTCCGCTTCCAGAACCAGGCCCTGAATGGGATAGAAATGGCGCTTGCCGTTCCTTATGGTGACGATACCTTCCTGCTTAACTTCCAGAATCTTCTCACCACCGACCGTATCCCCGACCTGAACGGTGTAGTTTTTACCCTTGTACTGCACCAGGGCATAGCGTCGGCTGCCACTTACGATGGAACTGACCCGAATGGTATTGGCCCATAACCCCTGGAGATAGCCTCCCTTACCGGTGGGAATGAACACGGCATTAGTTAGTAACATGGGGTTATTACGGGCTTTAAAACGGTAGCTCTCACGCTTTTTCAGACGTTCTTCCAGAAAGTTGATGACCTCCACCAGCTCTTTATCGGTACCGATTACAGTGGCTTTGCTCTGGCGTTCAAAAGTCACTCGCTGGCGATGGACTTTCCAGATGGTGGCGCTTTCCCACAAAATCACCAATACTGCCAGGGTGAGGGACAATGACCAGAAAAATTTAGTTCGCCGGTCCATGGTCAGCTCTTGATGAGGGTTAAGGTGGCGATTTTCATCTCCACCCGATGTTTTTGCAGCAAACGGACATCGCGGGTATTCTTCAAGCGCTGAATTCCATTCTTCACGTTGAACTCATGTACCGCAATCAATCGCGGGGAACGCTCGAAAATCGTCATCAGCTTGCCCAACTGCTTGAAATCGCATTCGATCTCAAACTCGTAGGGTGTTTTATAGTGTCGGCCCATGCGTTGAGACGGTTTGGGACGAATGCTGATCAGTTTAATGTTCAGCCGGTTGAAGGTATTGGTAAGCCAGTTCAGAAAGGGCATGGAGGCTTCGGCTACCAACGTATCCCGGGCGCTCAGAGCCAGGTTGTTTTCGAACAGGGAATACACATGTTCCAGCTTACTGGCTAGAATCTGGGCGGTGATCAGCTTTTCGTTCCAGCGGGCGATCTGCCGATCCAGATAACGGATATCCGCCGGTTTGTCCCGATAGACCCAGTTAAGCTCGACATAGAAAACTGCCAACAGGACAAACGTGCTCAGAAAAAGCAGTTTTACGCGAAACATCAAACCTTCCTTTTTGGAGCTTTGGTTCTGGCAGGTGTGCTTTTCAAATAGGCTTGAATCTCGAAAGAGACGATTTCCTGATTCAGCAAGGTCAAACGGCTGAATTTGGAGAATTTGATCTTGGTGAAATCCTGGGAAAAAGTGGGGTCGTTGCGCAAACGCTCGATAAATTGATCGATGATATCGAATTCCCGCTGGTCTTCAAAAACCCGCAGAATACCGCTGATGAACAGCCGGTTATCTTTGTAAACCAGACCAGTAATGGCCATGTCGTGAGGGGCTAGTCGACTTAGGGCCTGTAGCTTCCGCGCCCAAAGAATCCGCCGTGACTCCAGGTCGGCCATTGCCAGGATGTCCTTACGGGAAAGATTCTTGCCCTTCTTACGTAACTCCTGGATTTTCAGCTTAATATCATTGATCTGCTGCTGCTTGGCCTGGATCAGCTGCTCCATACGGTAATTCTCATAACCCAAAGCCACGGCTCCCAGGATCAACAATCCCACCGCGACCCCGAAATAGGTCCAGCGGATTCTATTGCGAAAAGCCTCCAGCCGGGCAGCCCGGCCGGCGGAATGGTTCAGGTTGATTTTGATGACGGTGATCATGTACTAATCCGTTTGCTGCTGGTTCACTATCTGCTTTTTATCAAGACAACTCCCCTACTCCATCAGGGCCCGCATCGCCATGCCCATGGCGATGGAAAACTTGCTGGGATCCGGCGCTTCCAGGTCCTTTTTGTGCAAACACTGGGTAAGGGGATTGAAGAACTCCACCGGAATATTTAACCGTTCCTGGATATACTCCGCCAGGCCCGGAGTAGCCCCTGCCCCACCCGTAAGAAGGATACGATTAAAAGTGGAAGTATTGCTTTCTTTCAAATAGAAGCGCAGCGAGCGGCGGATTTCATCCACCAGATCGTCGAATACGGTATGTTCTGCCACCTGGATACGAAAATCACCTTCACCGCTGCTCTGCCCCTGCACAAGCTCCAGCAAAGGTTTCTGTTTTTTCAGCTCCTCAGCTTCCACGTAGGAAATATCCAGCCGTTTCACCAACTCCTGGGTAAAATGGTGTCCGGCGATTTGAATATCCCGGGTGAAGAAGGGTGCCCGCCGGCCCCACACCACCAGCGTGGAAGACAAGGCTCCCACGTTCAAAAAAACGTCCGTACCTTCATCGGGCAAGCCGGATTCGATGATGTAAGCATTCGCCAAGGCTACCGCGTCGGCATCCACTATTCCAGGCCGTAGACCCATCCGCTGTAACAGCCCCAGATGGTTCTGTAAGTTGCGCTGGGTGGAAGCCACCATGAGAATATTCACTTTGTCCAGTTCCAGAGGATCTTCGGAGAGAATCTGGTAGTCCATCATGGCGTCGGTTCCATCCATGGGAATATGCTTGCGGGCCTCCAATTGAAGAGCTTCTTGCAGCTCTTCGGGGTCATCCATGCTGACCATCTTTACCTGGCGGATGCTGGTGTGCTGGTTACTCAAACCGCTGATAAGGTTTTTCACCCGGCGGGGTTTGATTCCCGCCTTGGCAAAAAGCCGGGTACCGGCTTCCACCACCAGATCAGAGGTTATTTTTTCGGGATCAAAGCGGGCCAGGTCCTGGAACACAGGCTCCGCTAGCGCTTTTTCCAGGATGAACCCTTTCGAGGTTTTCTGCATCTGCACCAGTTTGAGTTCGAACCGGCCGATATCCAGGGCAATTGTCATGAACCTTCGTACGCTCCATAGCTGGTTAGTTTTAGATTGGCACCGCCGTTAGTCAACCGCGTCTCTGGCCAGTGCGGCGGTGGGAAATCACGAAGATTATAATCGTAATGGTAATTCTTGTTGTAGCCTATTCCCGGGGAAATACTGTAAGGCCCCGGGGCATTACGCTTGACGTACCCCCGTTTCGCCTGGGTTACACTACCCCACAGCGTAATGGTACCGCGAATATCGCCAGAACCGGTTACGCCTCCGAAACGTGCCGGTCCCCGTCCGTCACCTTTCACCTGGCCCCCCAAATCCACGAAATTGTAACCGGAAGTAGTGTTCTGCCAGTAGTGGACCAGGAAGGACTCATTCATGGCGATGATGGCGGCGTTAATGATAACGTTGCTGCCGAAAGCCTGATTTTTAGCGCCGTTGGGTCGCGTATTGGCCACAATGACATTCCCTCCGGAAAGAAGTCCTAATCGGTTACGGGACCCAGGGGTTACTCTTCCGGTGGGGGAAGAATCTTCGTAGATCAAGTCATCGATGATCCAGATGTTGCAGGGCATGGTGTCCAGGGTGGCATTGTTATAGTGCATTCGATAGACCACGTTGGAGGAGGTGGCCACAGTGTATCGACCACCGATGATGCCTTTAACCCTCACCTGTCCGCCTTCAATCCAGATCACCGCTTCGTTGTCGTAGATGGTCCGGTATTCGATATAATCCGTGACGTCCGTAGGTTCGGGGAAGTCGAAATGTTGGAATTCGATATCACCGGTGTAAACCCCCATCATTCCCGTCAAATCCCGGAATTTCTTGGGATAGTACATCTTCAGCGTATCCCAGAAAGTCCCGGTGAACATTCCAGCCTGGGATACCGGGGGAATAACATAGGCCCAGCGTTTGACGGTAAAACTTCCTGGCGAGAAATCGATTTCGGTCATTATCAGCGTATCATGGCGGGAAGGATTACCAGGGCTAATCAGGGTAGTAGCATCGAAAAAGTAGTCCGCCGCGGCCCGCACCCGTTCCTGACCGGCAAAGGGCGGCCATTGCACTTCCGGCATGGAATCCTCGTAAGTGCCCTGAAAAACCTGGTCCTCGTTACAACCATTCATAATAAAGGTGCCAGCAGTCCCCACATCGCTGTCCTCGGTAAAAGTGGGACAACCGTACTGACTCATGGTGATATCATCGTTGGAGAAAACCACGCCTTCCAAAACGTCATTTGCGCCGAAAGAAACATAGGTTCCCAACCACGGGCCGCCGCCGGGCTTCTCCTCATTGGTGAAATACATGTACTCCTCAAACCCAACCGGCTGGAAGACGATTTGCTCGGTATAGGTAACCTCCACCGGGACACCGGTGAATCCATTGTAATAACTCACGCCCGTGGCGCGGGCCCGGAATTCGTTACGATTGGTCAGGGGATTGTTGATGGCCTGACACACTACATCCCGGTAGGACCCCCGCATCTCCGGGATTTCATGTCCCTCCAAAACCGTATCAGGCATGGTGAAGTTGGGGCTGGTTATAAAAGGGTAACCTTTTTCAGCCAGACCGTACTCAGCGTTGTATCG
>CAYXZO010000018.1:0-8124 GCA_964469505.1 uncultured Lentisphaeria bacterium | reverse complement strand
GGCTGGTTATAAAAGGGTAACCTTTTTCAGCCAGACCGTACTCAGCGTTGTATCGAGCCCTGACACGTGCCAGCCGCTGCAAGAACTGAATTCGTTCTCCCACCACAAAGCGCAGATACCCCAGCGTTAGGCCCACGCTCACCAGAACAAACAGGAGAGCGATGAAAACTACGTGACCTTCTTCCCGCGTACGCCAGGCTAATGTCATCGCAAATAAATCCTAGGTATGAATACCCGCCGGTGAAAGTTGACATACTGCTTGCTCTCCGGTTCACCCGGGTAGTTCTGGGCAATGGACATGACCAATTGGATATCCCACAACGAACGGGCGAAACGGGCCAGATGGCGTCCTTGCAGGTTAAAACCGGGGACGTTCCGGATAGGTCGGCATAGAAACTTTTCCAGGGTGATTATCCGCTGGTTGTTGTTGCGGTATTGCCCAATATTGGGGAAAGGCATCCCTGCCAGCAAGGGTCGGTTATCCAGCAAAAAACCTTCCTGGGGATTGGCCAGCAGGGTCAAATATTCTCGCTGGTTCTGAATGTCCAGGCGATCATACCCCATCCAGTTATCCTGCTTTACGTCCCTGGCTTTTTCCAATAGTTGACAGATACGATCCAGGGAAAGATTGCCGTAGCGGCGGACGTCCAGCAGAACCCAATCTTGCTGGTAGTAACCTACCAGGGATTTCATCCCAATAAACAGGCCGGTAATTATGGCTCCTGAAACTAAAAGAGATAACGCTACTTCGATTAGCGTGAAACCGGATGAGAAAGTCGGACTGTTGGCTATGGAAACTGTTCTTCTCATGTCAACGGAAGGGAATCACCTTGGTGGTCAAGCGTAATTCCTGCTCCTCATCCTCGGAAACCACCGGGTCTCGCCAACGGAGATAACAAGTGAGGGTGTAATAGGGGGACAGACCAGGGTTCAGATAGGAATATTCCTTTTGAATTTCCTCCCGGTACAATTTGCCCTTGACCGCCAGATCGGGATCGCCAATAGGGCTGTATAGAATTACTTCCTGGCCACGGTTATCACCGGCCATTTCGTGCTGGGTCACATTGTTATCATGCAGCCTGCCAATCCAGTATTCCATATAACTGGACAGTTCATCCAGGGCTCGTTCCTGGATAACCACCTGGCGTATTTGAGCGCGGGCGTAGGTAATACCGTACAGCATGGCAGCGGCTGCAATTCCGGTAATGAGCATCCCTACCAGAACTTCGATGAAAGTAAAGCCGGGAGCTGATTTGCGTCCCGCAGTCATTCCCCTACCCTCTCCTCCGTTTACAGCACTGCTTGCTCAAATAGCTTACGATTATCAGCCACCTGAGCCGCAACGCTGCGACGGATTTTACCCTGACTGACCAACCGTTGCAGGTCTTGATCCAGGGTCTGCATTCCTTCCACTCCGCCCGATTGGATGATGGAAGGCAATTGATAGATCTTGTCTTCTCGAATCAAGTTCCGCACCGCGGTATTCGCGATGAGAATTTCGCAGGCTGGCAATCGTCCATTATTGTCCTTGGTGGGCAAGAGCTTCTGAGCGATCACCGCCACGATACTCTCCGAGAGCATGGTACGAACCTGACTTTTCTGCTCGGCGGGAAAAATGTCAATGATACGGTCTATGGTCTTGGCCGCGCTGGAGGTGTGTAAGGTAGCCAGGACCAGGTGACCAGTCTCCGCCGCTGTCAGGGCCAGCTGAATAGTTTCGAGGTCCCGCATCTCACCCACCAGGATTACATCCGGGTCTTCCCGCAATGCGGAGCGCAGTGCATTGGCGAAACTGTCAGTACAGCTGCCTAGTTCCCGCTGGTTGATAAGGGATTTTTTACTCACATGCAGGTATTCTACTGGGTCTTCAATGGTTATGATGTGCACCTGCTTGTGCTCATTGATGTAGTCTACCATAGCGGCCAGAGTGGTGGATTTGCCGCTTCCGGTAGGACCTGTAAGTAGAATCAAGCCTCGATCCCGCATGCTCAAAGAGGCCAGAACCGGCGGTAAGCCCAATTCATCAAAGCTTTTGATGAGAGTTGGAATAGCCCGGAAAACCCCTGCCAGCCCCCGCAGCTGGATGAAAAAGTTTACCCGGAAACGTCCCCGTCCCGCCAGCTCACAGGAGAAGTCAATCTCTTTGCGTTGCTTGAAACGGGCGATTTGGTCCTCGGTCATCACCTCCCGCATGATGCTTTCCAGGATTTCCTGGGTCATGGGAGGTAGATTCAGGGGTTGCATGGTGCCGTTAATCCGCACCATGGGGATAGCCCCAACACTCAAGTGCAGGTCGGACGCTCCACTGTCCAGAGCGTAGCTCAGGAGATCACTTATACTCAGGGTCATGGTGTAAGTTTACTGTGCGCCCTGGGTATTCTCTTCGAAACCGTAGCCGCTGAACTTGCCGGTTTCGGTATCGAAGACAATCTCCTTTCCGGCCCCTTGTTTCATCTCCTCAGTACTGGTAGCGGTAATCTGGGAAATACCGTCGCCACCACCAATGATGTTGAAAACCCACATCCGCTTGGTGGCGGGATTGATCTGTACGTATTTGGGCTCCAGCTGGGTTTCGATATCATCCGGCCAGCGTCCCATATCCTGGTAATACATCTGGCAGGCATTCCATATGGCACCAATGGTGGCCTGAGCTTCGGAAGCATAAGCGCTCTTGACGTAGCTCTGGTATATGGGAAAAGCCACCGCCGCCAGGATGGCCACGATAATGACTACTACAAGTACTTCGATCAGGGTGAAACCGTTCTGACGCATTTGCTGACTCTTGTGTTTCATGGAATTCCTCACTCCTCCATTTTTTCAGTTTCGCGGCGAAAAAATAACGGCCCCACTATGTGACACCAATCAAATTTGCCTGATCGTCAGGCTCTTTGGATAAAGAATGTATAACAAAGTGTATTAACCGAAGAGAGGAAACGGGAAACAGGAGGCGGGAAACGGGAGACCGGTGGAAAAGAGACCGGACACCGGAAACTGGAACCGGGTATATAGGGTACATATGGTACATATGCTGCAAGGGTATCTAAGTCTCTAAGCATCTATGTATCAGTATGTTATGGCTATTTTGCCCTAAAAAGCGATAAGGCTAGGTAATCCTACAAAAACCTTTTGTGTACTTTGCCTCCTTGGCGAAAGAGAAAAATGGAGCCCGGAGTCCGGGAAACAGAGTCAGGGGACCGGAAACGGAAGGCGAACAAAACGGTGGCCGATTACGCCCGTGGGGGACAAGGTTCTGCTAGCCGGTGGCTAAACTCAGTCGAAGCCATCTGTAGTATAGCTACTTAACACTCGGGACACTGGGGGACCATTTCACCGCAATCCGCCGGCGGTTGTCGGTGGTCTAATTCTACCCCTATAAAGCGAGGGGTCGCGTTTAACCCCGTCCGCAACGTCAACTTTCTATACTCTTGTCTACCGCAGTTCGTAGTTAGTGGAGCCAAGGGGACTCGAACCCCTGACCTTCGCGTTGCGAACGCGACGCTCTCCCTGTTGAGCTATGGCCCCTTAAAAAAGCGGCGAATTATAGTCTTATACCCCCCTATTTTCAAAGCCTTTCTCCACCTGTTCCGCCTTATGAGCGCCGCGGTACAGACGGCTATTTTGTCAAAACATCATGTGTCTTAGGATGGCATTTTTCACAGCCGGGATGCTCAGGGCTTTGCTTAAACTGCCGCAGAAAACGATACGCAGCATAAATCCCTGCCAGGGCAACAACAATAAAAACAAATAACTCTTCCATAATTATCCTCCCACTAAATGTGGTCCCACCTGGTAAACAATTAAAGCGGCCAGGTACGCTAAGGTGGTAAGATAGACCACCATGAACACCGGCCACTTCCAGGAGCGTGTTTCAACCCGCACCACTGCGAAGGTGGCCATGCATTGGGCGGCGTAAACGAAAAATACTAACAGCGCCAAAGCGGTCCATATGTTATAAAGCGGTTTCCCCGTCCGGGGGTCCCGATCCTCCCTGAGGGCCTGTGTCAAATCCACCATTCCGTGCTGGTTCTCGGCCACATTATAAAGGGTAGCTAGCGTACTTACCATTACTTCACGGGCAGCGAAAGAAGTTACCAATCCCACCCCCAATTTCCAATCGAACCCTAAGGGACGAAGCACCGGTTCCAGGGCTTTGCCCATCTGCGCTGCGTAGCTCTGATCAATGGGAACTGCCTGGTGCGTTTGGGGATCACGGGGAAAACTGGCTAAAAACCACAGCACAATGGATACCGCTAGAATTACGCCGCCCGCCCGACGCACGAACTCGGCCGCCCGGTCATACACCTGGCGCCACACCGCCCGCATCACCGGTCGCCGATAAGGCGGCAATTCCATAATGAATGTGGTCTGGCCTTGCTCCGGCAACCAGCGACTTAGCAGACGGGCTAAAACCAGGGCCGATACGGTACCCAACAGATATAATCCCAGCAGGACTAAGGCTTGTAAGTTAAGGAAAGGAAGTACTTCCTTGCTGGGGATGAAAGCCGCAATCATCAAAGCATACACCGGCAAGCGGGCACTGCAGCTCATGAGTGGCAGTACCAGAATTGTCACCAGTCGCTGACGGCGGTTATTTACTGTTCTGGCTGCCAGAATACCCGGTATGGCACAGGCGTAACCACTCATTAGAGGAAACACCGAACGCCCGTTCAATCCAGCTTTACGCATTAAACTATCCAGCAGCATGGTGACCCGTGCCATGTAGCCCAAATCTTCCAGCAGAGTGAGAAAAAAGATCAGCACCAGTATTTGGGGTAAAAAGGTCAGCACTGTCCCCACACCCCCAATCACTCCTTCCAGTAGCATATCGCGGACCAATCCCGCTGGTATAATCTGCTCGATTCCCTGGGAAAGCAGCTCCATCCCCTGCTGTATCCAATTCATGGGCGCTTGAGCCCAGCTGAAGACGGCCGCGAAGATCCCCAGAAAAACAACCAGGAACGCCACCAGTCCCAGCGCTGGGTGCAGCAGAAAATCATCGATTTTCTCAGAAAGGCTGCGCTGTGCTAAGGTTTTGCGCTTTCCGCTCAAATCACTCAAAAGCCGATCCACCCACTTATAGCGCAGCGTCACTTCACGCTCTCGTTCATTGCTCCCCATCCGCTGCAAAGTCGAGCGAACCTGAGACACTTTTTGTTGCAGCTCCTCTGCCAGAGAACCGTTTACCAATGGAGCTTGATGATCCTGGCCCAGATAAATACGTAATACATTGTCGCGTCCCACCAGACGCAAAGCTTGAGCGCAGGCTAAGGCGGGAGAATAATTGAACTTCTCGCTAAGCCACGCAACCAAAGGTTGATAGCTTTCGCGATCTTTCTCCGACAGAAGTTGTTCATGGCATATTGGTTCGGGGACCCGCTCTATTGCCCGTAGAATCGCCTCTCGTAACCGCTCAAAGCCCCAGCCCTCCAAAGCCGACATGGGCACCACTTCTACTCCTAGCCGGCGCGATAGATCAGCTGGATCGGGTCGTTCTTCCAGGGGTACCAGATCCATCATGTTAAGGGCCACTACTACCGGTAATCCCAGGTCCAGCAGTTGGGATACGAAATAGAGATTTCTGGCTAGATTTGTGGCATCCACCGCTACAACGACCACATCCGGCGGGTTTTCTCCATGGAGCCAACCTACTACTTCCCGAGCCACAATCTGTTCATCGAAGGATTCTGGGGTCAGGCTGTACGTCCCGGGATAATCGGCAATGATAGCTTGCCGCCCATTTCCCAGATCCAATCTTCCCCGGCGCACCTGCACTGTAACCCCCGGGTAATTGGATACTTTGTAATTGCTGCCGGTAAGTCGGTTGAAAATAGCCGTTTTGCCGCTGTTGGGATTCCCTAGTAGAGCTATCCGTAGCATATGAGAGTTATTCTTCATTCAGTTCAGAGGATTCATTTATTACACGTTTAACCAAGATATGGGACGCTTCAGTGCTCCGTAAAGCCAGGTAGGATTCGCCCAGTTTGATTTCCAGCGGTCCTTTAAAAGGCATTCTGCGCACGAGTCTTACTTCACGCCCCGGTAATAGTCCCATTTCCAGTAGCCTTACCTGGGTGCTGGCCCCCGGTTCCAGCTTTTCGATAATTCCGGTCTCTCCCGGAGCCATTTCCGATAAAGGTATCAACTGTTCTGGCAGTCGGGACATAGACCATAAAGTTGATGAATGTGTTCCACCAAGGTGAAACCGTGCGCAGCTGCGATCTCCCGTTGTAGTTTTTCGATTTTGGCGTCATGGAATTCAGTCACCGCACCGCAGGCGATACAAATCAAGTGATCATGGTGAGTGGCTTCCACGGCACTTTCGTATCGGGCCCGACCATCCCGGAAGTCCAGTTTGAATACTAACCCCTCTTTTTCCAGCCGATCCAGGAAACGGTACACTGTAGCTTTGCTGACTTGCTTGTTTTTGCGTCGCAGCTTCAAAAAGATTTCTTCTGCGTCCAGATGTCGCTTGGAGTTCCTCACCAGACGCAGTATTTCCAGGCGTTGCCGGGTTATTCGCAGCTCCTTTTCCTTCAACAATGCTTTTTCTTTTTCCAAGGCCATCACACGCCTCCTTTCCCGGCCATAAGATGCACGGATATTTCTCGAATCAAAATGTAAATGATTCTCAGTAAGGTTTTGGTGCAGGATGACAAACATGTGTTGCCACGGACGTGAAAGGCTTTATCACAGTGCTTCTGTCGTTCACATAGCCGAGAATGTAACAGACCTTATTCGGCAGCGTAAGCATACCGGTAATAAGCGGTTCATAGCTTCCCAGGATTTGATTCAGCAAATCGATAGAGGTAATTCGCGTATTGCTGTTTGTAACTATCACAGCGATTGAATATGTGGGGATGATTTATCGGCTTTGATGGCTGAGCAATAAGTAAACAACCGATTATGGAAAATCCATCCAGTTCAACGTTTTTTCTGAAGCAACTAATTATGAAGGTAGACAAATAACAGATTGGTTAGCTTGGAGTTCAGCGGCGCTATTTTAGAGATCCTCCAGTGCCCAACACATACCAGCGCTGCCCCGGTCGCCCCCACTGGGGTAGCGCTATTGGTGTTTGGGGACATCGCCTGAAAATAGCTTGTATGACTAACCCTCTTTCTTGACAGATTTTAGCTATTCTTTGACTGTATCAATAGGTCGTTTTCCTCGATTTCGATAGCCCCGATGAGGACGTTCATAATTATAATTGCTTTAGCCATTCATCCAGCTCTTGCTGAAGTTGCTCTATGGACTCATACAACTTAGTCCTAAAGGCCGGTCAGAAAAACTCATCCAATACCGTTCGATTGAAACGCTCCACAAAACCATTGGTCTTAGGTGAACCAACCTTGCTTTTGCGGTGTTCTATATCGTTCAAAGCCAAATACAGCTCAGAGGCATGCTGATATTCTCGCCCGCAATATTCCCGGCCATTATCCGTCAAAATAGCCTTAATAGGCAACTTCCAGGACTTATACTGCGGGAGTACATCGTTATGCAACACCGCGGCGGCGTGCTCCGGTAATTTGCCCGTATGCAGATAGCCGAAGGCAAAACTCCCATAGCTATCCACCACCGCCTGCAAATATACTTTGCCAACTCCCTTTAAACGACCCACATAGAAAGGGTCCTGACATAACAGCTCTCCGGGACGGCTGCTCTCCACATGGCGTTCTCGAAAACAGGGATTGGCCTTTTCTATAGCATTCACTTGTTCTGGTGTCAGCTCAATCTGGTGATCTAAGGCCTGCTCCTCCAGTTTAAGCAAGCGCTGATACTTGGAGCCCAACTCATGTCTGATCAGGATCTTCTGGATCGTGGGACTGGATACCGAAATCCCCCGCAACTTGAGTTGATCGCTCAAACGTACATAGCCCCACATGGGATTAGCCAGGGATAGCTCCAGGATTTTTTCCACTACCTCCGGCGGTGTGGTCTAGGGATGAAGTTTTTGGATGGGCAGCAAGTCTTTCAGACCTTTCAAACCATGGGTCTTAAAACGTCTTTTGTATTCGTAAAACTGAGAACGGGAAACTCCCCGACGACGGCAGGCTTCGGAAACATTCCCCAGCGCCTCTGCAAGTTGCAACATGCTCAATCGCTGCCGCGCCAGTTTCATGGCTGCT
>CAYXZO010000017.1:30608-40558 GCA_964469505.1 uncultured Lentisphaeria bacterium | reverse complement strand
AAGTCAACAATAAGGTGACAAGATCACCATAAGTAGTAAGCCAACCTGGAGCTTCTCCGCTTTCTTCCTCTTCGTCCCAAAGATCGTTTTCAGCCATCTATCCTTTTCCTATCCTATTTTTTTGTATCTGCAGCGGTTGCTTTGGCCGGCTTCCCTTCCTTGCTTACCTCCTTTGGTGTTTTTTTCTTGCTACGATCAGACAAAAAGTTTGTCAGTTTATCTTCCATCAACTTGGGGTTTTCTCCCATCCTGATCGACTTGATGGCCTCTATTATCAATTGCATAAGTAAAGTCTCTTGCTGGCTGCGCCGTTTCAGTTTTACTGACATCGGTACAAAAACCAAGTTAGCTAGGACTGAGCCGTAAAAAGTGGTTATTAGTGCTACAGCCATCTTGGGGCCAATCGTCTTGGGATCATCTAGCGAGGCCAGCATCTGAATCAACCCGATTAAAGTTCCTATCATTCCAAAGGAAGGAGCATACTTTCCCATCTCGCCAAAAATTTCCCATCCAACCCGGTGCCGCTTCTGCTGGTTAGTAACTTCCAAAGCTAAAATCCGGTCAATGTTGGCGTCCTCTACTCCATCTACTACAAGCTGCAATCCTTTACGTAAAAAATCATCTTTAACGTCTTTTAAGCGTCTATCAATGGCCAGGATCCCTTCTCTTTTAGCTACTTTAGAAAGTTCTACCATTTGATCGATGACTTCCTGGGGATCCATTAATTGATAGAAAAACACTTTCCCTATGATTTTGAATACTTTTAAAAACTCGTTCAGAGGATACGCTATCAATACTGAAGCGATAGTACCACCCGCCACGATCATAATGGAGGGTACGTTGAAAAAGAGCAATAAAGAGCTATTTAACAGGATAGACCCTACAATCAGCCCAATCCCTGAAAGAATACCTATGATTGTTGCGATATCCATATGGCTTAATCCGAATTCACTAATATTTCACGAGGCAGCGTATCAGTGCGATTATAATTCAAAATACATTTTATGCCCGCAGATGTCAGTTTTGTACCATGGGGCATCAGCATTATACCAGTAGAAGTAAACAGATCTTGTGATAAAACCATACCCTCTTTTAGATCAGCTATCCTGACCAGCCGAGTTTTAGTTTCTGCTTTTGCCTCACCGGATTTGGCCGCATATTGTTCCAGCTCTGCCAAAATCAGGGGATCGTAAAAACGTCCAACTTTTAGGCGCATCTCCCGTAGAGCATCCTCAGGCGATAACCCTTTCCCGCTGGCTGAGACGGCTTCAGCATAATCTTTAGCCACTCGAATTATACGAGATTGAACGGGTATCTCCTCCCCAGCTAAATGATCAGGAATCCCCGTACCATCATAATTCTCATGCAGGTGGCGTATGACCTTGGCTACCTCTTCTAACCCTTCATAACTCTCTAGCAAAGATTGACCTACTAGCGGATGCTGCAATACCATCTCTTCCTCAACGGGAGTATAATCCGCCGGATTTTTTTGCAGTAGAGCATCTGGCAAGCCGACAGTTCCCAAATCGTGGAGCAAAGCAGCAATCTCCAACGTCTTGAGTTCGGTAGGCTTAGTAATAAATACCTTCCCCAATTCCTTTGCAATTTTTGCTACTCGCTGCGGGCGACCTTTATGCCGAGGATGACGCAGATCGACTATTGTCGACAACAATTCCACCATAGCATTGAAATTAGCCTCATATTTCTGGCTTAATTCCTGGAAATGTTTATTTGAGGAATCCAATTCATTCATTAAGAAGGAGACTTCTTTGAATGAATTCTTAAGCATTTCCTTTTCTTCAGCTAATTGACGATTTGCTTCCTCCAGCTTCTTTTTGTGCTTTTGAAGTTCAGCAACTGTTCTATGCAGTTTTCTATTCGTATCCAAAAGACTATCCTGAAGTACTTTAATCCTTAGAAAAGCATCGACTTTTGCCCGCGTTTGTTCTTCTTCCAAGGGTTTCAGCAAGTAATCATCAGCTCCGCCTTTTAATCCTCTTATGGCATCTTTTGCTTCAGTTGCAGTCGCGGAACTCAGGAGAAAGATAGTGTTAGCGAACTCCACATCTGCCCGCAAAGCCTTGCAAAAAGCGAAACCATCCATTTCAGGCATTACAACATCTGAAATAATCAAGTCAGGCTTAAAACGCTTAGCAACTTCAAGGCCTTCCTTACCATTTTCTGCTGTTTCCACAATATATCTCGGGGGACGAAAAGCTTTTTTCATAAACTCTCGCACAAGGGGATCATCATCGACCCCTAAAATCCGAAAACCTTCCTTGCGTAGTACCGCCATATATTGTTATTCCTCCTCCTGTGAGCCGCGAGCGGAGGATGCAGAACCCGTCTCTGGATTTGAGAAACGGGTGTTAGAATCGAACAGAGACAGCAGAGAGGTCCGGGAAAACCGCCAGCGACCCCCGATTTTTCTCCCGGGGATTACTCCTTTTTGAACCAAATTATACATGGTTCTCACCCCGATTCTCAGTAACGCACTCGCTTCTTTGATATCTAAGATCTCTTTTTCCATTCTCTTTTATTATCGTATCCAGGCTGCAAAAATTGAATATTTTTTTGCAGCTTTTTGCCGATTTTCCCCAATAATCCGGGGGCTTGGATCCATTATCTATTGCACATATCCACAAGCTCTACATATACTTACCCATGCAAGATGGGCAAAAAAAATCCACCGAAATCGCTGATATGACCCGACCACTGCGCATCCTTATTCTCGAAGATCTCCAGACCGATTTACTATTGCTAGTTCACGTCTTAAGAAAAGAGGGCTTCGCTTTTGAATACCGACATGTGATCACCCGGAATGATTTCGAAGAAGTGCTGTTAGAGTATAATCCGGACGTAGTCCTTTCGGACTATGTATTACCTCAATACGACGGAATGGAAGCACTAAAATATACTTTGGAGCATGCGCCTCATATTCCCTTTATCCTTGTCACAGGTTCGGTGAATGAAGAAGTAGCCGTAAGTTGTTTGAAGGCGGGAGCTAGCGACTATGTAACTAAAAAGCACCTGGCTCGCTTAGGCCCCGCTATAAAAGCAGCTCTCGATAAATCGCGTGCCACTCAAACCTTGGCTCGGAAAGAAGCAATTCTAGCAGCCGTAAATTATGCGGCTCAACGGTTTCTCAGGGCTCGTAAATGGCAGGACCATATCCATGATGTCATTGCCCACTTAGGTGAAGCTACTGATGCCGATTATGTGTTCTTTTTAAAATTCAATAAAGGAGTTACGGATTTTAAGCTCCAAGCTTCATGGCACAAAGAGGGACATCTCGGTAAGAAACCTCTCCTTTCCCCAATAATTGAGTTATGCCAATTGCCTGCTAACTGGCGAAAGCAACTGGACCAAAACCGTAGTGTTCACGGTAGCTCTAGTACGTTTTTGCTTGAAGAACAGGAAATATTAAGAAAATGCAACATTCAAAGCTTGGCCTTGACTCCCATTTTTATGGAAAACACACTCTGGGGAGGTCTTCTTTTTGTAGATAATGATCCCAACCGTAAGTGGGAAGAAGCCGAATTAGAAGCTATTCATACTGCTGCGGATACTCTGAGTGCCGCTGTTACTCGAGCTCACACTCTTCAGGAGTTGGAAGAGGCACATGCTTATTCGCGCAATATTATTAAAAGCTCCCTGGATATGATAATTACTGTCGATAAAAATCGTCATATCGTGGAATTTAATCCTGCTGCGGAACGTACATTCGGCTACAAGCGAGAAGAAGTGTTAAATAAGCCGGTAGATATCTTATATGCAGATCCAGAGCATGGCCGTTGGGTTCATAATGAAACTAGCTCTAAGAGCCGTTTTATAGGAGAAATATTAAACGTTCGTAAAAATGGAGATGTTTTCCCCGCCCGTTTATCAGCTTCTGTGTTATACAATGAAAAGGGTGAGCTGATCGGTATAATGGGGGTTTCTAGAGACATTTCACAGGAGAAAAAAATCCAACAAGCGTTGATGGAGGCTGAGCAGAAGTACCATACGGTGGCTGAATTCGCCTTCGATTGGGAGTATTGGGAATTACCAAACGGCCAAATGGAATTCGTGAGCCCTAGTTGTGAACGTCTGACCGGCTACAAGCCTGAAGATTTTATCCAAAACCCCAAACTTATTGAAACTATAATACATCCAGATGATCGATCCTTATGGAAAAAGCATAAACAAAACCGAAAAGCTGGCCAGACAATAGAGTACCGAATCTTTACTAAAACAGGAGAACTACGCTGGATTGAACATGCCTGCCAGGAAGTTATCGATTTCGAAGGAAACCGTTTAGGTATTAGAGCTAGTAATAGAGACATAACCGAGCGGAAACAATTCCAAGCAGCCTTAGAGGAATCGGAGCAAAAGTTCCGTAGTTTGTTCGAGAATGCTCCTATGGGCATTGGTCTATACCAAGACGACAAATGGGTCTTCCTTAATCCCACTGCCCTAAAAATCTTAGGATATAAAGATGCGGAAGAAATCATTGGTCAGCCATTCATTGAAACCATTCATCCAGCATATCGTGAATTAGCTGAAAATAGAAGTCAATTACTAATAGCTAGAAAAATAGTGACTACAGAACTCATCGAGGAACAATGGCTTAACAAAAGAGGTGACACGGTTTATGTACAATGCATTAGTCAAGTTTTAGAATACAACGGTCACCCTGCAGTTCAAGTAGCATTTCTGGATATTACTCATCAGAAACAGATTGAAGAGGCCAACAGGCATCTATTTGCAGCAGTGATCCAAGCAGCCGAATCCATTATTATCACGGACCTGCAAGGCAATATCCAATATGCAAATCCTGCTTTTGAAAAAATTACGGGCTATCGTCGGGAAGAATTGTTCGGTAAAAATCTTAGTCTATTAGCAGCAGATGGGCAGCAGAATACATTTTCACCCGACATATTATCTGGCCCTCGAGTAGGAAAAGTTTGGACTGGTCGACTTACCAGCAAACGAAAAGATGGGACTTTATATAAAGAGGTGATGACTATCTCCCCCATCCGGGATCCACAAGGTCAGATCATAAATCTAGTGGCCGTGAGTCGTGATATAACCCAAGAAGTCGAACTTGAGGAGCAGCTTCGCCAATCACAGAAGTTAGAGAGTATAGGTCGACTTGTGGGGGGAATTGCCCATGATTTTAATAATATGTTGACTGGGATTATCGGATATGCGGAACTTGCAGTCAGAGCTTCAAACGATGTAGAAAAGGTACAGTCGCTCTGCGAAACAATAATCAGAAAAGCAGAGGATGCTTCACAATTAATCAACCAGCTCTTAGCCTTCAGCCGCAAACAGATTTTGCATGTGAAGCCATTAGATCTTAATGAGGTAGCTAGAGAAGCTCATCAGTTCTTAGAACGCTTAATCCGAGAAGATATAGAACTCATTCTTGAAACTGCTGACACTAGCTTATGGGTCGAAGCAGATGCTACCGCACTCCAACAGATACTGACTAACCTTTACGTAAACGCCCAGGATGCCATGCCCGATGGAGGTACCATCACACTGCGCCTTGAAAAAGTTGAGATTGATGAAGCGAAGTGCCGATCCTTCCCAGAATTAACTCCAGGATGGTTTGCGCAAATAAGCGTAAGCGATACCGGCGTTGGCATGGACGAAACAGTTCGGCGCCATATTTTCGAGCCTTTTTTTACTACAAAAGCAGCTGGCAAAGGTACCGGTCTGGGACTCTCAATGGTGTATGGCTTGGTTCACCAGCATAGAGGAGCGATAGAGTGCCATTCCCAACTAGGTAAAGGAACAACATTCCGAATCTATTTACCTATTGCAGAGAAAAAGGTAGCCGAATGTCAGAAGAAACTCTCAAAGGAGCTGGTAAAAGGTCAAGGAAGGGTATTGCTAATTGAAGATGATTTGGATGTAGCAGAAGTTTTGGCAACAATTCTCAAGCGCGCCGGATATGACGTGATAGAGGCTCACGACGGTCAAGGGGGACTACAAACAATAAAAAAACACCACCAAGATCTCGACATCGTGATATCCGACATTTACTTACCTGGCATATCAGGGATTGAAATTTTCAACCGCATTCGCGATCTTAAACCATCTCCGCCATTTCTTTTCATTACCGGTTACGCCACTGAAGATACTATTGCTTTAAAAGAGAATGCTGAATTTTTACAAAAACCATTCAGTTCAAGTCAATTGACCAGAAAAATCCAGGATGTATTAAAAAGAAAAAAGCCCCAAAATGATGAGGGGGCTTCATAACAGGCTTCTTATAATTTAATCAATCTTCATTGAAAGAGTTGGTATCAGTTATCCGCTGGGCTATGATTTCCGCCACTTTATCAGTTAAATATGTTCCATTTGCTATACGCTTTTTTATTTCCGCAACTCGGTCAGGGCTTATTTCGGATACTCTTCCATTAGAATGTAGCCCAGCTTCAGACCTGATAACTGCAACTAATTTTTGAGCTATTTGCTCACGTACTTCCTCTGAGTTATAAACACCTTCTTGTATCTTTTTGTGTATTGCTTGCTCTACCGCTGGTGGAAGAGTAGATCTGCTCGATATTAGACTGACGTAGTTTTTAGCATTTCGGTACCGTTCCAGAATGGTCTTGGCACTTTCGGACAATTCCAATCTGTCACCGATAGACACCGCCGAGCGCTTCTGTGAGACAGGTTCTTTAGCAAGCCTTTTGGCTTTGTCTCGATCCTGATCAAGCTTCTTTTGCCCAGAGATTTTCCGGAATTCGGGATTAATCTTGGGCAATTCGTTAATAGTCATTATCTACCTTACTCTTATATCAAGTATTCGTGCTCCACGGTGCCTTTTGGGGTTGCCGACAACCATCCCTTTCCTATTCTCGACTATCCGTGAGATTTCTTTAATTACCTGGGCTTTGCGTGTGTTCAGTAAATCCATTAGCTTCGCATCAACGACCACCAGTGCTTGAGCCGTTTCGTTTATTTGATCCTGGATCCGTTTGACACCGGGAGTGTGGCCTTGTTTTTCGAAAACTTCCCGCTGCGATTCCAAAGTTTTAAGGCGATGAATCCAATGGTCTCGGGCCTGGAGCAGACGCCCCAGCATTTCCATCGAGGCATCATTTGCCGTTTCTAAAAAACTTTGGGTTTCATAAAGAATCTGCCTCAAGCATTCCAATTCTTCATTAAGCAGGCGGCGCAATCTTTCTTTGGCATTATCCGTTCTGGACATCTCAAGTCCTCCTTGGATTTAGCTAACCGCCCTGTCTTCCCAGTAAGATACTCTGCGACCACCCTTTAAGCCAGAGGACTTGAAATATAGGTTACCAATTAAGGAGATTGGTACCTTCCATGATTTTAATGATCTGACTATGAATAATAGAAACGATTGCAGGTCACATAAACAGTTGCAATCAAAAGAACCAACAGCTCCAAGATGGGTATCTGTGAGAAAGAGAAGCCTGACTTTCTTTTGCGGGATACCATCCATGATGGTCCCCGAAACATTTTTCCAGGCTGCTTCCCCATAAACCTGGTCCAAATCTAATATTGCAGCTGTTTCACCCATTCATAACCCTTTTATGAACTATCTCCCCATAAAATAGTTCCAAAAGGACTGCTGTTGGTTCAACATAGCCAGACTTTGCTGAATTTTTGCAAATTCCTGTCTCAACTGGGCTTCCCTTTTAGCCAATGTTTCATCCCACAAGGCAATCCGATCCTCGAGATCAATCAACGTAGTGTCAATATTATTCTTACTGCTATCAATAGTACCACCAACTGCAACAAAGTCATCAATGTAGTCTTCGATCCTGGTCGCAATACCGTCTGAGGCTCGGAATATATCTGATACGTACACAGAATTAGCCTTTAGTGCTGAGTCAAATTTATCAGTATCTGTGATAGATAGGTAGCCCTCATCGTCAGCTTCAATCCCTATGTCGTACAGTCGGTCGTAATCAGAATTGGTAACACCGGACACGATACTGGATGCAATGGAGCGCAGATTAGTATAAAGGTCCTTATAAACAATGTCGTCGGACAGTAACCCTGGCTCATTAGTATCCGGATTGATTTGGGCGTTTTCTTTCAGGAATTTCAGCACATCGTTGTAAGCATTAATAAAATTGTTCACTTCCTGACGTACCTGATCCGTATCGGCACTAATAGTCAGAGTTTCAGTGGTGGTAAAAGTGTCCAGAAGACTGATCGTCACTCCATCTAGAGCATCAGTAACCTGATTGCTATCCCGATAAAACGTCAAACCATCCAGCGTAAACTTAGCATTCAAATTACTGTCGGTTGGACCTGTTCCCACATAAGTGATATATCCACCACTTGTTCCAGAAGCAGCTGTACTGGCTGATAGCTGGAGCGCAGAGAGAAGACCATCGGCGCTGTCGGTGAAATCCATCCGGTATGTATAACCGGAGTTGTTACTACGTAGGACCAGCCGTGATACACCTGATTCTTCATTTACAACTGTAGCTCTGACTACTTCATCATCGGCGATTGTATCAGCAGCGACCGCGTCTGACATAGCGCTATTGATTGCGTTAGCAATATCCTGCAAAACGTCATCGTTAGTTTGGGAAAAAGTTGACGCAGAAATAGTTACGCTAATTGAAACCCGATTAGAGGAATCGGAATCTGTGGGATGAGCTACCTCGATGGAGAAGGTCTGGTCTGCTGTGAAACTAGTGAAATCCGAAGCTGAGTCGGAATACTGCTGGGAAACACGAGTATCCGAGGTAGCAGTCCGATCCACTTGCAGGGAATGGTTTCCCAGTTGGGCAGTGTAATCAGCACTAACAGTAAAGTAATCATCATTACTGCTAGATGCTGTTTTAGCCGCAAAATAATTGGTAAGGGTGTCTGTTAATCGCTCCACCTGGGACTTCAGAGCGGACAATTTCGAGTCTAAGTCTGTT
Source organism: uncultured Lentisphaeria bacterium (assembly GCA_964469505.1). Lineage (GTDB taxonomy): Bacteria > Fidelibacterota > UBA8477 > UBA8477 > JABMPR01 > CAYXZO01. The sequence goes on along the minus strand of CAYXZO010000017.1, from coordinate 31,652 downwards.
AGAACCGATTTCCGCTGCTCCAGAGTTTTTTTGCGTTGTACAAGCGTATCCCGGGGACGCGCTTCCAAAGCCATATACTGCTGTACTAGCTGATCGATGGCGTTCCGACTATCGAATACTGATGTGATATCAATGGCCATGATGACTCAGGTTATTTTGAAAGCTTGCGTCCATGCTTGTTTTATTTCACGCAAATTATCCTGGGCAGTGGAAAACTCTTCTCTGGCAATGAGATCAGATAAATGACGATAGACCTGATAGAAAGTCGTGGCCGTGGGCCGATGGCTAAAATCCAGGGCATCTATAAGGGCTTGTATCGCCTCAAGAGCTCGAGCTTTGTCTTTCTGCACACAGGCCGTGATGGCAATATCGTATAGATAACTCACTAACTCCTCTGGAGAAGCGGTACTAATTTTCTGAACAAGATACGGATTAGGATTTTTTGTTTTTCCTCTCGTATCCATGCTCACCTTGCCCTTTCATTCATTGCCTGACGACCTTCAATGTCTATGCCATTTTTTGATCTGCTGTCAAGGAGCCCCTATGTTATTGGATTTCCTTGACTTCTTGCCCCATCGCCATTTTCCAGGAACATAGTCAGTTGGTAAAGAGCGGGGGTGGGAGGAAAGTTTTTCCCACCCCCGCATCTCACCAATCAGTTCCTTTCTTAACGGAAGAAGTTAAGCACTACTTGAGGCTGCGCATTCGCCTGGGTCAGCGATGTAACAGCCGTTTGCTGCAGTATTTGAAGTTTCATCAACTCCATTTGTTCTCGAGCAAAATCTGCATCCTCAATGGAACTTCGTACCGCATCTGTGTTTGTCGACGCAATCGATAAGGTGGCTGCTTTAGACTCCAAGCGCACTTTGTACTCACCAACATCCTGGATTCTGCCGGCAAGAGTCGTAATAGCCGTATCAATAGTGCTGATGGCTGAACTGGCTGAAGCCGCAGAGGAAAGGGAGATACTATTGATCCCCAAAGCCGCCGAATCAGCGTCACCCAGGCTGATGCTCAATTGGTCAGTGCCAGCTTCACCGGTCT
>CAYXZO010000017.1:29179-30508 GCA_964469505.1 uncultured Lentisphaeria bacterium | reverse complement strand
GAATCAGCGTCACCCAGGCTGATGCTCAATTGGTCAGTGCCAGCTTCACCGGTCTGGAAACTACCGGAATAAGTACCATCGATCAACTTGTTGCCGTTGAATTTGGTCTCAGCTACTATGTCTTCGATCTCATTGATCAGAGCCGAAACCTGATCGTTCAAAGCGGTACGCTGGCTGGAGTTCAGCGAGTAGTCAGCCGCTTGAGTCGCCTTCTCTTTCAAGGTTTCCAGAATGTCCATGATGTTCTGGTAACCACCTTCAGCTACGCTGAGAATGTTTTGAGCGTTCGACACATTGCTCAAGGCCGTGTCCAACCCCCGCCGCCTGGCCTCCAATTTTTTCGCCAACTGGTATCCGGCCGGATCTTCGGATGCCGAATTGATCCGCTTACCAGTAGCCAAGCGATACTGGTGTACGGTGATTCGGTTATTCAAGGCCATTAACGAGTTATAAGCCTTGAGGGCCTGGATGTTGGCATTGATCCTCGTCAAATCACCCATCTTATACCTCCTTGTTTTTCTTTTCCGAGCATCCTTGCTCCTTTCTACGGCTCTTCTTGCCCTATTCCCGAAGGCCGTTTCCTCGAGAATAGTCTCAGACATCTACATCGGCGGATAGACCGAAAACGTGAGTATTCGTACTTTTAACTAAATAGCTAACGAGGGGAGGGAATAAAATCGGTGAATTTTAACATAAAATGATAAACACTAGATAAAATCGGTTAATGGATTAAAAAATTGACCAAAAATAGTTACTGCAATAATTTACATCACAGCCAAAAACGCATAATAAAAAAGGGCGCCTTAAAAGACGCCCTTGGTTTATGGGGAAGCAGCTGCTATTTCCCGTGTATTTGCTTCAGCTTCTCCTCCAGGATTTCATTAAACATCTGGTCGAGGTGTTCTTTTTTGATTTTCCATTGTCCTCCGATCTTAACCGCGGGGAGCTTCCCCTGTTGGACCAATCGATAGGCGGTCTGGGGCTTGATTCGCAAATAGCTAGCAACCTCTTTGACGTTCATGAATCCGTTGGCCATAGCGCTCTCCTTTCACAGGCTTAATCGGTTATAACCTTTCAGTCGAGGTAAAGGTTACCGACCGTTTAGCGGAAGAGGTTAAGCACTACTTGTGGCGCGGTATTAGCCTGAGTCAGAGAGCTCACTGCCGTTTGCTGGAGGATCTGCAGTTTCATCAACTCCATTTGTTCTCGGGCAAAATCGGCATCTTCCAACGAACTTCGGACGGACTCCGTATTAGTTATTCCCACGGAAAGGGTGTTGGCCTTTGACTCCAATCTAACTTTGTACTCACCAACATCCTGAATTCGTCC
>CAYXZO010000017.1:0-29079 GCA_964469505.1 uncultured Lentisphaeria bacterium | reverse complement strand
GACCGCATCGCCTGAATGTTGGAGTTGATACGCGTTAAGTCGCTCATGATAACCTCCTTGTTGTTAGAATGTTTGGCTTCCTTGCCCCTAGTTGGCTCCCCTCTCTGGAGCCGCGGCTAATCAAGGCAATTTTCAAGGACCTGCGCGCATATTCCATATCGGCGATTTCTGGGCAAACTTTAGTAAAATCTTAAAAAAATATATAAAAATGCGCGAAAAACGGTTCTATTGGGCTTAATACGACAATAAAAAACAAGGGATTATATGATTGAGAAGTTTATTCGAAGAATTATGAATAATCACTCAAAAAGGTGAGAGTGAGGATGCGTATGAGTGATCGATCCATGGACATGCTTGTGCAAATGGATCAAATTCGCCCTCAGGAGTAATTCCTCATCCTTTATTAACGCATTCCAGGTTCCGTCAAATAGCAACTCATGGTCTTCAGAGAGGAGGAGAAACCTGTTCCCCAGTTCCTGAGCCAAACTAAGGTTATGAGTAGCTGTGATGATGGTTTTATTTAGATCCTGAAGCAATTCCACAATTTGTGCCATTGAACGAGGGTCAAGAGATGCTAGCGGTTCATCCAGTAATAACACTTCTGGTTCTACTGCCAACACGGACGCAAGGCTCAGCTTTTTCTTTTCTCCAGCGCTAAGTTTAAACGGCAAGGTATCCGCTTTGTCTTCAAGGCCGAAAAAATCCATCCAATAGTGAACTATATCCCGGTAGTCTTTCCGACCAATCTGTCGTGGCCCGTAAGCAATTTCATCAAAAACAGTGGGATTAAATAGCATGGCGTCCGGGTTTTGAAATTGTAAAGCCATCTGCTTTCTAAATGATTTTCGGAACTGAGAATTCCTTAATTTTTCGCGGGTTATCTCTGTTCGGTGAAACTTATATGATCCGCTCCACCCAAATAGTAGTCCATCCAGTATCTTGAGCAAAGTTGATTTACCACTACCATTGACCCCCAGCAACACAACTTTTTCCCCTTCCCTGACAGCAAAAGTCAAGCTTCTCAATACGGGCTTTCTCCCATATGCAAAGGAGAGCTCAGTAACTTCAATCAAGATGAAATCCCCTGGATTGTAATCCTAATGAAAGCTCCTCCCCTTGGTACAAAGCTCGCAGAAAAAAGTACAGCGCCAAGCGTAGGGTATGGTTGAATCGTTGTCGCCAAGACGGGTTAATAATTGTGCGACTCCTCAAGGCCATTTGAAATTCTTCCCATAGCCGGCGGTATTGGAAAATTTGGCTTAAGACCAAAACCAGCAACGTATTCCAACGTACGGCTCTAGGGAAAATCTTGAATGGATTAGCGTTTGTAACGAATAGCAGGGTTCCCCCTAGCAACCCAAAGGTGCGCAAATTCAACCGCAGTATTGGTTCCCAGCCCGAGTACCAACCGAACCAAAGGGCTAGTGCATATGCTCCGGTTAGTACCCCATTGAAAATGCTGAGCGGTAAGTAGACTCGCCATGATAGGTTCCGGTTAGAAAGAAATATTAAAGCTGTGGTAGTAAAAAAATTGAGAGCTAGCCAATAAAGATTATGTACGCTTGTGACTACAATAGCCCATACGCAATAGCTGACAAATAGTACGGTATGGCGCGTCACTTACGTTGGGCAACGGTTATTTTGAATATGTAAAAAATCGCCGCGAGACATAAAACCCCTACGATACCTGACAGATAATAACTCAACCATTCTGGTAGCCCTGGAACACTGTAATCAGGCATAGGAGCTTTAAATGATAAGGGTTGCTTACCCAACTTAGCAGGTATATAACCCATCAGCTCTTGATAGGCTTCCCGGTCCCATTCGCCCCACGCCGGCTCGTTCGTAATCAGGCCCAGGGGCACCAGTAAAAAAAAGCAACCCACGACTATCCATAGACGCTTATTCGCCTTCATCTTTTATACCTTCTTAGCCGGCAAAATCTCATACTTTTCGAGTAATCTAAGCATACCTAAGGTAAAAAGGCCTTCCACTACCCCGAAAAGAAGAATATGAGGAAGAATCATTGCGGGCAAAGTGACGTTGAGTGAAAATGGAAAGAAAAGCGGTTGCCCTTGCGCATCGTGAGCTAAGTATGGTTGAATACCTAATACAAAAGCTGTTGCACCAGCGGCTACCACGATACTCGTCCATCCGGCTAAAAATGGGGTGACTCTTGGATACTTACCCCCCAACCACTTGTTAACTAACCAGGTCCAAAAAGCGGCCCAATAGCCCATATTGATAATATTCCATCCAAGGGTGGTTAATCCACCATCTCCGAAAAATAGTGCCTGTATAAATAGTACCAGGGCTACACATAGGGCTCCAACCCATGGACCAAAACTCAAAGTCAGAAGAGCAGTACCTAAGGCATGGCCGCTGGTGCCTCCCGGTAAAGGGATGTTGAGCATCATCATCAAAAAAGACAATGCAGTCAGGGCAGAGAGTCGGGCAATTCCCTCCGTGTTAGCGACGTCTTGCAGCCTTCTAAAGCTCTTGACAATGAGAGGCACACTTACAGCAAGCCCTACACCGTAAGTCAACGGACTTAAGTAGCCGTCAGGAATGTGCACTTATCCCCCACAATTTCCATCTTTACCCCTAGGTTATTATTTGAATCAAAAAAAGGAAACAATTTGAAAAATGTCATTTTAAAAAGGTCCTTTTTCATCGATAATATTCTTAAAAGATTATCCAATTGTTGGGACTAGTAATAGAGTAAGGAGGGAGAATAGATGATATCCGAAGAAAATGGGGCGTCTTTCAAGTATCAGTTCAACTTTCGAGGCGCCCCGAAATTAGTTTTCGACCTCAATTTAGATGCTGTAAGTCTAGAGTACATACCTGACTCCCGGGAAGAACCAGAGGAAGAATGGACCACCTTGGGGTTTAATAAGTGCGAAGGATGCCCCTTGAAAGAATCAGTAAAGCATTGTCCTATAGCCCGGAATTTAGCACCTTTCATATCGGCATTTCAGGATTTCGAATCCTATGTGACTGTTGACGTTAGTGTAGAAACCCATCAACGCATATATTTGAAAAAAAATATCGCCCTCCAGGAGGGTTTAAGTTCGATGCTAGGTATTATAATGGTGACTAGTGGTTGCCCGGTGCTAGACTGGCTGCGACCAATGGTAAAGTACCATTTGCCTTTCGCGTCCATCGAGGAAACTTTGTACCGTGCAACCTCAATGTATATGCTTGCACAGTATTTCAGAAAACAAGCTGGACTATCAGTTGACCTGGAAATGCAAGGTCTTATCCAGATCTACCGTTCGGTTTACCTTGTTAATGTGGGAATCTGTCATCGGCTAAGAGCAGCAGCCCGGCGAGACGCTGGCTTAAATGCAGTTGTGATCCTAGATGCTTTTGCTCAGATGTTACCAATGTCCATCGAAGAGGCCTTGGAGGAGCTCCGGCCATTTTTTTCGTTGTATTTAAGCACCGAGCTTCCCCACTCTTAACTGGACAAATTGAGTGACAAGCCTAGTGCAAACACGCCTTTACCTGTTGAAAAAACATAATTCCTTCGCTTTTTCATAGCGACGCTGGGCAACATTCTGTCACTGGTGGGAAAGTAGCAGGGGTGGGACTCGAACCCACGACACCAGGCTTATGAAGCCTGTGCTCTAACCGACTGAGCTACCCTGCCAGTTGGCGCTCATTGAGCCTGCCTTAAAAAAGCGCGCCAAGATATTATTTCCAACCCCAGAGTGCAAGGTAGAGAAGCTATGTTTGCAATGCCAGGGACAATTTTTCGTCTGCAAATTGGTGGAATAATCTGTCCCAAAACACGCTTGATGAGAAGTATTCCTCTTCTTGCAAGATAATTTCAGTTTAAAAGCCGAATCTGACTACTTCATCAGAATGTCCAGCCACTCACGTTTCGAAGGTGACAATTGCTCCCAGGGCGTTAAAAGGGCATCCTTTAGGCTGGTTCGACAAGTGCAATCTACGCCCGGCCAATTAATCTGAAGTAGATGAAATAGGAGTCGTTTCAGAAGTCCTAAGCTTTCCTGGTAGCGAGTAATCACTTGACTGACGGTTACATGCTCCTCAGGATCGTCTAACCAACAATCGTAATCGGTAATCACCGCCAAAGTAGCATAGCACATTTGAGCTTCCCTAGCCAAAAATGCTTCTGGTACTCCAGTCATACCTACCAAATCGCAACCTGCTGCCCCCCGGAGAAAGTGACTTTCAGCCCGAGTTCCTAAACGGGGACCTTCCACACAGGCGTATGTTAAGTTAGTCCATAGGCTTAGACCTAATTCACCGGCTGCCTGTTCAACTGCCCTACTAATCCGAGGACATGTCGGCTCAGCACTTGAGATATGAGCCACTACACCGTCCCCAAAGAAACTGGAGGATCTTTTCCCTTTAGTCCAATCGAAGTACTGACTGACCAGCCCGAATTCTCCGGGGTGCAAATCCGCTTTCAAGCTGCCAACCGCCGAGATAGCCAAAACCTGCGTGGCACCCGCAGCCTTCAAAGCGTAGATATTGGCTCGATAATTTACTTCCGAAGGCAACAGGCTATGGTTAACGCCATGTCGTGGCAAGAATATAACCTCCCGCTCACCCAGCCTTCCTTTGACCAAACTAGCTGAGGGTATGCCAAACGGTGACTTGATATCTAGCTGCTCCTGGACTTCGATGTCGGGTAGGTTATAAATACCGGTCCCTCCAATAATTGCCAGCATGTTCTAATCCTCCAATAGGTTTTCAAATATATCCAATACTCCTCGAATTGCTCAGATGGTTGTTGTTTAAGGCTTTGAATCTCAGTGTTTATTACAACCTATCTTGCCTGGAATAGCAGAAAGCAGTGTCCTAATCTGCAATCGAAGTATGCAAGCTGGGAGAGTGAAAAACGAGTATTTCTTCCTGGCTATTGCTATCAGGAATAGTTTAATAGTCAGTCCATAGCGTGATTATTAATCAACCCCACCTGAGGACATTGATTGCATTCGAACTGAAGGGTTATATGACTGACTTTGAACTGATTTTTCAGAACTCGTTCAATTTCTTCGCGTACTTTCTGACTTTCACTAATTAGCATGTCCTCCACGTTTACGTGGGCTTCCAGGTGAATATCCTGTTCGCCCACAGACCAAACATGGACATGATGAATGTTGGTAACACCTGGTATTTTCTCTACTTCCGTCTGTATCTTGTCTAAGGCCATGTCAGGGGGGGTACCTTCTGCCAGGATGTGCACGGATTTAACCACTATTAAAAAACTTTCGCGAAGAATATAGATACCTATCAAAATTGTCAGGATGGGATCCAACCAATGTATTTGCCAACGCCAAATGGCCAGTCCTCCCAGCAAAACGGCCAAACTGGAGACCGCATCGCTAAGCAGATGCAAATAAGCTGAGCGCAAGTTAAGACTTTGATCGCGATCCCGATGGAGCAAAAGGGTCCCGGCGATGTTGGCGACCAGTCCGAATGAAGCAATCCCGGCAATCCATAAACCATCCACATCCATAGGCTGAAACAACCGCTTAGCAGCGTGCCAGAACAGAATCAGGGTAAAAATCACCAGCACAATTGAATTGATAAAAGCAGCAAAAATTTCAGCCCGTTTCAACCCGAAAGTATGACGATGGGACTCCCGACGCTTTTTCAAATAGAGGGCTAAACCGCTTAGAGCAACCGCTAGGCCGTCGCTGAGATTATGCAACGAATCCGAAAGCAGTGATAAACTGCCGGTTAGCAATCCACCAGCCGCTTCAAGGCCGGCAATAGCGAAATTCAATATCAGGGTAATCGTCAGCCGACGACCGCGGGAATTATCGTCGGAGCCATGGCTATGATTGTGATTATGGCTCATATTTGAAAATACGAGCTGGGATAACATTGGCAAATGAGTTTAATAAAGGAGAACATCTATTCTACCTACCTTGGCAACGGTACAATCCTCCATCGAAGCTCCAAATCCAACATAACAATCAAAGCTCAACCTCAACGATTTAGCCTTTTTATGAACTCTCTGGCTTTTGCCAGTATGTGCAAATGAAGAAGGGGGGCCAAATGCCCCCCCATTTTTCACATTGGACTCACAAGTGACTTACTTGATAAACAGGAACCTTCTAACTTGGATCTGACCAGCATACGTAAGTTGTAGAAAATACGTCCCACTGGCAATGGGCTGGCCAACTACATCCCTTCCGTCCCAACCGACTATCAGCTTGCCAGCGTGAGTCCAGCCTTCCAGCAGAGTGGTGACCTGCTTGCCGGTTAAGTCGAAAATTGCCAGCTTCACATGGCCAGGCTTATCAAGCTGCAATTCGAAATTCACCCGGCCGTTGGTTGGGTTAGGATAGGCGTTGGAAAGGTAGAAACTGGAAGGAAGTCCCTCCGCAATGGTTTCAGTGGCAGTCGAAATGGCCCGCAGAGCAGCCGGGCCGTCACCGGTTGGTAAAACAGTCAATATCTGCCCGCTGGAATCGATCAGGGCCAATGAATCGGTCTCAAAGCTGGATATCCATACCCCTTCACCGGAGGGCGAAGCCACCACATTGGTTATCCCGTTGCCAAAGTTCAAGGGATTATCAGAACCGTGAAGCATGGAAAAAGTAGCTACGTCATAAGTAAATACTTGTCCTCGGATGCCTTCATATTCCCAGCCACCGGCAGCCAGAAACATTATCCCATCAGCACTCTCTGCCATATCACCCGGGGAGCCACCGACCTCCAGAGTATCTACTACCGTCAGATTTTGGAGATTAATCCTAACTACCCGACCGAACTCAGACCAGTAATTGCCAGTACACAACACGTGCAGATAACCATCCGAGCCGGCAATGATCCGCTGCGGGTTTGTAGGTACTTCCAAGGTGTCAATGGGAGCCAGAGTTGAAATGTCATACACAAAAATCCGCCCCTTGCCATAACTGTAAGTAGCCGCATCGTAAGCTACGCTGGTAATTAACAAATAATTTCCACTGGCCAATAAATCCTGGGGCGCTGGTCCGGTGGCAAAAACGGTATCCACGGTGAAGGAAGCAAGATCAACTACCGCCACCTGGGAAGATGCCCAAAGACTTACAAACAAGCGCTCTCCTGACTGGTACATCCGCCAGGGGTTAGTTTGAGCACCCAGGCTTAGTGTATCCTGAAGTTGGAAATCATTTAATGTGAACCGTTGTAAGGAAGCGGTCCCAGAATTCAAGACCAACAAATTCTCCCCCGTTATAAGCAAATCGTTGGGATAAAGGCCCAACACCGCAACATCATTGTGCATCTCCTGACCATCGTAATAGCTCAGAGTTTCACCCAGGCTATTCAAAACATAAAGGGCATCCGCAGCCTGAACCCGGACCACGAACAAGCAGAATATCAGGGGGAACCATTTTCGCATGCATTTTCTCCTTTCATTTTGGGCTGTGTTTCATCTCTACCGTTAAGAGAAAGTTTCTCCCAGGCAAGGGATAACGCTCCAGTACCTGGTAGTGTACATCGGTTATGTTGCGCACCTCCACTACAGGCTTAAAATCCCAGGTGCTCCATTTCCAGGAGGTGGATAACTGAATATCCAAGGTGTGGAAGGGAGCCAAAGCTTTAGTGTTGGCCTCTCGGATGTAGGTCCGGCCCTGGCCTCGAAGAATCAGCTTACATTCAAAATCTCTGTAAACGTACCGCAAACTGCTCCGGTAGTTACTCAAAGCTCTAAAAGGCAAGAAGCGGCCGTATGAATTGGGCCCCGGAGTTTTATTAATCGGGTCAGTCAGCGTGTAGTTACCATCTACAACGAGTTTCCCTGATAGAAAAGTAAGCTGACCAACCAGAGTCGCGCCCTTCACCTGCGCTTTGGCCAGATTCACGGGATAAAACCGATTGGCGTACCCCCGCCGCCAGGTTATCAAATTGCGGTAATCCTGTTGGAAAAACCGTAAGTCCAGATTCCCAGACACATAACGCTCCCACTTCAGAGTGAAAGTCACGTTCAGGTTGTCACTCCATTCCGGCTCCAGGTCGGGATTGCCCTCACTGAAAGCATCCCCCACCCAAAACCGTTGCCAGAAAGTAGGCAAACTGAAGCCGTGGCCTTTTTCCACCTCCAGCCTCCAAGAATGACTGGTTTGGGTCGGGATAAAAGAGAGTCCAGCCGACCAAGTCCAGATTTCCGGGTAATCCGAAACACTATGCCAGCCTAAGGCTCCCGTTAAATCGATTTTCGGTAACCACTTAACATTGGACCTTATTAGGCTCCGACTAAAGCTGCCGCTCAACAAAAGGTTTCGTCTATTATGGTTACCCAAACTGAAGCGAGGCACCAGCTTATCTTCTCCCGTTAGCTCCTCGAACTCACCCTGCGCCGCAAAGTTCAGCCACCCTCTCTTAGCCAGGCGCTGATGCCAACGTAGCCTCCATAAAATCGTATTGTTCTGGTAGACCTTGTTCCAGGGCGGATAAAGGGGGGTAGCACCACTGGTATCAATTTCTTCTTCACCGTCCCACCGTCCGGTAATTTCCAGTTTGCGGCTCTGGCTCAGGTGGTATTTAAATACTATCTGTACTGACTGCCCTTTTAGCTGGCGTTGAGCTGAAGGTGTCCATTCGTAAACGGGACCAGGTAATCCCTGCTTTTGATTAAATAGTTCGTATTGCACGACAGTCTGCCAGTTAAACACTACTCCATCTAGGCTCAATCCCACATTCCACTGCCGATTACCTGCATTCTCTCTTAGGTACCATTGAGTCTCAAAGGGATAAGAGTAATTATTGCGAACTTTCAGCAGGCGACTAAAGCTGCGGAAACGCCAGTCTCCCAGCATCGCCTCGTAATCGATTTCGCCCCCAATTTCACCAAAACTTCCCACCCGCCATTTAAGTTGTGGCTGAGGGGTGGAACTAAAGGTGCGTCGAGTTACAAAATTGATAACTCCCCCCATCGCATCAGGTCCGAATCGGGCGGTTTGATTACCGGGCAAGATTTCTATCTGGGCTATTTGGGCGGGTGTCAATCGTTGCAAAATAGTGCTCTGCCCCAGGGCCGATTTAATCGGCACGCCATCGATCATTACCAGAACTTGCCTCGCAAGAGCCCCCTGAAGTCGGAGTGTCCCCTGTCCGGGGGCGGTTTCGTTTATCTGCAATTCCGGGATTTCTTTCAGCAAATCCGTTACGGTGGATCCAGAGCTGGACGAAGCCTCAAAATGATAGGTCCTGACGCCGGGAGCCTGCTCTTTGATGCTTCCCGATATATTGGCGCCCCTGACCACAACCTTTGGTAGCGGGATTGTTTGCGGCGCAAGGTAAAGGGTCACGGACATGGGCCCCCGCCCGTCGTAAACCAGTGGGACACTGAGGGCAGCATACCCAATATGGCGACAGGTTAGGACATATTTTCCGGAGGAGGGTAGATTAAAATGAAAGAAACCGTCGAGGTCGCTAACAGCGTGAGCCCCACCTGGTCTCAACTCCAATTCGGCATTCGGGAGGGGGTGAGTTTTACCGCTATTGTCTTGGGCATATACCCAACCCTCCAGGCTAGCCTGCCCAGCAACGTATTGAAGCCCGACGAGGCTCCAGCAAAAGAAAAATAAAAACCCCCGGAAGCGGGGGATACACTGAGACCAAGATCTGGTCGATAACAAGTGCATTCCAGCTCCTCGAGTCGCGAAGGTTTCTGGAATAGGCTACCAGAGCAGGTGTCCTGACTTCCGGGTCGTCCTCCTCCGATGCCTTCCCCTCCCCTTTTGGGGAGCGTGGCGTATTATCGGATTCGTCGCCGGTTACAGTAGCGCGCCTGTGCCCGATTCTCACGGGCTTCCCTGCGCCTGGCACCGTATGACAAAAACCTAGATTGAAATTAAAGCTAGCCTGGATTTTTTCCTATGCCAGCAGAAATTCAATACATCTTCCGTCCTATATCAGGCCTACCATTACTGGTATCGCCATAATTTTAAGTAGTGACGCTACACCAAGATTCGAGGGTAATTAATCGAGAAACTCCCAAATAATTGTGAGATATCTGAAACGTTCGACAGGGGTCAAATTTTCCGCTATCATGTAATTAGCTTTCCAGGGAGGGGTCAGGTATGAATTCCAGGTCTCATCCTGCAAAACCTTCAAGTCCACATACGCCAAGGTCACGGTTCGGATATTTACCTCTATTGACCAATTGAGGCGCCAAAGATTTTGCGTTGGGGTTGTCGAATACCATTCCAGGCTGCGATTTTCCGAATTATAATATCCCACTACAAAGCGAGGATCATAGGTTCCCCAGGTACGCCACCGCCCTTTTAAGTGCCCCTTAAATAGGCTGAACGGCAAGCTCATTTCCCACCGCAAGCGTTCAGTAGATGGGCTCAGGATACTGTCAGCTGAGAAATAGCGACTGTATCGCAATGCCATAAAACTAGACGTTGTTCCCCCCCACCGGGTTTCGAGGAAATACCCCGGTGGAGATCCAAATAGTCCTCCGGCGACACTGGCTCTGGAGTAACGATAATTCCAGCGCAACAGAGGGATAGTTCTCAGATAAAACCTCTCCTTTGCGCCGGAGTAACCGTAAGCTGGAATTAGACGCTTTTCGACCAGATTCAATAAGCGCAGTTCGAACAGCCACCGCTTAACATTATAAAGGAATTCAGCTTTCGGAGCTGCACGAGTAGTTTTGCTCCTGTAGACGGTTAATCCACCCTTGGCTTGCCAACTCCCCCGGGGTTTGAATACAAATTGCCCCTCGAGCCAGGGGATAGCCATTGTGGTCGAATCAACCTGCTCTTGCCAATAACCGACAGACAATTGGGCCCCTTTTCCCAGAGGACCTGTGGGGCTATGCCTATAGGTGAAACGAGCCAAACGAGCGGCATGTCCCCATTCCCCAGTAAAACCATCGCTAATCCACCCTTCCTGTTCACCCAACTGTAATCTGATTTGTGAGCCGGTGCCCAGCTTGCGGCGCCAATCCAGATATCCTTCCCAGTACTCTTCATCCTGATTCATCCCAGGCACAAAAGGGCTGGATGACGATTCATCGCTGATAACCAACAATGGCCGGCCGCGTTTGCCATAGCGAAACGTGAGTGCAGTAGTATCCTCGGTAGCGTACACTACCTCCAGGCGATGGTCCTGCTCCGCCAACTGGGCAATCGCCAGATAGGGTTGATAAAAACGATTCTCGGAGCGCCATCCGATCCATAAACCCTTACGTGCCTGCCGGTGCAGCTGGAAACTGAAATTCTTAAAGGCAAAATCACCTTGCTTGTAATTGGCTACGACGGTGGTCACGGTAGAGTCGCGGAAATCGATCACTGCGAGGTTATATAATCCATTGGGATTATTTCTTCCCGCCCAACTTTCCCGTTCTAATCTGATGGCCCCACTCAAAGGAGCTAATTCGAAAAGTTGCTCCCATGAGGTTAAAAGCAGCCCTTTATGACCCAGGGGGCGCATGCCATGGGAATAAACTAGATCTCCGCCTGGTACCCCAAAATCGGGCAAAACCGGAAAGCGTTCTCCGGGGAACATAATCTGGCCATTAAGGGCTAAACCAATTAATAGGGAAAATATCAGGCGCTTCAGGCGATCATCCCCCGTAGCGCAGACGGTTCCATCAATCCGTACCGCTCCAGATGCTCGCGAATATTCCGCCAAAGAGCAGGGAGAAAAAGGGCAAAAAGTAAGGCGTTGGCTGCAATATGTATTACATAAAACGGTAACCCGGCTAAAACCGCTGCTCCCCAAGTCGCCGGTGCCATGCCAGCTGCCAAGGGAAAACTTAGAGCAGTCAACAAATCGTATGATAAAGTTACCAGTGCACCCAGAAATCCCAGTGCAAACCGCAGCAAAAAGGGCGGAAGGTGCAAAGCCGGCCTGGTCAAGATTCCTCCTAAAGCAGCTACTCCCATCATGCTAAAAACCTGCAATAAAAAAAGGACCGGGAATCCCAGCCCTGATCCCATGGGATTAAGGGCTGAGAACAAAGCTTCACCTACAGCCGCAACCATCACGCCTCTTTTCAGGCCCAAAAGGTACCCTGCCGTCCAAACCAGGGCTGTCACTCCCTCCACATTGGGTATGAAAGCAAACAAAATCCCGGTAACCACAATCAGTCCCACCCACAAGGCCGCCAGGGCTAGCGCTTTATAACTTGTCAGGTTCATCCGGCTCTAGTCTGCCTTTCAATAGCGGCAGGCGGAAATAGTTGTGACGGTCTGTCCAGGGACCTTTCTGAGTGTCTGTAGCCATTATATTCCTGAAAATGTTCATTTTGGCATCCATCTCATCGATGACATGGAGTAAATAGGCCTCTAGGAACTTGGGCTGTTTAGGAGCCTGCCATTCGTATTTTCCTTGATGAGACAATACCATATGTTCCAGGCGGAGTAGCAATTCTTTAGGAAAATCCGGGATATGCTGAGCAACTTCCTGCACCATTTGCCAGCCGATTACGATGTGCCCGATTAAATAACCTTCATCGGTGTACCCGGGAGCCGTCACCGGCTTCAATTCCCGCAACTTTCCTATATCATGACAAAAGACACCCGCCAGCAGCAGATCCCCATCAACCTGATAATGAGCCGCTACGAATCGCGCGATCTCCAACATACTCACCACGTGTTCCAGATAACCACCTAAAACGGCGTGATGCAATTTCTTAGACGCGGGATATGTCCGGATCTCACTTTCATAACGCTTCAGAAAATCGTTACACAGCTGCTTCAGGTAAGGATTACTAATTTCATCAATCAATTCCAACAGTCGCTGCCAGAGTTGCTCGCGATCCTTATCCGTCACCGGCAGCAGATCTTCCAATTTAAATCCGTATGGCCCGTGTTTCTCTTCTTCCGCCGGTGCAACCACCTGCAATTCCAACTGTAGTACACCGCGATATTCAGAAACCGTACCCTTAGCCACGACCGGTGTTCCATCTTCCAGCTCCTGGAGTCGGGAGAAAGCTTCAGAATCTTTCCATGCCTTGGCCGCAATGGTCCCGGTAGAATCCTGTAAAGTACATTCGAAGTAGGGCTCGTTATTACGGGTGAAACGCGCGTATTTCTCCACCAGCAGGTAAAATCCTTGAATGCGTTGTCCCGGGGTAAAATCCCTTATGCGCATTATGGTAGGCGACATTGCCCCAATTTAACGCCAGGGAAGAAAAAGGGAATTAAATAGCCCCGCATACAAATGTCGGCAATTATCATTTAGTGAGTCATTTCCCGTATAAGAAACCAGCCAGCTCAAATCACGAACAGGAGATTGCTTGAAAAAAATGGACATGCGCCTATCATTTGAAATCTATGCTAAAAGCATTGAAGATATTTCTTTTACTAGGGGTGGGTTTTGTTTTAGGGCAGAAAAACCAACAACCGGCCCCTTTACAATGGATTTACCCTGCTCCCAACTCTCGACACTGGGTAGCCGAGCTTGAAGTAAGAGCCAAAACCGCCCCCAATGTTCAGCTTCAGCTAGGACCTAGAAAAATCACCGCTGATAGTTCAGGCTTGGTAATTGGCCACATCAAGTTGAATCCCGGAATCAACCGTATCCCTGTTTTTATACCTACCTACCATTACCGGGACACTTTAACCCTGACGCTAGCAGTATGGGATCACCTGGATAGTAACGGCAACTTCATTAACAATAACCTGCCACCTGATGGAACTATCCACATCGTCTTCCCCAAGTCAGGGCCTATCGGCACCGACCGAATCGGTTTACGAGCTTATACCCATCCAGAGGCCAAGGTTCTTATCAATAGAAAGCACGTACATGTCTACCCCTCGGGTGCTTTCACTACAGTTTTACGTTTGAGACCGGGCAAGAATTTGTTCTTCTTCGAGAGCCGCTGGCGGGGGAAAATTTTTCGGGATACGCTTGCCTTATTATACCCTGTCAGAAAATCGGCCAGGCTGTCCTGGTTTTCACCCATAGATACCAGGACCTGTTGGCCTCGACAACCAGTCTGGGTTCAGCCGGGAGAACGAATTTCGGTTGGATTTCGAGGGCGCTCCGGTGCAAAAGCGTTCTACCGCTTCTCAAGTGAAGCAGGCTGGCACTCGCTGGCAGAAGAAAAACCGGGGCTATATAAGGCCGTAGCAATAGTGCCAACGGTGAAAGGTGATACGCCGCAGCCCATCACAATCCATTACCGCCTTCAACAGCTCGGGCTATTCTCCTGGTACGCTGAAAATCGGGATACCCTAATAGTCCTGCCCCACCCGCTGGGAGGGGTCAGCATTCACCCGGATACCAGAGTTTATGACCAGGCTGACGACGGACGACTGTTCTTCCCTTTACCCGATGGAATCGATTTCATAATTACCGGCAGACAAGGACGTTTTTACCGGATTGGACTTTTCCCAGGTCGGAGCGGTTGGGTTAAAGATGATAGAGTAAAACTGCTCCCCAGTCCTCGCATAGTTCCCCCGGTCGTAGTGGGTGCTCTGAGTGGCGAACGCCAAGGAGACTGGCAGATATACCGCTTGCCGGTGGGGCCGATTCATCCCCCTTTTGAAATCAAAGAACGCTATGCCCCCCGTCGCATCGAATTGCGCCTTTACGGCGCCACCCAGGGTTGGGAGTGGACCACCTTTGCCGACAGTGCCGGAGACCTGGCATATATCGAGCGCACCCAACCTTTTGACAATGTTTGGCAGATGAATTTCTACTCCAAATCAGGTGTTTTTTGGGGCTGGCGGGCTTATTATGAGGGTTCTGACCTGGTGATTGCACTACGTGATCCACCTTCCATCAACCCCGACGACCTTTTCCAGGGGATTAGGATTGAAATCGATCCCGGCCACGGGGGGCCTCAGCGGGGAGCTCTTGGAATTACCGGATATGCCGAAGCCGACGCTAACCTGCGCTATTGTAGAATGCTGGCCGCTAAATTACGAGCGGCCGGAGCCACCGTTTTTATGACCCGGGATGAGGATCGCCTGGTCTCGCTGCCCGAACGAGCAGCAAAAGCCAGAAAAGATGGGGTGCACATTTTTGTCATGGCGCACAACAACGCCCCCGCTTTTAGCCGCGACCTCACCAAAGTCCGAGGGACCTCCACCTATTTCACCTGGCCTAGTGCCAAACCTTTATCGGACAAGGTATATCCCCATTTATTGTCAACCGGCCTGGAGCCGTTCGGAGAGGTGAGCCGATATTATTATTACCTCACCCGCCAGACGGAATACCTGGTATATTTAGTGGAGGGGGCTTTCATGACTCATCCGGAGGATGAAATGTTTCTCTTAACCGAAGAAGGATTAGACAAACTGGCCACGGCCGTGTATCGGGGCTTGGAGGATTTTCTCCGTAATGAAGCTTCACGTCAACAAACCCCTCACACCTCGGTAAGGCATCCCTAGTGGTTTTTCATTTCAAAGCCGGACGAGAGAACTAATATTGGCCCGGAGGAGATTGCGAGAAAAGTTCGTCTGAACAGATAAGGAAGGGAAGAACATGAGCGCTATTGAAAAAGTTACCGTGACCACCTTTGAGAATTTACCTGAAGTAGAAGTTCTAGCTTTAGCTCTGTTTAGCGATGAAGAATTACCACCTATAGCCCAAAAGCTTGATGAAGAGAATCAAGGATTGCTTTCCAAAGCTCGCCAAAGCAAAGATTTTACCGGCAAATTAAACAGCACGATTTTAGTCTTTTTGCCAAACTTTTCTAAAAGCTCACGTTGCTTGTTGGTGGGTTTAGGCAAAAAGGAGGATTTCTCCTCTGATAAAGCCCGTCAGGCAGCAGCCTCGGCTGCTCGAGCAGTGCTGAAGCTGCAGGTGGAGAATATGGCTTTAACAGTGGGTGCTGATGAATTGAATACGGAAACAGCCCAGGCTGTGGCGGAAGGATTAGTTATGGGATCTTACCGCTTCACCGAGTACAAAACCAAACGTGATGACGATGAAGATCAACTGAAGGAGCTAAAAGAAGCCTGGCTGGTCACCTCTCAACCCTTAAATGCCGCGGTGGAATATGGGCTTTATGTAGCCGAGCAGGTAAACTTTGCCCGTGATCTAGGAAATCAGCCCAGCAATGTGGCTACTCCCGCCTATCTGGCAGCTAAAGCGCAAGAAATAGCCCAGGCGCCTAATATGAGATGCATCATCTATGAGCGGGAAGATTTCGAGAAACTGGGTTTTGGTGGCTTGCAAGCCGTATCGGCCGGAAGCGCAAGGGATCCCAAATTCATCATCCTGGAATATCGCGGCGGTGGCCCCGATGCCCGCCACCTGGGACTGGTCGGCAAGGGGCTAACGTTCGATAGCGGTGGTATTTCCATCAAACCGGCCGCCGGCATGGATGAAATGAAATTCGACATGCTGGGTGGAGCGGCAGTGCTGGCCGTGATGCGGGGAGTAGCCGCTCGGCAACCAAAAATTAACATAACCGCTATCGTACCAGCTACGGAAAACATGAGCGGTGCTGCCGCTTATAAGCCGGGTGATATCCTCAAGGCATACAACGGAAAAACTATCGAAGTACTGAACACGGATGCCGAAGGTCGTTTAGTCCTGGCCGACGCTTTGGCATATATCACTAAAAATTACAAGCTCGAAGGAGTGCTGGATTTTGCCACCCTGACGGGCGCTGTAATCATCGCCCTGGGACATAGATACAGTGGTTTGCTAACCAATCATGATACTTTCGCGGCCGAGGTTATGTCGGTTGCCGAAGATACTCAAGATCGGGTTTGGCGCTTGCCTTTGGATGATGAATACCGGGAAGACGTTAAATCCAAAATTGCAGACGTTAAGAACGTTGGTGCTAAACGTTCCGCAGGTACTATTGCCGGCGGTGCTTTTTTATGGGAATTCGTTGAAAGCGACACGCCATGGTGTCACATTGATATTGCCGGTACCGGTTGGCAGACAAAAGGGCGACCTTACAACCCCGACGGCCCCTCAGGAGCTGGCGTACGCCTAACACTGGAGTTGATTCGGCGGTGGTCGGAGTAGAACCCAACAATCAGCTTGCCCCAGAGATCACCATCCGTCTAGCAGTGGACGGAATGGGAGGGGACAACGCACCAGGAGTGGTTGTGGAGGGGGTCCTTAATTATATCAGCCAGGCCCAGAAAATGGGGTTTAATGACTTTCGCATTTATCTGGTAGGTGATCCATGGGTGCTGGAGGAGATGCTGAAGGAGAATAAGCAGGCGGCAGAAGTAGTAGAAATAGTAGCGGCCCCGCAGGCCATACCCATGGATGCACACCCAAAAGAAGCTCTACAACAATATCCCGACAACAGCATGGTCAAAGCGGCTCAACTGGTTGCTAATGGTCAGGCAGATGCCATGATATCCGCCGGCAATACGGGGGCATTAGTCCTGGCTGCAGCCCGTCATATTCCCCGGATAACAGGTGTTCACCGCACCGCTCTAGCGGCAGTATATCCGACGCGGAACGAACTGGGGCGGGAGGATATCTTTGCCTTAGCGCTGGATGTGGGGGCTAACGTTTTTGTGGAAGCTGAGCATCTGGTGCATTTCGCTCTGATGGGAGCAGCTTATGCTTCCGAAGTGAAAAAGATTCCTCAACCGGCTGTGGCACTCCTGAACATGGGAACGGAGGACACCAAGGGCGGTGAACGCTATGTCCAGGCTTATCAAATTCTCTCCGCCTTGCCCGATCTGAATTTCATCGGCAATATTGAAGGTAGTGATCTGATGCGGGGAATTGCTGACGTGGTTGTAACTGAAGGTTTCATCGGCAACGTGGCTTTAAAAACCCTGGAAGGGGCTGCAGAAACGTTGATGGGACTTGGCAAGTACGCTTTCAAAGAAAAATTCTTGTGGAAGTTGGGCCTGATTATGCTTTCAGGTGGTATTCGCAGTTTGAAGAAATTAACCGACTATCAGGAGTACGGGGGGGCCCCGATTCTAGGATTACAAAAATTGGTGCTGAAATGTCATGGGAAATCGACAGCCCGTGCCATAGCTAATGCTATAAAATTAGCTGCTAAGGCTGTAAGAGATGATTTGATGGGCATGATCACCCGTTCTATCCAGGAATTTGAAGTAACTTTCAGCCAACCAGACTTCGCTAATAACGTAGTTAAAAACTCCTGATGATAATCCCTGTATCGGGAATCATTATTAATAAACCTGGAATAATCAGTTTCTGAACGTTGACAATGGCGGGGTGCCCGTCTATATTCGCCCGCGTTTTTTAACAAGGATAAGGGAGCAACATGCCGGTAAAAAATTCTGTAGCAAAACGAATTCGTCAGGCGCGCAAAGCTCGCATGCGGAACAAGCATTACCGCTCTATGATGAAAACGATGATGAAAAAGGTGTTCGCTGCGGAGGACAAAGCCACAGCAGAGCCGCTGGTGCGTAAAGCCATCAGTGTTATCGATAAAGTAGCTGCTAAAGGAATCATTCATCGCAACCGGGCGGCACGGCACAAAGCCCAGGTGATGCGCCATTTCAACAGACTGCCGTAGCAGCACCAAACATAATCGATTACAAAACAACCGATAATTCTGCCCTCCTTTCCTCAAGGATTAATCGGGTAAATCAAGGTAAAAATTCCTTTGGGCAAGACGACGTGAGATGGCACAAGCAAGCGCCCAGAGGAATATTTTTTTGAAGAAATTTGATTTGAAAAAAATACATTTCTTACAATGCCAAAAGATTTAACCGAACTGCTATCCTCCTGGCCCTACTCGCCTCGCAAAATATCCGCCAGAAAATTCAAAGGCCGCGACGGACGATGGAAAGTGCAGCTAAGAATAGACTTGGGTGTGCTTCAGATGGAATACGAAGGTCGTCCAGACGGCACCAAACCGGGCGGCTATGCTACTTTACTGGAATGGATGCGCCACGAAGCGATGCGCGATGAGGATTTCTTCCTCACTTGGGAGATGACGGAGGAATTACGGCAGGAAGCCATACAGTTCTATCATCGTTACATCAGCTTATACCATTTACGGGATTACCCGGGAACTATTAGAGACACGCGACATAATCTGGATTTAATGAATTTCATTCGCTCCTACGCCGATCCGGATTGGAGCGGACTGGTCCAGCAGTACCGACCGCACGTGATGATGATGAATTTCTCTGCCCGGGCCCTCCTGCGGCTGCAGGAGGGTAATAAACTGGCAGCCTTAGAATTGGTTCAGCGCGGTATACAGCGAATTCGACGCGCCTATGAGGTCTATTTGGAAATGGATCCCCCGGATGTCACCCCTGAAATCTATGCCTTGATTGAGCTACAACATCGGATAACCGATGATACCGCTCCTGATCATCTGAACGGGATGGAACGTCTGGAAATGGAGCTACAACTGGCCTTACTCTCAGAGAATTACGAACAAGCGGCCTACCTGCGGGACAAACTCCAGAAATTGCAGTCATCCCGCGACGAAAAGAACTAACCACTTACTTCACAACGCCCTCTATTTTCCAATTCTAAAAAGCAAGAAAAGCCCTCGGTATAAACTCTCCCGGCATTGAATCAGCTGAGCCGTTCCCTAAAGAAGATTGAAGATACCCAAGGCGTAACGAATAGTGGTTCTATGTATTTACCTAGTCCTGGGGGAAACTTATCAACGAACGATAGGCTCCTAGATTCACGATGGGAGGTTTGAATAGATCCTGGAGAACCAACCCCACCGCACCTAGTACACCAGCTTTATCTTTCAAAATACCAGCGCGAATTTGCACTTGCTGAGCTGGTAAGGCCAAAGTGTCTTTTTTCACCTGGCTTTCCGCAGAGTCCAATACGATTCGGGAGCCATCAATTAAAGGTCCACCCACCACAATCAATTCCGGGTTCAATATGTTAATGATATTTATCAGTAAATGTCCTAGTAAGGCTCCTAGTTCCCGCAAAGCTTTCACTGCCAATTCATCTCCTGCTGAGGCAGCTTTTAATACTATTTTGGTGGATAAATCCTCACCATTTAAGCGGGAATTGTATTGGTGGGTAATCAATGCTTTTTTTATTGAAGACAACAGGTGTCTGGTATTCAAAACCTCGCCATACCGGCTTTGTCCCTGATATAAAAGGGGATAATCACCTACGTTGAGTATTCCCGGACTAATTTCGCTATAACCAATCTCACCGGCAGAACCGCTGATGCCACGATATATTTCACCGTTCATGATTAGACCACCCCCCAACCCTTCCCCAATCCATACGTATATTAGATTGCCTGCATCTGTTCCGGCTCCCCAGTGGAATTCGCCCAGGGTGATAGCTTTTACATCGTTTTCCAGGTAAACCCTTGTATCCAGGTGTCTTTCCAAGTAAGCACGGATCCGATAACCTTCCCAGGTTTTTAGCGTATCCGCGTACCGGAGCACACCTTCGTCATAATCTATCAATCCGGGAAGAGTAATTCCCACCCCCAGGATTCTGCTCTGCTTTTCAGGTTCTGGTAGCATCTTCTTTATGAGTGCCACCAGGCGTCTCAGGATGTGCTCCACATCGCGGTTATCCTGATAGCTCATGCTTTTCCGCGCGACCGTTTCAGCATTGATATTGGTAATCAGCACGTTGGCCTGATGGAGTTGAATTTCTATCCCCACCGCGTACCAGGCATCGGCATTAAATTGCAACAAGATGGGTGGGCGTCCTCCACGATTGGTTGAGGTTCCTCTTCCCGTCTCAAAACAGACCCCAAGCTCCAACAGACGATTTACTATAATACCCACGAGAGGCTTGGAAACGCCTAGACGTCGAGCTATTTCCGCTCGGGATATAGGCCCGTCATCCCTGATAACCCGCAAAATATTGATTTCATTGATCTTCTTGATAAAATACGATTCGTCACGCTTCATAAACTAATTACACTCCCCTTTTTCCTCTGATAAACAAAGTTAGTAAATCACTAGAACGAATACCATAGCTTTCTCTTTGTTTTCTTTGGCTTTCCCACCCAACACATTAGGTTTTCTCACTGAACGATGATTGCCTTTGCTCTGGCTACCTAAGTGGCTGAGCAAAAGCCGGCTTAAAATCTAAAACAGGCAACGAGGAGTATGGAGCTGCATGAGCACAAAATTCATATCCGGAACGCTGGCCATGCTAACCATGATCAATTTGATCTCCTGTGTAGGAGGTTTTTCCATCATGAATGAAGACCGATGGGTAGAACACACCCTACGTCGCCTTAGTTTGAGACAAAAAGTGGCTCAGATGCTGGTGTACCACCTGAACATGAGGGTTGTGAATGAAGATACCCGCCAATGGAGGGAACTGGATAGTATTCTGGCTGACGAAGGATTAGGGGTAGTGCATTTGTGGAATGGTGACCCGGTAGCTACTGCCGTGGTGCTGAATAACCTGCAAAAAAGAAGCAAGGTTCCAATCCTGGTAGAGGCTGATTTGGAGTATGGTTTAGCCGATCGCTTCCCCGGAGGAAGTCCCCTCCCCTTTCCCATGGGTTTGGCGGCTACCAACGATCCCGAACTTGTGTATCAAGCTGGGAAACTAACAGGCATAGAAGGACGCACTCTAGGTATCCACCTGGCTTTAGCACCCGTGGTGGATGTAAACAGCGCTCCCGATAATCCCATAATCAACACTCGCTCTTTTGGAGAAGATCCCGAAACAGTGGGAAAGCTAGCCAACGCCTTTCTGCAAGGACTCCACGCCGGCGGAATGGTTGGTACAGCAAAACATTTTCCAGGACATGGGGACACTCATCTGGACACCCATTTGGAGCTGGCGGTTATTCCCAGTGATGCGCAACGACTATGGCGGGTAGAGTTAAAACCGTTCAAAATGCTCATTGATCACGGGGTGGATGCGGTAATGATTGGGCACCTCACTGCCGGGGATTTTCAGCCCGATCCGGAACAACCGGCCACCTTTTCGCCTTTCTGGCAACAAGAGATATTAAGGCGAACCATGGGCTTCAAGGGTCTGATCCTTACCGATGCTCTGGGCATGGGTGCGGTGGTGCGCCATTATAGTGACGACTACGCCCTAATCCAGGCAGTGCGGGCCGGGGCGGATATCTTGATTCAGAATTACGATTATCGGCGTTCAGTAAAGGTGCTCGTGGACGCCGTCAAACAGGGACTGATTTCCGAAGCTCGTGTCGATTCTTCGGTCAGACGGATTCTGCACTTGAAAGCACGTTTAGGACTCCACCGTCAGCGGCTTGTGTCGCTGGATACACTAAGAAAACGTTATGGCAGTCCGCAAAATCTGGCTATAGCAAGGCGAATTGCTCACAAGTCAGTCACGTTGGTGAAAGACCAGGCGCAATTACTCCCCCGGTTCCGGAAGGGGCAGGATACGCTGGTGGTCATCGATCTATACGACACTCCCCAACGGCTACAGGGAAGCTATTTAGCCCACCGCTTTGAACCTTATTTCCCTAAAGTTGTCTCCTTTCGCCTGGATGGTGGTGACTCAGCGGCAATTTATCAGGGAGCACTGGATGAAGTGCCTTCCGAAGGTCTGATTCTGGTGAACGCCTTCTGTCGCCCCAAGGCCCGGAAAGGAAGCATCTTTTTGACCGAACGCCAGGCCGCTTTTCTTAATGACCTTACCAAACGCAACCCCAATATCATTCTCATAAGCTTTGGTACTCCCTATTTGATTCAAGACGCTCCTCAAATCGGCACCTATCTATGCGCCTATCGAGGATCTACTCAAATGCAGCAAGCGGTGGCCGACGCTCTGTTGGGAATATCCGAGATAAGTGGCCGCTTACCGGTGACCCTACCAGGATACGCGGAGAGGGGGACCGGTTTGGACATTCCTAAAGCTGACCCTCCCTTACAAGCCAAACGTATAACACCTGCCCCTCTCCCGGTGTTGAAAATTGTGACCCCTCGGGAAGTAGGGGCCGATACGACTCAGTTAATGCCTCTGGTACGCGCGGCACTGGCGGATAGTGCCTGGCCCGGGGGCGTTTTGTTGGCCGCCATCGATGGGAAGATATTCTTTTATCAGGGATTCGGTTACCACACCTATGCCCACAAGCGACCCACGCGGCGTAGCGATATTTTTGATCTGGCTTCGATTACCAAAGTAGTAGCCACCACCTCGGCAGTGATGCACCTTGTCGATGAAGGAAAACTTCAACTTGACGATAGAGCCATTAATTACTTACCTGAATTTACGGGTCCTGACTCGCTGAATACTTTTTTAAAAAACAAAATCACCATACGCCATCTGCTGACCCACAGCGCGGGTCTACCTCCCTTCAGAACGTTTTATAAGATGGATGCACCAACAACGGAAGCTCTCTGGGATACTCTATTCCAGACAGCTCTGGACAATCCGCCGGGTGTAAAGGAGGTTTATTCGGACATTGGTATGATGCTCATGGGGAAAATTGTGGAACGGGTTTCAGGAATGCCTTTAGACCATTATGTGGCGGAAACCGTTTTTCAACCCCTTCACATGCAACATACGTTCTTCAATCCCCCCACACGCTACTTGAATCGAATAGTACCCACAGAATACAGCGCAGTCGAAAAAGCTTTCGTTCACGGCCATGTCCATGACGAAAATGCCTATCGTTTTGGTGGGGTTTGTGGCCACGCCGGACTTTTCTCCACGGCCATGGATTTAGCCCGATTCGCCCAAATGATGCTGAATCACGGCCGCTATGGTGATACCACCCTTTTCGACTCGTCAACAGTCACCCTTTTCACCCGACGCGCTAATCTGATTCCCGGTAGTTCTCGTTGTTTAGGGTGGGATAGTCCTTCAGATGCTTCTTCCGGGGGCCCATATCTCAGTTCAAGTGCATTCGGGCATACCGGCTTCACCGGGACATCAATGTGGATCGACCCGTCCCGAAAATTGTTCGTTATCCTGTTGACTAATGCGGTTCATCCCGACCGAACCTGGAAGAAACCTCGCTATTATGATTGGCGTCAACGCATTCATGCTGCGGTTTACGAGTCTTTGGGCATTAAAGAACTAAACCCTGAACTTCGTTGGCGATCTCGCTGGCAAACTGCTGAGTAATTTTTTCAGTCCGATAATAAAAACGGGCGCTGGAGCGCCCGTTTTTATACATACCTATCTTACTCAGTTTTATGGATGATGTGGGTGACGACGGAGCCAATAGTGGAAATTGAGCACCGCCGCGTTGTAATAGGGATAACTTTCGTCAAATAAGGTTCTAAGATCCAACACCTGAATCATACCTGCAAATCGCCGATAGGGATACTGAGGCGCTACTACAAACCGTACGTAATCCTTGGTTCCGTCATCTTCGGAGCCGGCATAGTGAAACCGCAGAAACTCACGCACTCCTGAGAGGTGTCGGTGAAAGCCCCAATGTCCTATTACAGATTCGGCCGAATCGGGAACTTCGCTATTGGTCACATGAACCGTCAAACGACCTTGCTCATTAACATAAAACAAGATGGGGTGCCAGGGGCCGAAAAACGTGTTGGAAAAATCATCCAGGACCAGAGTAGTATCACCATTATCAAACGAGAGGGCACTGATTCCAACCGTCGCGTTTGAGCTGGTGCCATAAGCCACTGTTGATCCCACATAGCGCCAATGGTGTTGATTCATACCCATCTCTTCACGGTAACGGAATTGAGCATACCGGTTTATGGTTATGTCTATGGGTTTAATGGTCTCGCTTACTAGGGTATCCTGTTCCCAGGTTGAATCGCTGGTCCAATGCCGGCTGTATCTCAAAGTATGGAAATTACCGGTAACGTGGAAGGTGAAGCTTACAAATGCTGAGGTATCATTCTGTACGTCAACGTTAACTTCACGTTCAACTTGCATATCACTGCGTCGAAACCGCCAAACATAATTGGAATCGAAGACGTCCGGGATCAAACCATCTTGAAAAGTGCTGGCATCAGGAACGGGCTTTCCCAGAAAAAAATCCAACATACCATCTGAAAAGCCTTCCAGTGAGAAGGTTGAGTCATCGGCATTTATCAACGCCAAAATCTCTTCCTCGATCTGAGTCAGATCATCTTTATTAACCTGACAGGACCAGAACAAGGTCATGCCGATGACTACCAGCAAAATCATTCCTCTTTTCATATAACCTCCCTTATACATTTTTTAATTCAGCCTAAATTAATCGTCGTAGAAATCAGGGGGGCCCATCCGCATTCCACGGCGCGGTCCCGGCCGATGCGGGGGTGTACCAAAGCCCGGTCTTTCCCGTAGGAACCGGCGTAACTGTCTTTTAAATCTCATTTCAAATCCTAAATACTTAAGTTGTTGCCTGGGAGTCAAGTACTTTGGTAGCTGTTTCAACCAGTCAGCATGTAATTTTTCCAGTTTTTTCCGATGCTCGATAGCCTTTTTGAGTATCTTATCTACTTCCTTTTGACTCACTTTGTCCTTATCTAACAGGTCACGAGCCTCCTGAATAATAGCTTGCCCTTTATTCCGTTCTTCCTCTAGAGCCTCTTCATATTTCCGAAGCTTTGGGATAAATGTATCAATCTGTTCATCGGTGAGGTTAAGGGCTTCCGTAAGTTTCCAGATTCTGACCGCTTGGATACGACGCTGACCCTGGGCCGGCAAGCGAGCCGGTTTAGCCTGGGCCACGACGAATGCGGCCAGCAAGGACATAAGAATAATCCTTTTGGTCATCATAAGTTTTCCTCCTTTAAATCGTGTAGGTACTGAACTAATTCTTCCAAAGTTTGCTCAGGCAATAGTTCTTCCAATACTTGAGGACCATCTTCCACAAGTAGGTAGTCAATGGCTTCTTGGGAAAAGAATTCCACATCCACCGAATCCACCTGAGGCAACCCCAACAACACGTCCAGCGAATCTTCATCCCCTATGACCACGGCAAAAGGCTGTGCTTCATTGGGGACATTCATTGAGTGATCCAGAAACCGGGCGCTGATGAGCAACACTAGCAGAATCATTGCAACGCCTCCTATCCGGCGTAGCATTTGTCTTCGATACAGCCTCTGTTGAACCTTTGTCGCTATGGTTTGCGCCGCAGGTATGGATTCCCGGTTCTCTTGTAGGTTGGTTTTCAGCCAGCTCTCGAAATTATCCATGGCTCTGTCCCTCTTGCTGCCACCATTGCCTTAAGCGTTTTTTAGCCTCGTGGAAGTGAACTTTGGCTGAATTTACCGAACACCCTAACGCCGCGGCGATTTCCGTATAGGGTAGTTCCTGGTAAATTCGCCCCACAACCACGGCCCGTTGACGGGGAGTCAGCCTGATAAGAGCTCTTTTTAACCAATCACGCTCATCTTGAACATCTTCCCCATTAACCGGCTCTGGGCTATGGCGATGCACCAGTTTGTCCAACCCGACCCAGCGAAATCGTTTTCTGCGCTCCAAATAGGTATAAGTGCGATTTAGAGCAATTCGGAAAATCCAGGTTTTGACCGCCGCTTCACCACGGTATTGGTGACTTTTTTCCCAGATCCTAACGAACGTGTCCTGAAGAATATCTTCGGCGCACTGCTTATCCTGGACCATCCGATTAATGAATGGGAAAAGCTGAGAAGTATAGCGTCGAATCAGTTCCGCTAAAGCGCGTTGATCTCGGTTTCGTATCTTTTCAAAAAGCTCTTGGTCAGTTAGTGTGCGCATCGTCGCTCTCATAGACTATGTTTTTGCCTGGAAGTTAAGAATGCAGATCACATGCTTCTCTTTTTCTGAATCCTATTGGCACTTTCTACTCAATTGGTAAACTACGCCTCAAAAGACAACAAAAGGGAGTAGGGCATGCAAACTTTTGTTCATTATCTAGCTGAAGCAGAAAGAATTCTCAACACTTATGTTTGGGAATGGCCCACTAACTGGTGGCCTGCCTCCTTCCCCCTATTGGTGGTGTTGTTATTGGGCACCGGCATCTATGTCTCCATACGCTACCGGTTCATCCAGTTCCGCCAGTTCAAACATGGGGTCAATATCATCCGTGGAATCTACGATAATCCTGACGACACTGGAGATATTAATCATTTCCAAGCCTTGAGTTCTGCCCTTTCGGCCACCATTGGAATCGGCAATATTGCGGGAGTCGCTACTGCTATTCACTATGGAGGACCAGGTGCATTATTCTGGATGTGGTGCACTGCTATTTTTGGTATGGCCTTGAAGTATTCAGAAGCCACTCTCGCGGTAAAATACCGTAAAATCAACCCCGACGGCTCAGTCAGTGGTGGTCCAATGTATTACATTCTATACGGCTTAGGACAAAGCTGGAAACCCCTAGCGGTAGCTTTTGCCTTTTTCGCGGTGGTTTCCAGTTTCGGCTCAGGCAATATGATTCAATCCTTCACCGTAACCGACCAGCTGAAAAGCGAGTTCGGCATTCCCCGGGTTATCTCCGGGCTGGTAATGGCAACGCTGGTGGCTCTGGTCATAATCGGGGGCATAAAGCGCATCGGCAAAGTCACCAGCAAATTGACACCCTTTATGGCTGTATTTTACTTCTTGGGAGCCTTAATCATTTTGTTCTATCACTTTACAGATTTGCCACGCACTTTCGCCACCATTTTTAGGGAAGCTTTCGTACCTCGAGCAAGTATTACAGGTGTAGCCGGTGGGGGCTTCTTGGTTTTTCTAAATACAATGCTTTGGGGAGTCAAACGGGGCTTGTTTTCCAATGAGGCCGGTCAAGGATCAGCCCCCATTGCCCATGCGGCAGCCAAGACCAACGAGCCTGCTCGAGAAGGCGCGGTAGCGATGCTAGGACCTTTTGTGGACACCATTGTTATTTGTACCATGACCGGTCTGGTAATCACCGTCACCGGGGCTTATACCGTAAAAGATGCCGCCGGCAACCTTTTAAACGGCTCTCCGTTGACCACCTGGGCTTTCCGCCACGGCCTGGAGGGGCTACCGTTATTGGGTCATCTGGGTGGAAATATCGTTACTCTTGCGGTGGTTTTATTCGCCCTTTCCACTGCAATCAGCTGGAGTTACTACGGTGATCGTAGTGCCCAGTTTCTCTGGGGAGACAAAGCCATTCTCCCCTATCGCTTATTCTACGTATTCATGCATTTTCTGGGCGGTGTCTTTAGCCTGGAAATAGTCTGGGGATATGGCGATATAGCTTTGGGACTTATGGCTTTCCCAAACTTAATTGCCCTAATTCTACTGGCCAAGAAAGTGAAGGAAATCACCGACGACTACTTTTCCCGCGAGCATATCCCCTATCGGGCGCAACAGAAGCAATAAGGCTCTGCATGAAAGCTGATTCCATTAAAACGGAGTTATATAAAGATTTCTTTCAACTGTGTCAACGAGTTGCCCGCTCCGCTGGAGCAGTTATCAAACGAGGCGCTGGACGGGGGCTAAGAATCGAATTCAAACGAGCTCGCGACATGGTAACCCAGGTAGACCGTGAAGCGGAGCGGGTGGCCATCCAAATCATACATAACACCTACCCCTCTCATACGATCATTACCGAAGAGAAAGGTCTCATCGGTTTGGCGGATGCTGAATACGTCTGGTACCTCGACCCATTGGACGGTACAACCAATTTTGTGCACGGTTTCCCGGTTTACGGAATATCCGTAGCCATTGCCCATGGTAGTGATTTGCTAGCAGCAGCTATCTATGATCCAACACGAGACGAATTATTTTCAGCCTATCATGGAGGAGGTGCTTTCCTCAATGGCCGTCCCATCCAAGTTTCTTCCATTCCGGATTTAGAACACAGTTTAGTTGCCACCGGGTTCTATTACGAACATGATGAATTATTCCAGCTCAATATGACTATATGGAACGAAGTTTATAAAAAGACCCAAGGATTACGCAGAGCAGGAGCAGCGGCCATAGATCTGGCATATGTGGCTGCTGGGCGGCTAGATGGCTTCTGGGAATTCAGTCTCCAACCCTGGGATATGGCGGCAGGTGCTTTGTTAGTATTGGAGGCTGGAGGAGTTGTTACGCATATCGATGGTAGTCCTTTTGATATACGTTATTCCCATCAGAGACACATCATGGCCGCCAATCCCCACCTACATAGGGAGTTGCAGGCAAGCATCGGGCAGTTTCTGACGACCGATTAGTATTCGATAATCAGCTTTCAGCAGTCCAGTAATTTCTTCAACTTAAATACAGGTAAGCAGGATTTAAAACATCATTTGGCGCAGCAACTAAGCTCAGTAAATGGACTCTATTAGCGATTGCCCCGTAATGCGCTGGTACTCTTAATTGACACCGGTATACATGACA
>CAYXZO010000016.1:41485-43915 GCA_964469505.1 uncultured Lentisphaeria bacterium | reverse complement strand
AGCTAACTCTTCAGGGAAAGATGATAACAATTGTCCTTTCCCGGATTACTTTTGCAGCCAAACATGATTCGTCCGCTAAATCATCACCAACGGCAACCAGGCTTCCTGGCCGATCTGGTGACCCTGGCGAAACCCCGGATACTTATGGCCGTCATGCTCACGGGCTTTACCGGTTATTTCTACGCTTCCCAGCCCATCCTGTTCTGGCGACCACTGGTGGCTTTCCTGGGCGGGGTGGCTTTAACGGCCGCGGCGGCTGGTGCGCTGAATCAATATCTGGAAAAGGAAAGTGACGGCCGAATGGCCCGTACCGCCCAACGTCCCTTACCCAGCGGCCGACGCACTCCCCTGGTGGCCTTGATACTGGCTGCAGTGACCGCCCCAACCGGTCTGGCCCTTCTCTGGTACGGCACCAACCACCTTACGGCTCTGATGGGACTTATAACCCTGGTGCTGTATTTGTACCTCTACACCCCCCTTAAGCCCAAGACTCCCTTGAACACTTTCGTCGGCGCTATTCCCGGAGCCCTGCCGCCCATGGCCGGGTATGTGGCCGTCCAGGGAGGGCTTGATAAGGATGCCTGGATAATATTTGGGCTCTACTTCTGCTGGCAGGTACCTCATTTCTATGCCCTGGCTTGGCTGCACCGTGAAGACTACCGCGCCGGACTATTAAAAATGCTGCCGGTGGTCGATCGCACCGGTTTCAAGAGCGCCATGCTGGCTTTCTTCTTTGCCCTGGGAACGGGGATTTTTGCCGCCTGGCTGGGGCTTTCCTATCGAGTAGGGTGGGTGTACCAATTGCTCAGTTCCTCTCTCTCCCTGTTTTTTCTTTACCAATCAGCCAAATTCTGGCAACGGCGTACGACGGCCCACGCCGCTCGTTTGTTCGGTACGAGCCTGATCTATTTGCCCATCTACCTGAGCTGCATCTTATTGGACCGCTTTCTGAATCTTTAAAAACAGCATTCCGCCACCGACCAGCCGGCTTTAGCTCTGAAAGCGCGGTCTTAAACCTGATGATGCTACTTAATGACGGTGAAACGCCTTACGAGGTAACCACTACTCTCTTTAAGTAGAAGCAAGTAGATGCCACTGGGCAGATGGGGTAGTTCCAGAGTGGGTCGGAGAGAGAAGGAAGAAGCAGTGGTAAAGTCCCCGGAGAGGAGAATTCTCCCCTTTAGATCCAATAACTCAAAACTGAGGAAAACCTTATCAGCGGGGAGGACTAAACTAAGGCTGCCATTGGTGGGATTGGGAAACAGGCCAATGGTTGAGTTTCTGCGGGTGACATGGAAAACATGGAAGCTCAGAGGGAGGCCCAAACCGCTTGTCAGAGTATCCAGAGCCCGCACGGTGGCATAGGGCACGAATTGCCGTTCCGCGGCCGCGCTGCGATAGGTTTCGATCAAATCCGGTTCGGTCAGGTATTCCACGGAAAGAATCTTCTCACCGCGACGCTGAAATTCAGCCAGGATGTCCAACCGGTAGGAATCGGGAGCGAAGGGATTGTTTTCTTCCGCTTCCCCTGGGAAAAACACATCTTCCACGCCAATGGCCTGTATGGCCCGGAACAAGGAATCCCTCAGAAGCGGCGATACGTGTGGCTCGTATATTATCGTTTCACCATTCTGGGGAATCAGATAGAAAGTGCTGTCGGGTACATGTTCTCGCAGGCGCAGGATGAATTGTACCATCAGAGAATCGGCAGCGGGTTGCTCCGAGTTTTCTTCCATCCAGTAGTAATAAGCATCCACAATGTCCAGATAAACGCCGCGAAAGCCCTGAGCCACGATGGTGTCCAGATACTGGAAAATGATAGCCTGCCACTGAGGGTCCCAGAAGCGCACTTTATAATTTCCGCCCCAATCGGGATTCATCGGTCCCAGCCAGGCCGGCGCTCCGGGATCGGGAATGCCGTCTTCATCAGCATCCCAGGCGGGATTCCAGTACCAACGGTAGTTTTCAGCCTCACCTATAGAGAGGTAAGCGATGGGCAGTTTGCCGGAAGCAGTAATGGAACCGATCTCCGCGCTAGTGAAGGCCTCCTCGGCGCTCCCGTCCCGCGAGTAATCCAGCACTACCAGCTGGAAAGTCGAATCGGCAGCCACCGCCGCGGGGTCAATATTCTGTAATTGATAGGCCCAGGAGTTGACCTCCACTATCGCTGGTTGAGAACTGATAATTTCGGGCGCAAACAAACCCATCACCAGGGCCCAGTATATCCATCTCCTTATCAGTTGGTACATAGCCATCGGCCCTATATTTGATCTATGCTTCCACTTCATACTTCCCATCCTCACCCGGCGGTGACCGTCCGGTTGCCTAGTAGATTCAATTTATACTTTCGGATCGTATCCGGTGTGACCACCCGCCCATCAGGTCCGGCAAAGTACAGGGCGTCGAAGGGGCATTGAACCACACAGGCCC
>CAYXZO010000016.1:22281-41385 GCA_964469505.1 uncultured Lentisphaeria bacterium | reverse complement strand
CCATCAGGTCCGGCAAAGTACAGGGCGTCGAAGGGGCATTGAACCACACAGGCCCCGCATTGGACACATAAATCCTTCCGGGGTACGGTAGCTTTATGCCGGTTATGGTCGACCTCATAACACTGACGAGGGCAGACCTGTTCACAAAAAGCCGCCCCCCGGCAGCACTCCTCATCCAGTTCGATGCTCAGTAGGCGGTCAGCGTGTAACCCGCTCTTAAAGACCGGCGTGCTACCCATCAGGTCCATGCTGATAAGCAGAATTATCACCAGCGAGACCAAACTCCACCGGCCGAATAGTCCCCACCTCCACCCGGCTTCCACGACTCCCAGAAAGTAAAATCCGGCAACCATTGCCAGCCAGAGAAGGAGTTGAATACCTCCCCGGCCGAAATCGAAAACAATGAAGCCTAACCGAGGCTGACGTGGGTTCAGCCACCGTTCGTACCAGGGAAAAGTCATGAATATCAAAAAGGATAACGCCCAGATTAGTCCCACGATGGCGGCCCAGGCGGAGGGCCAGAAAATAAAGGAAACCAAAAGGCCCAGAAGGCTGATGGGGAAGGCCCAGGCCGCAGCCATTTCGAGCCTGGCTGGCCAAGGGAATTCCACCTGCCGTTGCTCCCGCGTGGTTTTGAAGTTCTGGGCCAGAAAAGCCGGTAAGTCTTTAGCGTAAACCGGTCCCCAAATTACCCGCCAGCCCGTAGCATGGTGAATGTCCTGGGCGCGTAAGCCAGTGGCACCCAATTGGGGCAAAATCACCTTGCGGTGGTTTACCCGCTGCTCAATTCCGCTGGTTTTCAGAATGGAAATCACGTCATGATGAGTAAACAATCCTCCAGTGGCGGCACACCATACGTTGATGCCGCGGCTGTTGGCTACCAGAAGGTGCACGTCCTGCCCCCGTAAGGCCCATTTGACGCGTAGAACAGTCAGGTGATAATTGCAGGTTAGAATTACCGGGGAGTCGGGACCGGGATGCCCCAGGGAGCAATAGCCGGTTCGGGTGGGCAGGGGTAGCATCCGTAACAAGGTTTCAACGAAATTGAACAACCAGTAGTTAACGCGACTCATCGGTTCCCCCTTTTTCGGCGGTTACAATCACCAAGCTCCCCAGGCGAGTTAACCCTTCAGGCGGCACTATAAACCCGGCCTGTTTCACTTCGGTCACCAGTCCCTCGATAGGGTGGGTTGTGGTTTGCGTCAGAATCCAAGTGAGGCCGACCCATAAAGGGCGCAGTAGCCGGTAGAAAAACCAGGGAATAAGGCGTTCTGGCGGGGATTCGTCCACGATTATCAATTTACCGTGCGGTGCTAGCCGTTGGTAAAGCACGGGCAGCACATAGGACCTTTCCTCTAGGGACAATTCCGAAAAGCACAAGCTGCTGAGAATTACGTCGAAGGGTTCGCCGATAGGAGCAAGCTCCACCGCCCCTAGTTCTCGGAAACTAATCCTGTCGGCTAAGCCTAGTTGTTGGGCTTTGACTCGGGCTACTTCCAGCATGGAGGGATTTATGTCTATGGCTTCTACCCGGGCCCCTTTAGTTGCCGCCAACAAGCTAAGGGCCCCGGTGCCGCAACCGATGTCCAACACCCGTTGGCCCGGTTCGATTGGCTCTACGGCTAAAGCGTAAGCTTTATTGATTTTTCCGCCGGAAAGCAGTCGTATCCCACGGTCGTATCGTTTAGGAACCGACTCCAGAATTTTCATGAGTACGTAGGTACTCACGATTTCAGCCAAAGAGAGGAGTTGAAAACAGTACTAACCCGGCGAGAGTTTGGGCCAGGAATGACGCTCATTCTACACTTTCACCGGGGGAAATAGTCAGGATTTTGATGTCGGGCCGATCAACCAGGGCTCGTTCCAGTTCGTCGGGCGTGCCGGACAGAATGGGAAAGGTCCCGTAGTGGTTGGGAATCACATACCGGGGGCTGATCAACCGGCAGGCCAGAGCCGCCCCCTGGGGATCCATGGTAAAGCGTCCTCCGATGGGGAGGATCAGCAATTCAGGATGAAATCGCTGAGCAATCAGCTCCATGTCGCCGAAAACATCGCTGTCACCGGTATCGTAGAGGGTGAAGCCGTTTTCGAACCGGATGACGAAACCTACTGGATTACCCCCCGTGACCATTTTGTGTTTCCCCAGTGAAATCCCCGAGCTGTGCAAGGCCGGTACCATGTTGAAGGTGATCCCGTCAGCAATGAAGGTACCCCCCATGTTCATGCCGATTACCTGTTCAGCCGGTACTCCCTGCGATTGCAGATATTCCCCGACTTCGAAGATGCACAGCACAGTAGCCCCGGTCTTACGGGCCAATTCCACCGTACTACCCAGATGATCGAAATGCCCGTGGGTGACCAGAATATAATCCGCCTGGGTGATCTTAGTGTCGCTGGGGAATTTGGGATTGGTCAGCCAGGGATCCAGCAAGATGATTTTTCCCTGGGGTGAAGTGAATTGCATACAAGCATGTCCCAGCCAGGTGATGCGCACCCCGATATTGATCTGTGGGGTGGCGGCTTGAAGTGGCGGAAGAGAGCCGAAGGTCATGGATAGACCAAGGGCTACTATCCCCAGTTTTATGGCTTTGGGATAGGACATGGGCCTTCCTCCTTTCGTTTGGTTGAGGTGCATAGAAGCACCAGGAGGAAGTTAAGGCCCTTGAAGGGCTAATGCATGAATTTTCCCGGACCTCAACCGTTACGTACAGCCGCCTGGGCCGCCGCCAGGCGGGCTATGGGAACCCGGAAAGGCGAACAGCTCACATAGTCGAGACCGACTTTATGGCAAAATTCGATGGAAGCCGGATCTCCCCCGTGTTCGCCACAGATGCCGATCTTCAACTCCGGACGGGTACGACGTCCTTTTTCCACTCCCATGCGCAGCAGTTCTCCCACTCCGGCAGTGTCCAGGGTCTGGAAGGGATCGGCTTTGAGAATGTTCCTCTCCAAGTAATCCGGTAGAAAGCTGCCGATGTCGTCCCGGGAAAAACCGAAGGTGGTCTGGGTCAAGTCGTTGGTGCCGAACGAGAAGAATTCGGCCTCCCGCGCGATTTCATCGGCGGTGACGCAGGCTCGGGGTAGTTCGATCATAGTTCCTACCAGGTAGGTGAACTCAACGCCCATTTCTTCCTTAACCTTACGAGCCTGTTCCACTACCACGGCTTTTTGGTGTTGTAGTTCGGTAACCGATCCCACCAGGGGAATCATCACTTCCGGATGGACCTCCACGCCTTCTTTGGTCAGCTCGGCGGTAGCCTCAAAGATGGCCCGGGCTTGCATCTCGGTTATTTCGGGATAAGTGATCCCCAGCCGGCAGCCGCGATGTCCCAGCATGGGGTTGAGTTCGTGCAGTTCTTTGATGCGGTCGGCCAATTGACGGGGCTCGATACCCACCATGCCGGCCAGTTCATCTATCTGTTCAGAGGTCAGATTCACGAATTCATGCAGCGGCGGATCCAGCAGGCGAATTGTTACGGGATAGGGCGACATGGCTTTGAGAATCTGCTTGAAGTCTTCCCGCTGGTAGGGCAGCAATTTCATTATGGCTTTCCGTCGGGCGGTTTCATCCGACGCCACGATCATTTCCCGCATGGCCTGGATGCGTTCGGGATCGAAGAACATGTGCTCGGTGCGGCAGAGACCGATACCCTGGGCGCCAAATTTGCGGGCCTGGGCGGCGTCTTCGGGGCGATCGGCGTTGGTGCGCACTCCCAACTTGCGGAGTTTGTCCGCCATCTCCATCAGCTTGGTGTACCAGGGGTTAGACTCCAGATCAGGTTCAATCAAAGGAATTTGTCCCAGATATACCCGACCGGTGCTTCCGTTCAAAGTGATCCAATCACCCTCGCGGAGCTCCCGATCATTCACCAGCACGCGCTTGCCCTCGGCGTCGATATTCAAGGCCGAGCAGCCCACAATGCAGCACTTGCCCCAGCCCCGGGCCACCAGGGCCGCGTGGGAAGTCATGCCTCCTTTGGCCGTAAGGATGGCGGCGGCCGCGTGCATGCCGTGGACGTCTTCCGGGGAAGTTTCGTTGCGCACCAGAATCACTTTTTCGCCCCGCTTGGCCCACTGTTGGGCTTCATCGGCGGTGAAAACTATTCTCCCCGCTGCACCGCCGGGACCGGCGGGCAAACCCACGGCTAGAAGTTGGGCTTTCTTCTCCGCCACGGGATCCAGCATGGGGTGCATGATTTCGTCGATCTGACTAGGTTTGACGCGCAGAATTGCAGTGGCGGGATCAATCAGCCCTTCTTCCACCATTTCCACGGCCATGCGAATGGCGGCCGGGCCGTTGCGCTTGCCGACCCGGGTCTGCAGCATCCAGAGCCGACCTTCCTGTATGGTGAACTCCAGGTCCTGCATATCCTTGTAATGCCGCTCCAGCTTGTCGCGGATTTCTACCAGTTGGCGGTAAACCTCGGGCATGGCCTGTTCCAGACTGGGTAGGTGGGCGGTGTCCTCGGTTTTGCCCGCTTCGTTCAATGGATTGGGGGTTCGGATACCAGCCACCACATCCTCGCCCTGGGCATTTACCAGCCACTCCCCATAGAACACGTTTTCGCCAGTGGCGGGATTACGGGTAAAGGCCACGCCGGTGGCGGAATTCTCTCCCATGTTGCCAAAAACCATGGCCACCACGTTCACCGCCGTGCCCCAGTCGTCGGGAATGCCTTCTATGCGGCGGTAGCTGATGGCCCGCTTGCCGTTCCACGACTTGAACACGGCATTGATGCCGCCCCACAGTTGTTCCCAGGGATCGTCGGGGAAAGGTCGTCCCAGAACTTCCTGCACCTTGGCCTTGAAAGCGGCCGCTAATTCCTTGAGATCTTCCGCATCCAGTTCGGTGTCCATGGTTACCCCTTTGGCCGCCTTTTTGGCTTCCAGCAGCCTCTCCAGTTCTTCCCGCACGCTGTGGCCTTCCGGCGGTTCGATGCCTTCCGCTTTTTCCATGACCACGTCGGCGTACATGGTAATGAGCCGACGGTAAGCGTCGTAAACGAAGCGGGGATTGTTGGTTTTATTGATCATACCGGCCAGCGTCTTCTCCGTGAGGCCGATGTTTAGTACGGTGTCCATCATTCCCGGCATGGACTGACGTGCTCCGGACCGCACTGAAACCAACAGGGGATTCTCAGGAGAACCGAATTCTTGTCCCATGATTTTTTCAACCCGGGCCAGTGCCTGCCGCACTTCCTCTTCCACCCCCGGGGGATAGCGACCGTCTTTCAGATACATGGTGCAAACTTCGGTGGTGATGGTGAATCCAGGGGGCACCGGGATACCCAGGCGTGTCATTTCCGCCAGATTAGCGCCTTTGCCACCCAGCAGATTTTTATCCTCAGCGCCGCCGTCAGCCTGTCCTTCACCAAAGAAATAAACGTATTTGTGCTCCATTATGACCTTCCCCTATTGTTTGAGTTCGAATATAGAATTCTGTTGTTTCCGGGTTGCCGGTCCCATCGGGAGACCGGTGCTATTTTGTCGTAGAACATTCATTCGACCTTGCAAAAAATAGACTCCGGCCAGGAAAAAGCACGAGTAAAGGATTGATCCATGGGTGAATGAAGAAATTTATAGATCGCGATGCGCCGGTGAAACAGGTCAAAATAATGAAGTGACAGCTTTATCGACTCTTGGGTGGCTGGGAGCGGGTTGTTAGATTGATTTACCATGGGGTTGTTGGTGATAACTGCTTTGAGCGCTGAGTCAAACCTGCTGCTGGAGAAGTTGTTGCCCTGGGAGCAACGCATTTTGGCCGGGGGAGCCTTGTGGAATCGGCTATCTGCACAGCTGTTTTTGCTGCGTACCGGCGTCGGCGGACGTAAAGTAAAACAGGCTCTGGAGAATATGCCAGCCACCGGTGTGGAGCGCATTCTGCTCACCGGCTTCGCCGGCGGCGTGAACCGCGGCCTGAAACCGGGGGATCTGATCCTGGCGACCCGTTACGGATACAGCGACAATCCCATTCTGCAGCCTCCCGCATGGGAAGCCGGAGAGCTACTTTCCCTGGGGTTTCAAGACAAGGTGGTGGAGCAAGGATTATTATGGACGGTGGATCGGCCTTTGCGGTCGGACCGGGAGCGCGAGACGCTGCAAAAGAGAAAGGTTGCAGCGGTGGACATGGAAGCCTATCCGGTGGCCGAATATTGTAAACAGCGGCGTTTGAAACTGGTTACGTTGCGGATCATAACCGACGGCGGTGATGATGAGGCCCTGCGGACTTTCCGGCAGAACTACCGTCGCTTGGGACGGGAACTGCAGGAAGACTTGATTCCATACCTTCGCCGCTGGCTGTGATTCTAACGAGGAATTCTATGGAAATCGCAGTGATCATCCCCACCTACAATCGACGGGAATTGGTGACGCGAGCTGTAAGCTCCGTGCTGGTCCAAACCTATCCGCCGGTGGAAGTGATCGTGGTGGATGACGGCAGCGATGACGGTACGGCATCTGTTTTACGGGAGACTTTTGG
This sequence comes from uncultured Lentisphaeria bacterium, assembly GCA_964469505.1. GTDB lineage: Bacteria > Fidelibacterota > UBA8477 > UBA8477 > JABMPR01 > CAYXZO01. Next base: position 34,907 of record CAYXZO010000016.1, on the reverse strand, counting down.
GGAACGGATAACCGTACTGCGACACGCTGGGCGGCGGGGAGTTTCCGCCGCCAGGAACACCGGGATACAGGCTAGCACGGCCCCTTGGGTGGCATTTCTGGACGCCGATGACGAATGGCACCCCACCAAACTGGAGGAGCAGGTACGTTATCATGAGGAACATCCTGACCTGCTCATTAGCCAGTGTGACGAAGTGTGGATCCGCAACGGCGTGCGGGTGAATCCCATGAAGAAGCATCGGAAACAGGGGGGCTGGATATTTCAAGCCTGTCTGCCGCTGTGCATCGTGAGCCCTTCCGCGGTTCTTATCCACCGTTCAGTGCTGGAGGAAGTGGGATTGTTCGACGAAGAATTGCCGGTCTGTGAGGATTACGATCTATGGTTGCGGATTTCCCACCGTTTCCAGATCGGTTTTTTGCCCCGCTTACTGTTGACGCGCTACGGCGGACATCCTGACCAGTTAAGCCGCAGTGTGCCGGTGATGGATCGCTTTCGGATCAGGGCTATGGAGAAGCAGCTCCAGGCTGATTTACCTCTTCCCTGGCGGCGGGCGCTGCTGGAAGAGTTGGTGCGCAAGTGCCGGATCGTGGCCCAGGGGGCCCGGAAGCGAGGCTTGCAACAGCGAGCGACTGAGTACTTTGATAAAATGGAGCGCTATGCTGCGCTGTTGCGGGATTTAGACTGATCCATGGTTGAGTATAATATCCTACCTGCTCTACCCCAAGATGCGCCCCAAGCGGCGCGCTTCATTCTCGCGGCGGGGCCCGATTTCTTCTACGCTTTGTACGGTCCTAGAATTCTTTCCTACCTGAAACAGTGGTTCCGCCACTCCCGCAATCTGTTTTCCCATAGGCACGCCTGGTGGTTGGTACACCAGGGGCAGCGGGTAGGATTTCTCCTAGGGTTTACTGAGGCCCAGCGCAAGAGGGAAATTCTCCCCACGGGTCGGTTAACCCTCAGTAGTTTGAAAGGGGAATTTATTCGGCGCTTACCTCGCTTTTTAGCCGCCGCCGGGGCCACCGGTTTTGGCGTACCCGGTGGGTATTACATAAGCCAATTGGTGGTGGCTGCTCCTTACCGCAAGCAGGGATATGGAAAACTTCTGATTGAACATGCCTGCCGTCTGGCCCGCCAGGCCGGCCTGGAACGGGTGGAATTGGATGTGGAAAGCGATAATCGCCCGGCGCTGTGGCTCTACCAGCGGACCGGTTTTCGGGAAGTAAGTTCTAGCGAGGTGGTGTTGGGCGGGCGGTGTTTTCGTTTTTTTCGCCTACGGCGAGATTTGTAGCAATTGCGTCTCCGCGCAAATATCAATGGCCTGAGACCCTATAATACGACACGCTGTTTTTTCTTTTTTGTAAGAAAGATGACGCCTGGGGCGGCGTTAGGCATTACAACCCGCTCGAAAGGGGAAGGTGAAGGGTGAGTTCCGAGTTATAAAGATGGACAATTCTTCTCCTCTCTCACGGGACGCAAGGGACACCAAATGATAAACTACCGACGGTCGACTTCTGACCGCGGAAAAGAATAATTGCGGCTGACTACCGTCTTTTTGAACCGTAGAGGTCGCGGAACAGCGCAGAGTGTCGCAGGATAACAAGTGGTTTTTCTTTCAGCTTTTTATTTTAATCCGGTCTCCTTTCCTCCGATTTCCCTTAATTAAAAAACATTTGTTTTGCGTCCCGAGGGAGCTATAATTGACCGGACGGTCGGTCATTATGAGGAGCTACTGACAAGTCCATGGCAGCCTTACCTAAATCGGAACAAAAACGAAGGCGCATCCTGCAGGCCGCCCTCCAGGTGTTCGCCCGGGAGGGGTTGCACAAAGGAACCATCGCGGAAGTGGCTCGTCTGGCCGAGGTAGCTAAAGGCACGGTGTACGAATATTTCCCCAGTAAAGAAGCGCTGTTTGATGCACTGCTGGAAAACTATTTCCTGGAAATGCTGGAACGGGCCACGGCCCTATTGCAGCCGGGACAGACTCCGGCGGAGCAATTGCGCAGTATAATGCACTATGCTTTTAAAATACTCCAGGAGAGCCCACCGGAAGTGACCTTACTCTTGACCGAAATCTGGGCTCAGGCCTGTCGACGTTCCCATTTCAATGCCGCCTCTAATCCCCTTCGAGAAGTGTATGAACATTTTTTGAACTTTCTGCAACCATTGATTGAACAGGTCCTGCAAAGCCGAGGCCTGAGCCTCAACCCCCGGCAGGTGGCTATTATTTTCATGGCAATCACCGATGGAGTGGGACTCTACTCCCTCCTGATTCCCGATCTCTTGGATTACCAGGAATTAGAGCGGATCACTTTGCAACTCATGCTAGGGGAACAGGCTGAAGGGCGTTCGTTATAAACCGGGAGGTTCTGTTATGAAACGTTTCTGGGGATTATTACTGCTCGTGCCTTGGGTTTTACCGGCTCAAAACGCCGCAGAATTGTATCGGGCCATGTTACGCGTGACCTCACCCCCCAGCAGCAGAGGGATCACCATCCAAACCATTCGCACCAGTTCGGGGCGCAAGCGGCGCCTGAGATACGTTTACGCCACTACCGACAGCGGCCGTCATACCTTGCTCCGTTACCTAGAACCGGCCCGCACCCGGGGGATGGCATTACTACTCCGGGATTGGGCTGACGAAATCTGGCTTTACAATCCCCGTACCCGACGGGTGCGGAAATTAGCCTCCCACGCCCGCCGCCAGAATTTCGAGAACAGCGATTTTACTTACGAAGACCTGGGCGGTAACCGTTCCTGGGAACGGGATTACGTTTACCAGCGAGGGCCCGATAGTACCCTCCAGGGAACACCAGTGCACTTACTTGTCTTCAAGCCTCGCCGCGGTCGCAAACCCCTGTACGGTCGCATCGTGGCATATCTAAGAGCTTCCGACACCTATCCTGTGCGTATTCTGTATTTCGATAAAGACAATCTACCGCTAAAACAATTGGACTTTCTCGATATCCGCGAGGTGGATGGTTATCCAACCGCTTTCAAATTAGTAATGCGTAATCTGCAGACCGGCAGCGAGACCTCCATGGAAGTGGAATCGATTACCTACAATGTAACTTTCAAACCTTATGAATTCACCGAACAAGGGTTACGTAAATGAAATTGGTTTTGCTGCGGCTTTCGACCGTCTTGTGTTTGCTTTATCCCTGGTATTTGACGGCGCAACCTACCTGGTTCGGCTCTTTCGAATCCAATGCTGATTTCTACCAGCTTCCCCATTCCCGTTATCTCATCGGTTACCATAAGCTGCGTCTTGATTTTGAAAGCCGCCCGGATGAGCGGCTCCATCTAGGGGCCAACGTCAATATGCTTCGTTATTGGGGGCATACTTCCCTTCAACTGGGCGAATTTCTCGTCCTGGATAGTCTATGGTTGAACGGCAACGTCTGGGAGGTGCGTTCCGATCCAGTTCAAACTTTAATGACAGCCGCCTACAGTTATGGTGATTCAATTTACCTCGATAATTTTTACCTGACCTGGGAAAGCGGGCGCTGGAGCCTCACGTTGGGGAAACAGCAACTTTCGTTCGGCAGTGGATATGCCTGGAATCCCACCGATTTGTTCAATTACAAAGATGTTTTAGACCCTGCTTACGAACAGACGGGTATCACGGCGGTGCGCAATGACTTACAGTTGGGTTTACGCACCAGGTTTACGGCGGTCGTACGACCGGGCCAATCCTGGTCGCAGACAGGACGGTATTGCCAGATTAAGACTGGTCTGGGATCCTTCGACGTGGCGCTGCAATATCATCAACTACCCTGGAGTCTCAGCACGTTGGAGATAGTCCGATTGGGACCGATATCAGGTATTGTGCCTTTGGAACATGAACTCCAGCGGCAAATGCTGGGTGCTTCTTTTTCCGGTGAGCTTTTAGGCATGGGTTGGCATGGCGAACTAGCCTGGAACCGCTTTTACGACAACCCCGCTTTTGCCGGGGATTACATGGAAGGACTTTTAGGCTGGGACTACACTACCTCCGGCGGCACTTCTTGGCTAGTGGAATATTTCTACAACGGGACTGGTGCTCCCGCCAGTGATTATTACGATCTGCTGTACGGCATGCGTTATTTCAATCGGGAAATCCACAGTTATCATCAAAACTACCTATTCCTCAATTTGTTGGCTCCCTGGCATGATTACCAGGTAGGTGGCTTTATAATCGCTGACCTGGATGATAACAGCTGGCTACTCAGTCCCAGCATCCAGATGGATCTGGCCTCCACCACCTGGCAGCTGATCTGGATGATAGGTCAAGGGCCGCGGGGAACAGAGTTTGGGATGCTCGATTATCAATTACGCTTACGTTTGAAAGCTTACTTCTGATATGAAGTTTGGACTTTATCCCGAATGCAGTTTTATAGAGAGGAGAGAATGCAGGTGAAAAGTATTAATCGCTGCAGCAGGTGGTTTGTTTTGCTGATACTCACGGGCTTAAGCGCCTGCGGCTTGTTCGACTCCGAATCCGAAATAGCCCAACCCGGGGGCCTGATTAGTGACAGCCTGTTTTTCACCTACCCCACCAGCAGCGTGCAGTTTATCATGGATTTTATCGAATTCCCTGACTCTATCCAGCCCAAATATGACGTAGAAGTGTACCGGGTTTTATACACTACCACTACTCCCCAGGGAGACGTGGTTACGGTCTCCGGAATTCTGGCGGCCCCGGCAGCTACCGGATCTTGGCCGCTGGTTAGCATTCAACATGGCACCGAAATTCGGCGGCTTTCGTCGGGTTATTACAACCCCATGTTCTACGCTCCCCAGGCGCTGGTAACGGCTGCCTTCGGCTATGTGACCATAGCGGCGGATTATTTGGGGCTGGGTATTTCCACTGATTTGCATCCTTACCTCTACGCTCCGGCTGAGGCGGCCCCCGTGGTTGATCTTATCAAAGCCGCCCAGGAGGTGGCTCGGCGGGAAAACATCGAATTGAACGGACAGTTGTTTTTGGTGGGTTATTCGGAGGGCGGATTCGTGACTCTGGCGGCCCAGCGCGAACTTGAAATGCGGTACGCCAGCGAAATCCCCATTACCGCTTCGGCCCCCTGTGCCGGACCTTACGATCTGCAGGCCACAGCGGAATATCTGCTTTCCAGTCGAGACTATTACGAGCATCCCGGTTATCTGGCCTATTTGTTTTACGCCTATGATAACATTTACGGCTGGCACCGTATTGACCAGATTTTTCAAGAGCCGTATGCTTCCCGCATTCCGGACCTACTGGATGGCACTAAGGAGATGTCGGAGATCGATGCCGCTCTTACTCCTTATCTGGATCGGCTGCTGGATAGTTCCTTTGTAGCCGATTTCCTGAGCGGGCGAGACAGCGTTTTCCGCCAGGCCCTGCGAGAGAATTCTCCCCTGGATTGGGCTCCCCAAGTGCCTACCCGCTTTTTCCACGGCACGGCGGACAGCACGGTACCCTATTTTAATTCTGTAACGGCTTATGATTCCCTCCGCGCCCGGGGGGCCACCGAGGTTTCGCTGGTCCCCATTCCGCAAGCCGACCATCAAACCGCTTTATTACCCGTAATGCTCCAGGTAGGAGCTTGGTTTGACTCCCTTAAAACCCAAGGAGGGCCATCGTAATGCGGGAAAAACTGCTGGATAGGCTGGCACTCGCAACGGTGAGAAAACCCTGGCTGGTGGCGGTCACCATTTTGCTTTTCACAATTCTCACCGGATTCTTAGCCGAACGGTTGGAACTGAAAATGTCCTACACCAACCTAATGCCCAAGGACCATCCCAAGGTGCTGGAACTGAATCGGATCATCAAGGAATACGATGGCGCTTCAACCATGATCGTGGTGGCCCAGGGGTCGGAAGAGAATCTGAAGGCCTTCGCTGAGGCTTTGATGCCCGCCCTGAATACACCCACCCTCAAACCACTGATCAAGGCCGTGGATTACCGCCTGCCCACTGATTTCATCCAGCGTCACGGGTTGATGCTCATGAAAACCGAAGATCTGGAGAAATTGAAACCGATTTTCACGCCTACCAGCCTGGTGGAATTGACCCGGGGAATCAACGACGCTCTGGAACAGGAATACACCCAAAGTGAGACCCGTATTTCCACTCGAGAAAAAGAAATGGGGGCCTTGCGCTTTCTGGATCAGCTGGATCGGTGGGTCAATGCTAATCTCCGGGGGCTGCAAAATCCTTCAGATAGCCTAGCCGTCCAGTCAGCAGTTGACGCCCTGACCATCGGCGACCCCTACTATCTGTCCTGGGACCGGCGCACTATGGTCATCCAGATCCATCCCACTTTTACCATGCTGGATGTGGAGAAGAGTTTGTTGGCCAGCGATTCTCTGGACGCCGTACTGGCCAGGCTGGCTCCCAAGTATCACGTGGAGACCGGAGCCACCGGCTCTATTGTGCTTACCCGGGATGAGTATCAAGCGGTCATGAATGACAGCATGATAATAACCATCCTGGCGCTGGTGGCCATTGTGGTGTTGTTCATGATCTCCTTCCGGATGCTGGGTAGTCCTCTGCTGGCGCTTATTACCCTAGTTATCGGCATTATCTGGGCCATGGGACTAGCCTGGGTGCTGGTGGGCTCGTTAAACATCATGACTTCCATGATGGCAGTCCTATTAGCTGGTCTGGGAATCGACTTCTCCATTCACGTCATCGCTCTATTCACGGAACGCCGCCAGGCCGGCGATGATCTGGAGACCGCCTTGCGGTACACCCTCAAACGTTCCGGTGGTGGAATTATCACCGGCGCCCTGACCTCCGCGGCGGCTTTTCTCACCATGGTCATCTCCACCACACAAGGGATGCGGGAATTGGGACTGGTGCTGGGAGTAGGCATCATAATGACCATGGCGGCTTCCCTTACCGTTCTCCCCTTGCTGCTGGTTTGGTACGATCGACTGACGGGCAAGAAATACACCCAGAGCCGTTCGCCGCGCGATTTGCGTTTTCACCGCCTGGGTAAAATGGCGGAGGTTATGGATCGCAACCGCAAACCGGCAGCAGTTTTCCTGGTGCTGTTGACCCTGTGGCTGGGGTGGGAAGGCAGCCACATCACCATGGATTACAACTATTTAAATATGGAGCCGGAGGGTTTAACCTCCATCAAGATGCAGGATGTACTCATTGACCGTTTCGACATCAGCTCCGACTTCGCCCTGGTGACGGCCTCCAGTTTAGCGGAAGCTGACAGCTTGACCCGGATAGCGAAGAATATGAGCACGGTGGGAATGGTACAGAGCATTACCGAATTTTTGCCGCCGCCGCGGGAACAGATGCGCCGAGCCCAGTTGGTTTTTTCCATCCGGCGGGCGGCCCAACAACCCATTCCACCATTGCGCTTTACTGCCACTGAGCGGGAAGCCTGGCTGCAGGAGTTGTACCGGCTGGAAGACAACATCATGGAATTGCAGGATCTGGCCTTCAGCGGCGGCCAGGATAAGGTGTTTTTAAAGAGTGCTTTTCTCACTGGCGTGGCTCAGGTGCCGGAAGAAGAGATGTCGGTGGAAGAAAAAGAGTTGATCAGTGAATTGAAAGAAGTGCTGGGCACGGATATTTATCATGGAAGTCTTTCACGTCTCATTGCTCTGGTGGAGAACAATACCGATCCAGCCGGGCTGGCAGTTTGGCAGGCAAGCCTGATGCCCAGATATCGCGCCCGGGTAGTGGCCATGGCCGATCCCACTCCTATCCGCTTGCGGGATTTGCCGCTAAACTTGCGTTTACAAATGGTGGGCAAATCGGGAGATTCTTTCCTGATAAGTATCTTCCCACGGGCCAACGTATGGGATTTACAGTTTTTAAAACGCTTCTGCCAACATGCGGACCATATCAGCCCCCGCTCCACGGGAATGCCACCTATTTTCAATTTGCTGGTGCCTTTGGTGGCTCAGGATGGTAAGCGAGCCACCCTGATTGCAGTGGGACTTATCTTTCTTCTGCTACTGGCGGATTTTAAGAAGTTGAAGTTGGCTTTCCTGGGAATGATTCCCCTGGCTGCGGCGTTGGTCTGGACGGTGGGTATTATGCACTTGACCGGCATGCAGTTTAACATCGTCAATGTTATGATCATTCCCATGATCGTAGGTATCGGTATTGATGACGGAGTACATATCATCCACCGCATGCTGGTTGATCCCAGTCATAGCGTTCGGGCCGTTTTCTCTTCCACCGGGCGCGCCATCATGCTCACCACCCTTACCACCATGTTAGCTTTCGGCTCGTTGAAATTCGCCACTTATCGGGGACTGGGCTCCGCTGGCATGGCGGCCTTCATTGGAGTGGGGGCTTGTTTTGTGGCTACGGTGGTGATATTGGGCACCTTGCTGCGCGTGGCCCTGGAAGGAAAGGCAGAACGATGACCTCCTACCGATTATCAAAATATCCGCATTTCCCCAGTATTCCCCCAGATTGCGCCTGTCTTGGGTGAAACGGTAAGGAGGGAGAGATATGGTTTTTGATCCAGTAGTTTGAAAAATCATCTTCTATGCCCGTGACAGCTGCTTCTAAACCCATTTTGATCACCGGCGCCCACCGTTCTGGCACCACCTGGGTAGGCCGCAATTTAGCGTTGGCTCCCCGGACAGGTTACATCCATGAACCCTTCAACATCTATTTAAAATTCGGGTACCTAAGCCCGCCTTTCCCGAACCAATTCCAGTTTATTGGTGAAGCAAATGGCCAACAGTTTGAGGAGGGCGTACGGCGGGTTGTTCGATTCGAATATCCGTTGTGGCAGAATCTTGCCTTAGCCCGAAAACCCAGGGATGTTGCTAAAGTTTTAAAGTATTACAGCATTTCTCAGTGGCACCGCCTGAGGGAAGATCGTCCCATTATTAAAGATCCTTTAGCGATCTTCTCGGCGGAGTGGTTGGCGGCGAAGTTTGATATGAAGGTGTTGGTTATGATCAGGCATCCCGCCGCTTTTTGCTCCAGCTTAAAACTCAAAGGTTGGAAATTCAGTTTCAGTGCCTGGCTGAATCAGCCTTTGCTGATGGAAAAATATCTGAGTGATTTTAGAACCGAGATTGCCGATTTTGCCGCCCACGACCGCGATTTGATTGACCAGGCCATCTTGCTATGGAATTGTATTTACCACACCGTCAGTCTATATCGCCGTGAGCATCCTGACTGGCTGTTCGTCAGACATGAGGATCTTTCGCGGGATCCCCTGGGCGGCTTTCAATCCATATTTCAAGCCTTTGGTTTGGAGTTCACTGCAAAGGCCCGGGCTATCATTCGCCGGAATTCAGGCGAGCATAACCCCGCGGAGCAGATCCCCAAGAACGAGTTCATAAGAAACAGTAAGGCGAATATCTACAACTGGAAGAAGCGTCTAACCACCGCTGAGATTGCCAAAATCAAAGCCGGGACTGCTGCCATTGCCGGGCTGTTTTATAACGATGAGGAATGGTGACCCGCCGGGGATAATTTCCAACAATCCCGACGATAACTAGGATAACTAGTTTTTAATAATTCTTTCCACAACGCTTTGCGAGCTTGTAAAGTTGCTTTCATTGCTCCGCGTTTGGGCGCGTTATCCTCCACTAGGTAGGCAATATCCGTGGACAACACCTGTAGAAGTACTATCATCCTTACAAATCAGGGAATAAGACTCCAAATTTGCAAGGATGATGCCCAGACGTTTAGCGGTTACCCTTCTCCAGAGAATTGGAATCAGTTCCAGCGGTAGTCCTGCTCGGGCCCCGGCAGGTAGGCAAGACCACACTGGCTTTTGAGATTCTAAAAAACTTGATGCCATCTATCTGTATCTGGAAGCTGAAGCGGATTTGGCTAAGCTAGCGGAGCCATTTTCTATCCCCTGTTCTCCAGTCCACCAGCCGTGACTTAGTTTCAGCTTCTGTCTGTAGCCGCCCCCCTGGAACGGGGTGACTCGTTACACCTCGTCATGGAAGGCGCTTTCTTTAAAACAAAGAAAAAGAGGAAGCAGCAATTCTATAGAGCTTGCCAAAACAGGAATTGACGCCTGAATTGATTCTTTAACGAGCCCTTTTTTGCTGTTGGTCCAGAATGTATCCCGCCTCTTGGACATCCCCTAAATCCGTCTAAGTTGCCGGGCATGTCGAATTCAACCGTTGCATCCCGTTCTCAAATCTGGCTCAAGCGCTTACAGGGCTTGCGAGTGGAGGAAGTCATTTTTCTCATTTTCATGTTACCCTCCATCGTAATCACCCTCAAAGCCAACTTTTACTTCTTCTCCCGTCCCGAGTTGCGGTCGGTAAAGATCGAGGGTGGGCTTTGGCGGCTGGCGGTAACCATCCCCTTGATGATTGCCTTTTACCGGCACATCTGGTTTGGTAAAGCCGGTCCTAAGTTTCGTTTCATTCGGGATATTGCCCCTTTCATCTTTGCCATCTCCATCTACACCAATCTGCATGACACCATCCATTTCGTTAACGCTCACGACGTGCATGATAAGCTGATCGCTATCGACCAATGGTTGTTCGGCGTTCAGCCCTGTGTGTGGGCGGAACAATTTTACCATCCTTGGCTGACCGATTGGTTTTCGCTGAATTACATGAATTACTTCTGGATCACCGTGGTACTGGTGCTGTATCTCTACTTCAAAAAGCGTTACCGGGCCTTTCGGACGGTTATGCTTACCATGATCCTGTCATATTACGTAGGCTATATCCTCTATATCATTTTTCCCGCCGTGCCTCCGCGTATAGTACTGGCTAATCAGTTTACCATCGACATCTACCGTGGGACTTCGCTCATCAGTACGGAAGCCCAACGTCTGGTACACATCAGCGCTACTAGCGCCCGGGGGGCTTTCCCCTCCCTCCATTCCGCCATCACCTTCTTAACCCTGGCCATGGCCTGGCGTTTCACCCCCCGCCTTTTCTGGGCCTTATTGCCGGTGGGGCTTTCTTTGCTGGGAGCCACGGTTTATTTGCGTCACCACTACGTAGTGGATATTCTGGCTGGAGCGCTGCTGATAGTAATTACTTGGTTCCTGACGCCGGTGGTTGACCGCTGGTGGCACCGGCTCCAGCTCCGCTGGGGAGTTGCTCCTGATGTGGAGCCCATTCTGGGCCCCGGTGAATGCGAGAATAACTGACTCTCGCCTGACCCCATACCAGGCCAGTACGGAACTTAAATGGACTGTGCTTAAATTCTTTCTTTGAGCGTTTTAGTGAAGCAGCAGTAACGCCTGGTTACCAGTGAGGTTGGCCAGCAGATTTTGCAACCCCGCTTGCCAGACGTAGGGCTGTTGGGACAGATCCTCCCGGCGGCTGTCGAATAAAGTCCCCAACTTGTCAGCGTCGATGGCCTGTTTCAGACCTACCACGGATACCCAGAAATTGGTGGGTTGGGCATATAGCCCCTCAGCAGCCGCGGCTAATATTTTTCCTTCCTTATTCAGTAGAACTCCTTCCAGGGCGATGGTTTCCACCGATTCCCCCAGACTTGTGAGCCAGGGTAAAGGTTTGGCATAGCCTGTTCCCAGGGGCATTACCTTGTTGCCCTTCCAATCCTTTTGCAAAGGATACAGTTCCACGACCCTCAAACATAAATAAACGCCGTATTGTAACCCTTTGTCAGCCAGGGTTTGCTGGAAACGTTCTTTCCATTTCTGGGATGGTTCCTGGAGGTAAACGACAATAGGTCCTGCTTCGCTGTGGGATTTAGACTCGATTTTTAGTTGCGGATCCTCTCTGTCTCCCTGGAACTCCACGGTTTCCGGACCGCCGATGTAGACTTCTGGGGCCTCTTCCGCGGATAGATCAAGGGCCGGCAGTCGCACGAAGCCGTCCGGCCAGGTCCCTTGTTTGTTCAACACTTCAGCCAGGCTGTCTAGCACAGGTCGTAAATCTTCGTTCAACATTGAATTTATACGAACATCTACTGGTAGAACGCCTACAGCTTCAACGGGAGCGTCAAGTTTCCGCCACACATAGGGAGGTTCATTTTTCTTTAAAACATATTGTCGGCTCAGCCTGAATTGGGCACAGCCTGCCAGCAGTCCAAGGACCGGAAATACCAACCAAAGCTGAACAATTACTTTTCTTCTTGAAAACATATCGAACATAGCATCTCCTGTGGTTTTATTGCAGAATTACATGGTTTTTATGAACTAACTCGTTGGCATGCTTGTATAAAGTTAACAAGCGTGAATTTGATTGCGCCTGACAAATATCACTAGACTGTGAATGTAATTTTCCAGAGGATTTCAGCTTTCTGGATTGTAAAATCGAGAATAAATAACAGGGAGGATTGGCAATGGCTGGATCCAATGCGGAATCAGTTGTTAAAGAATTATTAGCCCGGGCTGAGATTGAAATCAACGGGGCCCGCCCTTTTGACATCCAGGTGCACAATCCAGCTTTTTATCGCCGGGTTCTGGCAGAAGAAGCCTTGGGCTTAGGCGAATCGTACATGGACGGTTGGTGGGATTGTGAAGCATTGGATGAATTCTTTGACCGGGTTTTGCGGGCCCGCCTTGATCAAAAGGTGAAAGGCAATTGGAAAATAACCTGGCATGCTTTGAAATCCCGCCTGTTCAACTTGCAAAGTTCCCGCCGGGCCCGGCAAGTAGCGGAAAAACATTATGACCTGGGGAATGACCTGTACCAACGGATGTTGGATAAAAGACTGAATTATAC
>CAYXZO010000016.1:0-22181 GCA_964469505.1 uncultured Lentisphaeria bacterium | reverse complement strand
GCCTGGACTACCAAATACATTTTTCCCAATGGCATGATTCCTTCCATTACCCAATTAGCTAAAGCCATGGAGGGGCTGTTTGTGGTGGAGGATTGGCATAACTTCGGTCCCGATTACGACCGCACTCTAATGGCCTGGTATCAGAATTTTGAGGCGGCCTGGCCCGAACTGCGCTCCCGTTATGATGAGCGCTTTTATCGTATGTGGCGATACTACCTCCTCAGTTCCGCCGGCGGGTTCAGAGCGCGGGTCCACCAGCTGTGGCAGGTGGTACTGACCAAACCGGGACGTCCCCAACCTGCCTGTCGCTACGGCTGCGATGGCGAGTAACCGGGCTAATCCATCATTTTTCCCATGATCGAAGCTGAAGTGATAATCATCGGTGGAGGGCCTGCCGGTAGCAGCTGCGCCCGGGAATTGAAACGGGCGGGCAAAGAAGTGCTGGTTTTAGATAAACGCTCCTTCCCCCGCACCAAACCCTGTGCCGGCTGGTTGACGCCCGGCATTTTCCGGGATTTGGGTATTAATCCCCGGCAGTATCCTCACGGTCTGCAACGTTATCGGGCTCTACACTTCTCTGTGAGAGGGCTGCGCTTTGCAATCCCTACCCGCCAGTTTGCCATCCGCCGGGTGGAATTCGATCAATGGCTATTGGAACAGGCAGGTGTTCCGGTGGAAACGCATACGGTACGGGATATCCGACGCGAAGGAACCGTATTCATCATTGACGGGCAATATCGCTGCCGGTATCTGGTGGGAGCGGGAGGAACTTACTGTCCGGTGTACCGGACTTTCTTCGCAAGCTTGCTACCCCGCGATCCCGCCCGGCTCATAGTGGCCTTGGAAGCTGAATTCCGTTACGAAGCCCCCGATACTCGCTGCCGGTTATGGTTCTTTCTGCACGGTTTGCCGGGGTACGCCTGGTATGTCCCCAAAGCCCGCGGTTTCTTGAACCTGGGCGTCGGTGGCAAGCTGCTGGAATTACGCGCGAAAGGAGAGAACATCAACCGATACTGGGAGTTGTTTTTAACCCGATTGAGACGTTTGGGACTGCTTGAAGCGGGTGTTGTTCCCAATCCTGCGGGGTATCAATATTTTTTACGGGCTCAAAACAGCGTAGGCCAACAAGGCGGTGCCTATCTGGTGGGAGATGCTCTGGGAGTGGCCACGCTGGATATGGGAGAAGGCATTCATCCTGCCGTGCTATCCGGTTTGGCCGCCGCCCGTGCTATCATCAACCATCAACCCTATGAAATCGGTTCGGTGCCTCGCTACAGTCTTCCCCAGATAGTTTGGCCCTTTTAGGGAATTAATAATCAGGAATCGAGCCCATGAACCTTTATGATTTGATTCAGCGTCGGCGAACTATCCGTCGCTTCAAACCGGATCCCGTCCCTCGTGAGATATTGCTCAGGTTGGTAAACGCTGGCCGGCTGGCTCCTTCCGGATCCAATCTGCAACCTTTGGAATTCATCATTGTGGACAAACCGGAACTTTTACCGCCGGTCTTCGCCACTACCGCATGGGCCGGCTACTTGGGACCGGCTGGTCCACCGCCGGAGGGTAAGCGTCCAACGGCTTACATCGTGGTTTTGATCAACCGTGACATCTTGAAATCCGGTGGCCAGCACGACGTGGGCGCCGCCATGGAAAATATGATTCTTTTGGCTTTGGCCGAGGGTTACGGCAGCTGCTGGATCGGCTCCATTAACCGGAAAAAATTGGCGCAGATTCTGAACATTCCAGGAAATCGGTACATTGATGCCATCTTAGCCCTTGGTGTTCCAGCTGAACAAGCTGTGGCTGAGCCGATGACGACCTCCATTCGTTACTATCGGGATGATCAAGGGGTGCATCGCGTTCCCAAACGGGCCCTAGAAGATATTCTGTACCTCAATCGTTTTGGTATTGGTCTGGATAAATCCCAACCACGGTAAACCCTGGAGTGCCGCAAGTGAAACTTTGGTTGATTATCGAAGTTCTGTATATTCCCCAGCGCCGAATTATGATATTGAATTTAAGCTTGACTCGCAATCTGATAGTTGGGCTATTAATGGGTCCCATCTGGCTGGTTTCCTGCGCCGCCCCCAGATCAACGGATAGCCACCGTTTGAATCACTCTCGCATGGAAGCTTTTTTCCAGCGCTGCTTGGGTACTCCTTACAAGTTGGGAGGCATTACTCCCGGGCGGGGCCTGGACTGCTCCGGCCTTACCTACCTGGCGTATCTGGACCAGGGGATTGTATTACCAAGTACCAGCAGCGAACAGTACCAGGTGGGAAAACCAATAGCTAAGGATCAATTGCAGTATGGTGATTTGGTTTTCTTCAACACCAATGGCAAGGGTGTAAGCCATGTGGGGATCTATATCGGCCAAAACCAGATGATTCACGCTTCTGCCTCCAGGGGGGTTATCCGGAGCAGTCTAGATAATCCCTATTGGCGGGAGCGTTATGTGGGGGCCCGGCGTATTATCGGTACTCCTTACGAGGTCGGCCCCCCCCTTGCCGCCAGGAAGAGCCCCAATGGGATGGTGAGCAATCCCATGCGTCGGTTGGTCACCGTCCCTACCACCGCTGTAGTGGGATCCAAAGTATTGGCGCTGGACCTTCAGACCGGCATCCAGGGAGATTTGCGTTTGACCACTGCAGTGGGGTTTGCGCGTCATCTTGAAATTGGATTTGAGCTGCAGTTGGAGCATTTCCTGGGAACGACGGACGCCAAGGTGGAGCGCGTGTTCGGATACGTCAAGGTGAAGTTCTGGGGTGCCCGGTATAATTATCCTGGGCTAGCTATGGGAATGGAAACCTCCCAGTGGAAATGGATTGTCAAAGATATCACCTTCGAGGAATCGGATCCTATTATACAGTGGTCTCCCCCCCGCAACGCGTACCTTGTACTGGATTATGCCTACCAGAGGGTGCGGCATACTCGGTTGGGGCGGGGCAAGCTGATCCTGGGAGTAGCCGCCACGGATCTATTCAGCCCCTACGACAGCAGCGCCAGTGCCGCCGATAAGGTGGACCTGTACTGGTTCTGGGGTGTCTCTCAACACTTGAGTTCCGGTTTTTCGGCGCTGTTGGAGATGGATTACCTGAACATAGCAACATACGACCCTACTTTGAATGCTGGATTGCACTGGGATCTGAACCGGGGGTCCAGCTTGGAATATCTGTGGTTTAAAATTGGGACCGCAAAGCACCGCCAGATTCGCTGTTTGCGCTTCACCTATACCTTGCCCTTTTGAGAAAAAACTGGTAAATGCGCTGTAACTAAAACTAAAGGGAGAGGGTTTGCTTATGCCGTTTCGTTGGAGACCGGATGGTACTTACATTCAGAACCTGCCCAACACCCGCAGGATCATGCCATTTCTCATGAAAGGGCGCAATGAGTCGCTCGTGTTTTATGAACAAAAACTGCAGGTGGACAAAGTCTGGAAGTTTCTGGAAGATTATGCTCGCCAAACTGGTTTGCGGGTGACCATTCTTCACTACATCATGTGGCGCGTAGCTCAGGTGCTACATCTGCGACCGGGCCTGAACCGATTTGTAGCCGGGAAACGCATTTACCAGCGGAAGGATATCTGGATAAACTTCTCTATGAAAAAGGAGAAGGTGGACGGCTCCCCGATTGTAGTGGGAAAGCTGAAGGTTGATCCCTTTTGGTCTTTTGATGAGCTGATCAAGCGCGTGGAGGAGGTGATAAATCGGGGGCGAAGTGGTGGTCGTTCGGCCTCAGACGTGGAAATGGACCTGGTGTTTATGCTGCCCAATTTCATGGTCAGCTTTTTCGTCTGGTTGCTACGGACTTTGAACCATTTCGGCTGGTTGCCGGCCAGTATGATTGATCATGATGAAATGTACGGCAGTGTTTTCATCGCCAATTTGGGAAGTATCGGTGTGGATGCCGCCTACCATCACCTTTATGAGTACGGGAACGTGTCGATTTTCGTGGCCATTGGACAGAAAAAGCCGGAAGTGGTGGTGGGAGAAAACGGTGAACCTGCGGTCAAAGAGGTTTTAATCCTCCGGTACACCTTCGATGAGCGCATCGAAGACGGCTTGTATGCCATGAAAGCCCTCCAATATTTCAAGGAGTTAGTAGAGAACCCCGAACTCAAGGTTGAGGATCTGACCAACCAGGAAAGTTCTGCCGAGGCCTGAATTTCGGACTCCTGGATGCTAGGGTTTAGATTTTAACCCAATTCAAGTTATAATTACCTCCGATATGAGTTGGCTTGGCGGGTTGGAAAGTATCGGAGGATCGTCATGAGTGGCCGGGTGGCAATTCTATGGCTTCTGGCATTAATTGTAGTGCTGGAACTGCTGCTTCTATTTGATATCCTCAGTCCTAAAGCGACTGGAATAATTCTGGCAGTGGGTTTAGTGGTGCTAGGTGTGCTCTCTCGCGGGTTCAGAGGGCCCCGGATGGAGGATTTTGAAGAAGAGGAGGAATACGAGGACGAGTAGCGCGCCTTACGGTTTTTATCCCTTTCAGGAGAGCTTTCAAGCTCTCCTTCGACTTTAAAACAATTGTGGGTGTCAATACTCGTTAACTTAATTCGATTATAAATAGTTTGGTTTCTATTCCTGCCCAGTACAAGCAGTCCTCACCATTTGATACTCTCTCTTGGATAAAGATTTCTTACCGCTAAAATAGCCGTAGTTTCAAGTGGCTATCGGCGTAATAATTTGAAGTTGCTTTAGGATTTTACTCTATGCCTACCTGGGACCCAGCCCGGATTTTGGAAGATTTCGACCGCAACTGGTTGATTGAAGCCAGTGCCGGCGCCGGCAAAACCTGGTTTTTAACCAAATACTACCTCCGGGCCCTGAACTCTTTTGTAGCCCAATACCAACGGGGCGGTTTCTGGCGCGATGAACGCCATATCCTGGTGATCACTTTCACCCGACAGGCAGCCGGTGATATGGCCCGCCGCATCTTTCAAGACTTAAATGCGGTCTTGAGTGGAGCCACTTTCCCGGGCTTACCGGCTCACCTTTTTTCCGCCTTGTCCGGGGCTTCACCAGAAATAAAGGCTCGCTTGCGGGCCAACTTTGCTCAGCATGCCATTTCTACCATCGACGCTTTTTGCGTACGCATCCTGCGGGATCACGCGGTGGAAGCGGAAATCGATCCCGATTTTACCGTGGCTGACGAGACCGAACTTCAGGAGCTATTTCAGCTGGAATGGGATTACTTCCTATCCACGGCCGAGGGGAGGGAGCGCCAGCTGCTGGAATCACTGCTGAAGCATCTCCAACTGCACAATCTGGAAAGTTACTTGAAACTGCTCTGGAAGCGACGGGAACGGGTGGAGGATTGGGTAGACCGCTATTCCCGGGTGTCGGTGGAACAAAGGCAGGCCCAATTACTTACCCGCCCGGAGCTGGATTACCCCCATGAAATGCTGGTGGAACAGCTCAAAGCATTGCTGGCGGAGCTACCCCCTGAAAGCCAGATGGCCGAGCCGAACAATGAAAAGTACCGGGCGTTACAAAAGCTGCGGAAGTTTCTGGAAAATCCTCCAACAGATGAGCGACGGTTGCGCCTGGAATTAGTCTGGCATTTGAGAGGTTGGGCTCTTAAAGATGACGGGCAATATTATTCCCAGCTTCCAAGCTTGAAGAAGGCCTGGCCCACTCCAACTGCGGGGCAGTCATTTCGAGAAGGACTGAAAGCGATAGTTGCTCAACTGCAGACGGTACTTCCCCAGGAAAAGTTGGATCGCATTCCCCGGGAAGGTGATTTGTTATCCATAGAGGTGCTGCAGGATTTGGCCAGATTGTACCGGATCTTCGTCTCCCGTTTACAGCAGCGCCTGGAGGCGGAAAGGATGCTGACTTTCGCCGACATCCTGCTGAAAACGCATCATCTTTTGCGAAACCATCCTGCCATTGCCCGGGCGTACGGCCAACGCTATCGCTATCTGCTGGTGGATGAGTTTCAGGACACCAATGATTTGCGCTGGGCCATCCTGGAATTGATAGCCCAGGAAAACGGTAGGCTCCGACAGCGGGGCATCTTACTGGTGGGGGATCCCAAACAATCCATCTACCGCTTTCAAAACGCCGATGTAACGGTGATGCACCGGGCCCGGGAGCGGATAACGGCCACCGGCGGTGAAGTTGTTCCCCTCAATGTCACTTTCCGCTCCACCCGGAAATACCTGGAAGATTTCATCAATCCCGTTATGAGTCGCGTTTTTGCCAATGATGGTCCACCTGAGCCGTACGAAGCTACCTTTTCTCCCACTACTATTCCGTCGGCTCATCCTTTGCCTAAAGCTAGTCACCGACTGGGACTGGTGATTCTGGAGAAGATTGAAAACGATTCGGAGGAATGGCAGCCTTTCCCGGCTCACGTGATTCAGACCGCTTATCTGGCGCGGGAAATGGAACAATGGGCGGCGAAGCAGAAAATTGCACCCGGAGAAAACGGCTTGATCGGTATTTTGTTTCGCAAGTTCACTAATATCGATGATTACATCCAGGTTTTTACCCGGCTCCGTTTGAACTTCGAGGTGCTAGCTGGCCGGGGACTGTTCCGTCGTCAGGAAACATACGATCTGTTCCATCTGGTAAGCGCCTTGGCTAATCCCCTGGACGATGCAGCGCTAGTGGGCATCCTGCGCAGCCCCATATTCTGTTTCACCGATGCTCAGCTCGATGAGTTGCGACGTAGTTTGCCGGCGGTGTCGCGGGGCTGGGTGATTGAGGCTCTTAAACGGGAATATCCCGAGGTGGCTGAAGAAATACTTCACTGGCGCCGGCAGATGGCGCATATCCCCCTGGATCGCCTGCTGGAAGAAATTCTTTCCTCCGGTGAACGTCCCCTGGGCTGGGCTTCCGAAATCGGGGGAGACCTACGCCTGGCCAATCTGGACCGCCTGATCTATCTGCTCCATAAAATGGGGCTTTCAGGCCTGCCTTTAGGTATGGTGCGGGCTCGTCTGAATTACCTGATTGAAGAAGGAGAAGCACCCCAGGCGGAATCCACCGGTGGCGCACCCATCAAGCTGCTTACGGTACACCGCTCCAAAGGGTTGGAATTCCCCCTAGTGATTCTCCCGGAACTGCACACTTCCGGGCGTGGTAACCAGGTGGGATTGACGTTGCGGGGCTTCGGCCGCGAGCTGGAGGTGGGAATAACCCTGGACAGCTTGGAAAAGCGTCTGCCCACCAGTCTGATGAAGGAAATATCGGAGCAGGACAAGCGAGAACTGGAAGCGGAAGACAAACGGCTCTTCTATGTGGCGGTCACCAGAGCCATTTACGGCCTCGGTATGGTTACCGTGGAAGGTAAGTCGAGAAGTAGCGGTTGGTGGCAGAGGTACGTGGAGCCGAGGTTACCGGAAATTAAGGATACCATTGACGTCCGCTCGAAAACCGAAACGGAAATCTTGGAGCGTTTCGGCACCGAAGCCCAAACTGCCAAAGAGCCGGTCCAGTACCATTGGACAAAACCCCACATCGCCGCCCGAAACTACCGGGAGATTACTCCCCACACTTTGATGAACCTTTACTACGAACAGACACTGTCGGGCCAGGCGCCCGGCAAAGAATACTTGCTGGACGAGGACGGCCTACCCGAAGGGACTAGCTTTGGCCTCCTGGTGCATAAGGTGATGGAACATGACTGGTGGGATTTAAACCGGTATCGTACGCAGATAGAAGCTTACCTGGAGCGGCAAGGGGTTATCCGGGAAAAAGAACGCCTGCTTCAGGACCTGGATGAACTCAGTGACCATTTGCGGCAGAATGCTTATTTCCAGGAGCTCAGAAAGATACCTCCGGCTCGACGTTTCGTCGAATTACCACTCGTGGGCTGGTTAAAAGGCCAACGCTACTCCCTGCGCGTGAGCGGTGTGGTGGACCTGCTTTACGAGCAAGGGGGTGAATGGCGGGTGGTGGATTATAAAACCGATGCCGAAATTCCGCCAGAGCTTGCCACCGGAGACCACCCCTATTGGATTCAATTACAAACCTACCTGTGGATGATAAAACAGAACTTCGGTTTGGAGGCCCGAGGTGAAATTTTCTTCGTTCGCCAGGGAAAAGTAGTCACTATCCTCTACGAACCGGAGCGCTATTTCGAACTCCTGCGCCGATGGTATTCCGATTCTGATCTGGATGTGGAACAGCTCACCGAAAAGCTGCCGCCCGAAATCGAATCCGAACTATTGGATCAACTTCAGAACGGTAGGCGGACGGTAATCGTGACGTCCACAACCATGAAGAGTGACCAGCTTAGCCGGGCCCTGGCCGGGCGGGGGCTCCTGACCCCGGGGATTCAGGTCTTGCCTTACCACCGCTTCCGGAAAGTTATGGTCACAGAAGGCGCCTGGATGGAGGAGACCGCCGTGCGGCTGGGTATGACCAGGGTGCTGAAAAAAGAGACCGGTAAGCAACCGACCTGGGGCATTATAAACCGGGCCGCGGACGCCGTGCGCGCTCATTACGCCTGGGGGGCGGAATGGAAGCCCGTATACCGGCCGTACCTGGAAGCTTTCAAGAACTGGTGCACAGAACACGATTTGGAATATCCCACACCTGAAAAAATCATTCCCTCCGCTCCACCCTGGGAGGTGATACTCACTTACGGCTTAATGGTGTATCGCCCCGAGGATCTGGCCTGGTGGAAAACAATGGAGGACAGAGTATATGTAGTCAAGCACTTGCCTCTATTACCCCCAGAAAAGGGCTTAAGCGCCTCGAGTGGGCGTACTCCCGCCATCGATCCAGATTTATCGGGTACTTCCCGAACGATTCTCCGTTATGCCGATGTAGACCGGGAGGCCGAGGATGTGGCGCGGCGGGTAGCACTTTTGCTGCAAAATAATTTTCCGCTGAGCCGGGTGAAAATCGCTGTTTCCAATATGGAGCGTTATGTGCCAGTGCTGAAACGCTGGCTGGAAGCCTATGGAATTCCCTGGCGTATCCGAAAGCAGGAGCCGGTGCTGGAACATCCTCTTACCCAATTGCTCCTTACCTGGTTGCGCTTTGGTTCGGAGACTCCCTTGCGCTGGTCCACGGTGGCCGCCCTATTGGGACATCCTTTGTTTCCCCCCGCCTGGCCTGCGGAACGCCTATGGCGCTTTGAAGCCCAGGTGCGGGAGCAGGGATGGACTTTCTGGGAAGACGTCCTGCAAGCGGACCTCCGGGATAGAAAGCTGCGGGAAGAAATCAACACTCTCCTGAATGGGTGGCGACGGACTTTCCAAGCGGCGGAGCCCGCCGACAAACTGGCGTTGTTACGCTCCAAAATTCAGGAGGTGGACATGACCGATAACCTGCCCCGGGCGGAGTGGACCCGGAGAGTGGGGGAAAGATTGAACGCCATCTTGGAAAGGCTGGAAGGCTTCGGCCGCCGCTTCGTCATGGAGCCTGATTGGGATTGGGAGCAAGAACTCCGCCTGGCTCTGGAACAAGCGGGTTTTCGAACCCCTCATCAATGGGAAGGGGTGGACATTATCAGCTTTCTGGATGCGGCCCAAGAAGATCAGGAAACCCGCCTGTTCATCCTGGGCTTGAATGAGGGAGACTTTCCGCCGGCCCCAATCACCAATCCCTGGCTGTATGAAGAATACTCACCGGATGTTTGGGGATTCAATCTCGACTTGCTGAAACTATTCTGGGCCAGACCCTCAGCAAACACGTTCTATTCTTTTCCTTTGAAAGATGCTGCGGGAGACACCTTGCAACCTAGTTCGTTGCTGGAACTTGTGCCTCATGAAGTGCAGGTGCCGGATATGGATGACACGCCTAGTAACTACCGCCGGTACGTGCTTTCGCTGGCGGGTCATCCGCTGCAAAATCCCCAGACACCCTGGCAGACCCGCCATAACGCCTGGTTGCAGGGAGAAGAATGCACACCATTCAGTGGAGCGACGGGCCGCAAGCGTCCTTCCCCCTTGAGACTTTCCGTCTCTGCTTTTGAAGTACTTTACAATTGCCCGCAGCGGTATTGGTTCCAGGAAATCCTGGGTGTTTCAAAAATGGATGGGAATCGGCAGGGCATACTCCGAGGCGAGGTGGGCAAGCTGGTTCACGAGCTACTCCGGGATTTTGGTGCTCGAGGAGGATTCGAATTGTTGGTCCGTCAACCACCGGAAGCTTACCGTTTATTAGGGGAGGTGGTGGAGAATTTCCTGGCTGCTCAACCCCAATGGCAACGGAAAGGTGAGTTTATCCGATGGGCTCTCGGCAAGCGCTATCTGGAACGGCTTGAGGAGCCAGAGGAAAATGTATTGCGGGCTTTTTTGGAGAATGAACAAAGGTTTCTGAAGGCCTTGCAGGGACAGTGGCGCTTTGAAATCGGTTTCTCAGAAAGCGGACCGTTGGCACCACTTGTTCTTGAGTTATCGAATGGAAATCGGGTCGTCATCGCAGGCCGTATCGATCGCCTGTTGCTCGGCCGGGATTACGTGTGGATTTCCGATTACAAAACGGGCGAGGTGCGGCCACAGACGGTAAAAAATCAAGAGGTGTTGCAACCATTGCTGTATTGTCTGGCGCTAAAAAGGATCTATCCTCGTAAGCGGGTTTTATTCTCATTTGTGCACTTGAAGGATTTGAGAAAAAAACTTAGTCCTTTGGGACTTTGTGGCGAACCCCTGGAAGAAGTTAAAGAGTTCCAGAAATGCAATCTTCCCCTTTACGAGGTGGCTTCAGCACCAGAGGATTTGACCTTTGATGATATGGCCCGTGCCTTTGCCGAAGCTGCCGGTCCAGTCTTTGAAGGCAACTTCCCCCTCACCAGTGGGGACCAGAGTAAGATATGTAAGAATTGTTATTACGACCGCTTGTGTCGCCGCACCACCTGGCCACGATAGTGCGTACTCTCCCAGGCGAGCTTGGCAGAAATCTGCTTGTGGAAAGTGAACTGGCTAATTGCTCCGTTTAGATTCGGTCGAATGGCTGAAAAATTCAGGTTCGGGAAGGTTTTTTCCATGCATACCCGACCGCTGGTTATAAATTCTTTCCCACAGAAAAGAGGAAAGGGAAAATCATGAAACGCATCGGCTTTATTGCAGTGCTAATTCTTTTAATCGTGCTTATCGGGGGTGGGCTCTGGCTTAAGTACGTTTATTTGAGAGGACCAGTCCTTCAGGAAACAGGGGCTTTGACCCTGGAAGGGCTGGAAGAGCCGGTGGAAGTCTTCTTTGATAAATATGGCGTCCCCCACGTTTATGCCCACAATGAAAGCGATCTGTTTTTTGCCGCCGGATATATCATGGCCGCTGAACGGTTGTACAAAATGGACGTGGTGGCAAGAGCTGTGGAGGGGCGCTTGGCGGAAGCATTCGGTCCGGATCTGATTGAATCCGACAAATACCTTCGCACTTGGGGGTTTTACCGGGTAGCAAAACGGATTGTGCAGACTTTGGACCCGGAAATCAGTTCTTTGCTCCAGAAGGCTGCCGAGGGAATCAACTATTACATCGACACTCACGAGGACAATCTGCCGGTGGAGTTTCGTATCGGTCGCTATAAACCGTTGCACTGGAAGCTGGAGCACATGGTTGGTTATGCTCGGCTTATGGGACACGACCTGACCCTGGCCTGGATGCCGGAAGCGGTGTTCAGTAAGGTATATACTGTTCTGGGCAAAAAAATGGCGGCCGAACTGTATCCCGTTTACCCTGACAATCAACCGTACATTGTGCCTCAGTCCCCAGAGGTTTTCAGTGCCCTGGCGGATGACCTTTTCAAGCGTGAAAGAGAAGTTCGGACCATTACCGGTGCGGTGGGCTCCCATATCGGCAGCAACAGCTGGGTGGTCTCGGGCCGGCGCACCAAGAGCGGCAAACCCATTCTGTGTAATGATCCCCATTTAGGATTTACCCAGCCGCCGGTGTGGTACGAAATGCATCTGGTGGGTGGTCGATTTGATGTTTCGGGAGTCACTCTGGCGGGTATTCCCCTGGTGATCATCGGGCAGAATGCCCGCATCGCCTGGGGCTATACCAACGTGATGACCGATGACATGGATTTCTACATCGAGAAAACCGACCCGAATCGCCCGGATCAGTACTTCTACGATGGACGGTGGCGAGATATGGAGATCTATCAAGAGATAATTTCCGTCAAGGGAGGTACTCCAGTGACTCTGAAAATCCGGGAGACGGTGCACGGTCCCGTAATCTCTGATATTCACCCCCTCTTTGCCGACACGGTGGCAGTGGCCATGGAGTGGGTGGGGAATTTCATGACCAATGAGGTGCAGGCCCTTTACGAGCTGAATCTAGCCCAGAATTGGGACGAGTTCTCCCAGGCCGTAAGCAAATTTGCCGTACCCGGTCAGAACATGATTTATGCCGATGTGGATGGAAATATCGGCTGGCGACCGGCGGTGTGGTTGCCTATTCGCGCCGAAGGCACCGGATTGGTGCCCTTGCCGGGAGACGATCCCAAGTGGGACTGGAAGGGTTTTGTTCCCTTTAAGGAAATGCCCTATCTCTTCAATCCACCCCAGGGATTCATTGCCACGGCTAACAACAAGACCATCGGGAAGGATAAATTTCCTTACTACATCAGCGCCTATTGGGAGCCACCATCGCGGATTGCCCGCATCACTGAAATGCTGGAGCAGTTGAACCAGGCCACGGTGGAAGATATGGAGGCAATCCAGAATGATGTGGTTTCGGTCTTTGCCCGCGATGCATTACCGTTGATGCTGAAAGGTTTATCGGGGCGGGATGATTTGACTCCTCTGGCCCAACAAGCCGAGGAATTGCTCAAAAACTGGGATTTCAACCATCCGGTGGCCAGTGTCCCTGCCAGTATTTTCAATATGTTCTGGGTGAAATTCGTTGAGAATGTTTACGGCGATGAAATGCAGTTGCTAGGTCCGGAATTCATGAAAGGTTTTCTCAAGCTGGCCAATCTCAGTTATCGCAATGGATTGTTCTTGCTACGACAAGGGCAATCACTATGGTTTGACGATGTGAGAACCTTCGATAAGAAAGAAACCTTAGGGGACATTTTAGCGCGCTCCCTGAATCAGGCCGTGGCTGAGTTGTCTCGGCGCAAAGGAAAAGACATGAAGCGTTGGCAATGGGGCGACCTGCACCAGTTGGTTCATCCCCATCCCATGGGTCAGGTGAAATTACTGGACAAGTTGTTGCATCTGAATGTCGGCCCCTTCCCGGCTCCGGGTACCGGAACTACGGTCAACAACATGGAGTACAAGTTGACGGATCCTTTCGCTGTGGTTTTGGGACCCTCAGTACGACGGATTGTGGATTTCGCCGAATTCCGCACCGGTGTTTTAAGTGTTCTGCCTACGGGACAATCGGGGAATCCCCTTTCGCCGCATTATCAGGATCAAGCTCCCCTATACAACACAGGGACTTACCGGCTGTTCCCCACTGACGAGACTTTGATTCGCAATTCGGGCTATAATCGACTGCTGTTGCAACCCGGGAGCTGATTACCACTAGTGACCCTAACGGCTTGGCTTTTTGGATTATTTGCTCTGGCTCTGCTTTTCAAGCACCTGTTTTTCTGGCGCCCGCTGGATACTTCGGTTATTTACCGGCAGCACCCTTTTTTGCGGTTCGGGCATCGGGGAGCGGCGGCCCTGGCGCCGGAAAATACGCTAGTTGGCTTTCGGAAAGCTATCGCCGATGGGTGCAACGCCGTAGAGCTGGATGTTCACATAACCCGGGATGGACGTCTGGTGGTGTTTCACGATGACCGACTGGAGCGCACTACGGACGGAAAAGGGCGCTTGGCAGATTACAAGTACGGAGACCTAGCTCAATTAAACGCGGCAGTTAATTGGGATACAAGCTACCAGGCTATACCGACTTTGGAGGAGGTCATCAATGCTCTACCCTCTGACATCATAATCAACATGGAGTTGAAGAACTTCAGTTTTTTCTCCGATATGCGCCTGGAACGGGAAGTGGTGATGTTTATTCACCGGCATGGCCTCCGCGATAGAGTGATTGTGTCTTCTTTCAACCCCCTGAATATCTGGCGGGTGAAAATGGCCGACCCCACAATTTTCACAGCTTTGTTGTGGCACCGTCGGGGGCGGTTTTCTCTACGGGTCCCTCTGGGCTTTCATCTGACCCATCCCGATTTTCTCCACCCCTATTACACCAACGTCCAGGGCCGCGCCCTGTACTGGTCGCGGACTAAAGGTATTCCTATCCATGTCTGGGTGGTAAACGATGCGGAAAAAATCAGGGAACTAAAACGGTTGCCGGGGGTTCGGGGAATTATGTCCGATGATACCGAGCTATTGAACAAAGTGTTGACCACCCGGGAAAGTATGGCCTAATGATCGACTATTTACTGCGCATAGTCCCGGCTATTCTGGTAATCCTCAATCCCTTTGGGGCAGCTTTGATATTTGTTTCGTTAACCGCCGGCGATGAGCCCCGCGAACTGGGCGTAAAGGCTGAACGTACCGCCTTTGCTACTGCGGTGACTTTGATAGTATTCATGTTTTTGGGTCGTTTCATCTTTCAACTCTTCCACGTTACCCTAGATGCTTTTCGTATCGCCGGGGGGGTGCTCATTTTTGGGGTTGGGATGAGCATGATTCGCGGGCAACATCCCAAGGCCAAGATCACTGAAAAGGAGCGCTACGAGGTGATCGAGCGGGAAGATATCACCATTATCCCCATGGCCATTCCCGTCCTCAGCGGGCCGGGCGCTATTGCCACCGTAATGGTTTTCCGGGCCAACGCGCAGACCTGGCAGCAACTGGTGGCCTTGATTGGGGCGGTGCTGTTCGCAAGCTTGGCCACCTTTTTCGTATTGCGCTACTCCCACGAGTTAGTCAGACGCTTTGGTAAAACTAGCCTGAGAATCATCACCCGAATTATGGGGTTATTAGTGGTGACCCTATCGGTACAGTTCATCATTTCCGGCACGGAAAATGTGCTGCGTCATTTGTTGGAAAGCGTTCGTACCGGGCTATAATGGAGCTTTTTTGTTGTAGGAGCGTTATTGCTAATGGATTTTGATATGTCGAACGAATTTGCAGCTATGAAAGCTTCGTTGAAGGAGCTGGAAGAACATCCCCTTTCCAGTGAAGTGATTTTCGATGGGAAACTGCTGCATGTCCGGCGGGATGAAGTGGCTTTACCCGATGGCAGCCGGAGTACCAGAGAGTATATTCTACACCCGGGCGCGGTAGTGGTTATTCCGGTGCTTGAGGGTGAGAAGATTATCATGGAACGGCAGTACCGCTATGCCCCCCGCCAGGTGTTTTATGAACTGCCCGCCGGGAAAGTGGATGTTGGTGAGGACTACCTTACCACGGGCAAACGTGAGCTGCTGGAGGAAACAGGGTATGAAGCCGACAATTGGACTTTTCTTTGCCACATCCACCCCGCCATCGGCTACGCTGACGAGAAAATGGCTTTATATCTAGCCACCGGGTTACATCTATCACGACCTGATCGGGATAATGATGAATTTCTCCAAATTGTAGAATTGGAGCTGGACACTGCTTTGGAGCTATTACGTCGCGATCAGATAACCGATGCCAAAACCATGGTTGGTCTGTTCTGGGCGGAAAAAATCTTACGACGTATCTGGGAGATAGATCAGTGAAGAGTTCCGACGGATGGCAGCGCTTGGTTCCCACCACCGAAATCCCACTGGGGACCGCCCGCAACTTCAATCTCCAGGGCCGGGAGATCGCCATTTTTCATACTAAAGATGGGTTCCTGGCTCGTTCCGGAACTTGCCGCCACCAAGGATTTAAGTTTGAGCTATGCGATATTCGGGGCGATGAGGTGCGCTGTCCGTTGCACGATTGGCGGTATCGCATCTCCACCGGCGAGGGAATCAGCCCTCGTTGGCCTCGCTTGGCCCGTTACCCTCTCCGAGTTGAAGAGGGCTTCATCTGGGTCAACCTTACGGGTGTGGAAGAACCTGAACCTTCGGACCCGGAATTGGATCGGTTTCAATGGTGAATGCAATTAAGCTTAACTCATAATTAAAGGAGGATTACCTATGCCTAAAATTGCTGTAATCCTTTCGGGGTGTGGAGTTTATGATGGAGCGGAGATTCACGAGAGTGTCATAACTCTTCTAGCTCTAGATCGGGCGGGAGCTGAAGTTCAATGTATGGCGCCTAATATTCCCCAAATGCACGTCGTGAATCACCTGACGGGTGAGGTGGCCGAAGGTGAAAGCCGTAATGTACTGGTTGAAGCCGCCCGCATAGCCCGGGGCAATATAATTGACATTGCTCAAGCTAATCCGGCTGATTACGACGGGGCCATTTTCCCGGGAGGTTTCGGAGCAGCCAAGAATTTATGCGATTTTGCAGTCAAAGGGGCGGACTGCACCATTCAACCCGATGTGTTACGGTTTGCCAAAGCCATGGCCGAGGCCGGTAAGCCACTGGGGTTTGTATGTATCGCACCGGCTATGATTCCCCATATCTATGGCAAAGGCGCTAAATTGACCATTGGAACCGACCAGGACACCGCTACCAATATCGAGAAAATGGGCGGAGTACATGTCAATTGTCCAGTGGACAAGTTTGTTGTGGACGAAGAGCATAAAGTGGTCTCCACTCCGGCCTATATGCTTGCCGGTCGTATTAGCGAGGCCGCTAGCGGAATCGAAAAGCTGGTTGAGGAAGTGCTACGCCTGGCTTCATAAGCAATCCACTTCAGCCCTCGACATGTTTTGGATGTTGCTAGTCTCATCCTGGTGACGGGCTTATGGAGTATTATGTTAATGGTTCCTGGGTCCCGGCGACAGAAGCCGCTTTGCCGTTAGAGGATAAGGGGTTTCTTTACGGCCTGCAGCTGTTTGAGACCCTGCGGGTGGAGAATGGTACTCCTTTCAGGGGTGAACGTCACCTGAGTCGTCTTAGAAAGGGACTCTCTCTGCTGGAAATATCTGCCATACCTCCCGATTCATGGTTTCAGGAATTATTTCAGGAGTTCATTAACCGTAATAATCTCTCGCAGGGACTGTTACGCCTGATTGTAACCGGTGGAAGTTTGCAAAAAGTGCCCTGGGAACCGATTGCAAAACCGGCAATTTACCTTACCGGTCGTACTCTGTCGCCGCGACCTCCCGAACCGGTGAAAGTGGTTTTTTTACCTGAGGAACGCTTTCCTCTTTTACGTTTTTTCCCAGCCATCAAAAGTGGTAACTATTTGGGTAACGTTCTGGCCAAGCGTAAAGCGGCTCGGCAGGGAGCGTTTGAACCAGTATTTTTCAATCGCGAGGGGCTAATCACCGAAGGTGCCATCAGAAATATCTTCTTGGTCCGAGCGGACCGGTTACTGACTCCCTCACTGGAGCTGGGTATTTTGCCGGGGGTTATTCGTGGTGCCGTGATGGAAGTGGCCCAGCAGCTGGGAGTGGAAGTCATGGAAACCAAAATTTTTCGCTCCCAGCTGCAGGAAATGGATGAGGCTTTCATAACCAGCACAGGAGTGGGAATATTATCGGTATACTGGGATGGATTTACTTCCCAATACGGGTGGACCAGAAAACTGCAACAGGCTTTCAATGAGCTATTGCAACTGGAAACAAGAAAGGAGTGTTGATGGCGGGTCATAAATTCGATCCGGAAAAAGCCGAGCGGTTGATCGCTCCCGAGCGATACCACCGGATGAAGCCGGATGTGCTGTTACAGATTCTGGGATTACCGCCAGGCAGTACTATTCTGGATCTAGGATGCGGTAACGGCTTTTTCACCTTCCCCGCCTCGGCGGCCATGGGTGAAGACGGACGGGTGATAGCCGCCGATACTTCACAAGAAATGTTGGATTTGCTGGGAGAAAGGGAGCCCCGCTTAAATGTGCAATTGTTGTTGGTGGAGGAAGTTGCTATTGATTTGTCTGATGATGAAGTTGATGGTGCAGTCTTGATCAATGTATTTCACGAATTCCACGAGCCAGAGCAGAATCTAAGGGAACTCTATCGCGTCCTGCGACCGGGGGGTAAATTGATGGTGGTGGATTGGTTACCTGACCAGGGCCTGGAAAATGGCCCCCCTCAGGAACATCGCGTACCTCGCGCAACGGCGGAAGAGCTGATCGAGGGGAGTGGATTTGTCTTGGATAAATGCACCGATTATGAGGGTGAATGGTGGTTGATCCTGGCGCACCGCCCTTGAAACCCGCACCCCGGGGTATTCCATCCCATATGACTCCTTACCTTGTGAGTGCGGCAACGCTGATTGCCATGTTGGTCATATATTTACGTTTTACCACTTTCAAGGAACTGTTGGGTACCAAGGATGTGCGTCTGGAATTGATGAATCAACTGGTACAGCAGGCCACGGGCTCCTTTTCTGTGTGGGAAGTAAATGACAGCGGCCTCGTCAAACTGCCCGGATTACAGGTGGAGATTCTCACCACTGAGCCCCCTCCGGATAGTACGGGGATTCGTCAAAAAGCTTTAAAGTACCGGATTTCCAACGCCATGGCGGGGGAATTTGCCTGGCAACAGGGATATTTATTGCTGGCACCCTGGGATCCGGGCGAGGTGTTGATGCAAACGTTTTTTTATAAAGGTGCTTTCAGCGGCGGAGCCCCGCCCCTGGAGGCCTTAACCCGTTTGAATGGCTGTGAGTTTATTTTCAAGAAATCCGCTACGGGATTGGTTGGGAGTACGATGGAGGATTTTTGCTGCTTGCCGTTTGAATCCGGTGGGTATCAACGGCTTAGAATACAGGTTGGGCCTGAAGAAATCAGATTTGATTATGACCGCTTTGTTGCTGGGGAAGCTGAACCTGTAGCTCAGCGGGAATGGTTACTCAGAAAAACTCACGGTAAATAGGAACTACAATGGCTATACGTTTTAAAGTGAAAGTTTTAGATCCCTCCGG
Organism: uncultured Lentisphaeria bacterium; assembly: GCA_964469505.1. Taxonomy (GTDB): domain Bacteria; phylum Fidelibacterota; class UBA8477; order UBA8477; family JABMPR01; genus CAYXZO01. The sequence goes on along the minus strand of CAYXZO010000016.1, from coordinate 3,356 downwards.
GGCGCGGCGCGGAGTGCTCCAAACCAGTCATGGCACGGTGGAAACCCCCGTTTTCATGCCGGTGGGTACTGCCGGCTTCGTTCATTCTTTGCCACCTCGTGATGTGAAGGAGTCGGGTGCTCAAATTATTTTGGCCAATACTTACCACCTCTCCACCCAGGAAAAATTGGGTACGGTGCGCCGCAGCGGCGGACTCCACAATTTCATGGGATGGCAGGGACCAATACTTACCGACTCGGGGGGATTCCAGGTTTTTTCGCTGCCCCATCGGCAACTTAGCGACGAGGGTGTGACTTTCAGATATGAAGATCGAGGCTCGCCCGTAACGTTAACCCCCGAACGCTCCATCGAAATTCAGCGGATATTGGGGGCGGATATTGTCATGGCTTTTGACCAATGCCTGGAATACCCTGCCTCTCTGGAGGCCACGCGGGAAGCGGTGCGCCGTACCACTTTATGGGCCCGACGTTGTAAACAGGTGCCTTTGGGGCCGGAACAGTCACTATTCGGTATAGTGCAAGGCGGCACCTACGAAAATTTACGGCGCCAGAGTGCCATGGAAATCTGTGAGCTGGATTTTGACGGCTACGCCATCGGGGGTGTCAGTGTGGGTGAAGGTTTGGAAGAGATGAAGCGGATCGTTGGCTACACGGCACCGCTATTGCCGGAAAACAAACCCCGTTATGTCATGGGGGTCGGGTTGCCGGAAGATATTCTGGCCGTCGTTGAGCGGGGAGTGGATATGTTCGACTGTGTGATACCCACCCGGTATGCCCGTAGCGGGACCTTATTCACCCGCACGGGCAAAATTCGGATCAAAGACAAAGCTTATCGTAAAGACAGCTATCCGGTAGATACAAAATGCCGCTGCTACACCTGTCAGACATATTCCCGCATGGTATTACGCTACCTTTACTTCACGGGTGATCCTCTGGCCTATGTGTTGGGGACAATTCACAATCTGACATTTTATGCCGACTTGACGGCTGATATTCGCAGAGCTATCGAGAAGCGAAATTTCAGCAATTTTGCCCGGGAATGGTTGGCCCGCTATCAGAAGTGGGGAAGCGTTGGTACCAGTGCAAAGAAAGGTTAATTTTACTTAAAAAAGGGTGGTTATGGCCGAAATTGAATTTTCCGATCCGCGCTTTGCTTTTCTGAAGGACCGGATAGACACCTTGCTAGCAGGTATTAGCCACAATTATTCCGAAATCCTGCTGGCCGAGCTTACCCGCAGGCTAGAAAAGACCTTGGAGGAGTTCAATCGGGATATGGAGGTTTTGCTGGATAAACTAAAGCGGGGCTCAGTGGCACCGCCACCGACGGCTCCTCCGCCGGTATTGCCATTAGAAAGTGATTCCGAAGGTCTATCCGAGTTTGAAAAACGACTGGAAGCCCTGGACGATTCCGAGTAATTCCGGTTGTTGAAAAAGATTGCCAAGTGTGGTTTCATCTTCTACCATTTGGCCCAACGGCTCCGGTAGCTCAGCTGGATAGAGCAACGGACTTCTAATCCGTCGGTCGCAGGTTCGAATCCTGCCCGGAGTACAATATTTTCAATGACTTAGCGGATATTCATTGGGCCAATCTTTAGAGTATTTTAGGGTATTATTGGGCATATATCACTAACAGATTCACTAACACGAAGTGAGATTCGAGAAAAAAGAAAGCGGGCTGGGGAGGCCCGCTTTCGGCTGGAGGAGAGGAGGGTAAGGGAATTTATAGCTGCTGCTTGCGGGAGGGGGTAAGGGCAGCAAAATCCTTATGATTGATTTGATGGTGATACAGATAACCACGGCGCTTACCGAAAGCCAGAGCCTGATGATAATCCAGCATGAATATGTCGGCTCGATTCTGCCAGCGTCGATGCATGGTATCCTCGACCTGAAGAGGAATAACTACCCAAACGGTATCACCATAGGCTATCTGGGCGCTTTCATTGTAAGGTTTTAATAACTCCCGACTCAAAGCCAACACCCCCGGAAAAATCCGCTTATTGCTGGCGGTGATGTTAGGGGTGTTATCGGTCTGGGCGGTAAGAGCATTGTAAGCGGTGAAGATTAACGGTTTGCCGTTGGTAAACAGCGCTAAGCTTTGGGCTAACCCACGGATCTGATTTTGCAGAGAATCTACTTCCTGGATGTGTTTGACATTCAAAGCCGTAATTTCTTGAGCGTGGCGAATTTGTTGACCGAAAATGATCAACAATGCGAGGGCTATCCCCAGCAGTTCCCACCAGATTCGGGAAATGCGGTCTGGGTGTTTTATTTTCTTAATGGAGTTTATTTTGTTTATAGAACTTCTCATAGTATTCCTCTTACTTGGTTAAACGATACCTTTCCCATGGCAAAGGGCCTATGCGCTGAATCACATTAAACAACTATTTATGAAAATGGTTGATGGACTAAGAAATGGATCTAACTCAAGGGAAAGAAATTACCATTATCAATAAACGCAACGCTATTTATAACCATAACGGGAGTAAAAACAACCTTTTTATTGTGGGGATGAATAGAACTGTTATTCTCGATACAAGGAGGTCATGGCCCTTTATTGCGGACCAGGCCGGGATGAGAATGAAGTAAGAGTGCCATCGACTTACCAGATGTGAAAGACTGATATTCGAATCCATGTCAGTTGAGAAAATGTGCGCTACCCCCAATTTGGATAAGATTCCCAGGGTGTTCTGCCGGTTGTTCGGCGGTTATTTTCTTCTGCCCCGCTCGTTGCTGTTTCTTGCCGGAGGTGCACTGCTGCTAAACTTGGTTAATGCAGGGTTCAATCTGATTTTGAATATCTACCTCCGGGAACAAGGGTACCCCGATCCTCAAATTGCCGAGTTCACCAGTTACCGTTTCTTAGGCGTATTGCTCTTTGCTTTTCCCTTGGGGCTCTATCTCAAAGGAAGACCCCTAAAACGTTATTTCGTCGCTGCGGCTGTATTGATTCCCCTCGTAAGCGTATTGTTGCTCCATGCGGTTAATTGGCACCAATTGCAGCTGGTGCGACTTGCTTTTTGGAGTTGGGGAGTGGGGTTTATGCTACTGCAGGTCAGTGCCCTGCCTTTCATAATGCGCACGGCCCAGGGAACGGAAATCACCGAAGCTATTTCACTGTATTATTCGACCTGGTCACTGGCGACAATCCTGGCGGGTGGGTTCATCAGTGGTTTGAAAGCGATTCTATCTACCGGAATTTGGTCCGGTCTACACTTCAGCCCTTATCTGGCTCTGCTGATTCTTACCGGAATCAGTACCGGAGCGCTGTGGTTATTTTCGAAGCTGGAAGAAAGCCCTCCCCGTTCCCAACCCCAACCTCTTCTGCAAAGATTGAGAATGCTCCAGGGAGAATATGAT